>CALUKG010000205.1 GCA_944321155.1 uncultured Bacteroidales bacterium | reverse complement strand
TAATCACTAAGTTATAAACATCTTATATTTAGTATACCATTATGAAACCAACTCACATTGAACATTTAGGCATTGCCGTAAACAAATTGGAAGAAGTTATTCCTTTTTATGAAAAGTTGTTAGGAACAAAGTGCTATTCAATCGAAGAAGTAGCTGATCAGAAAGTGAAAACCGCTTTCTTCAAGATTGGCCAAACAAAGATTGAACTTTTGGAGCCAACCAGCCCAGAAAGTCCTATTGCCAAATTTATCGAAAAGAATGGCGGTCGTGGCGGTGTTCATCATGTGGCATTTGCGGTAGAGGGCCTGCAGGGTCAGTTGGATGAAGCAGCAGAAATGGGTATCCAACTAATTGACAAGCAACCACGTAAAGGTGCTGAGGGATTAAATATTGCATTCCTTCATCCGAAATCAACTCATGGTGTGTTGACAGAGCTTTGCGAAGACCCAAACAAATAGAATCAAAATTTATACTAAATACATTTTTATAAAACCATGAATAATATCTCAAAGGTTGCGGACCTTATTGAAAAACGTAGAATCGCCAAATTGGGTGGCGGTGAGAAACGTATTGACTCTCAACACAGTAAAGGAAAATTTACGGCAAGAGAGCGCATTCAGATGTTGCTTGACGAAGGAAGTTTCGAAGAACTTGATATGTTTGTAACACACCGTTGTACAAACTTCGGTTTGGAGAAAGAAAAATATATGGGTGATGGTGTTGTGACGGGTCACGGAACCATCGACGGACGTGTTGTATATGTATTTGCCCAGGATTTTACCGTATTTGGCGGTTCTCTTTCTGAGACCATGGCGCAAAAAATATGCAAGACAATGGATATGGCCATGAAAGTGGGTGCTCCTGTAATTGGCATTAACGACTCAGGTGGTGCGCGTATTCAAGAAGGTGTTACTTCTTTGGCTGGATATGCAGAGATTTTTGAAAGAAACATTCTTGCTTCAGGTGTGATTCCACAAATTTCAGCTATATTCGGACCTTGTGCTGGTGGTGCAGTATATTCTCCTGCGTTGACAGACTTTATTTTGATGACCGAGCAGAACAGCTATATGTTTGTGACAGGTCCGAAGGTGGTTAAATCCGTAACAGGTGAAGATATCACAACAGAAGCTTTGGGTGGTGCAGCCATGCATAACAGCAAATCTGGCGTATCTCATTTCCGTGTTGATGACGAACAGTCTGGCATTGCCCTTATCCGTGAATTGGTTTCCTTCCTTCCACAAAACAACATGGAGGAAGCTCCAATTGAACCATGCAATGATCCTATCGATCGTATGGAAGATGCATTGAATGAGATTATTCCAGATAATCCTAATATGCCTTATGATATGAAGCAAGTAATTGCAGGCATTGTCGATGAAGGTCATTTCTTGGAGGTACATGCAGGATATGCAAGAAATATCATAGTTGGTTTCGCTCGTTTCAATGGAGTTTCAACAGGTATTATTGCTAACCAGCCAGCATTCCTTGCTGGAGTTTTGGATTGTGATGCATCACGTAAGGCTGCACGCTTCGTTCGTTTCTGTGACGCATTCAATATTCCTATTCTTACTTTGGTGGATGTGCCAGGCTTCTTGCCAGGATCTGGTCAGGAATATGCTGGAATTATTTCACATGGAGCAAAACTTATGTTTGCATATGGTGAGGCTACTGTACCTAAAGTAACTGTTACTTTGCGTAAATCTTATGGTGGAGCACATGATGTGATGAGCTGTAAGCAATTACGTGGCGACTTCAACTATGCATGGCCAACAGCAGAAATTGCTGTTATGGGTGCTGCTGGAGCTATTGAAATATTGGAAGGTAGAGCCATTAAGGATATTACTGATCCTGAAGAAAAGGCAAAATTCATTGCAGAAAAGACCGCGGAATATCAGAATAAGTTTGCTAATCCTTATCAAGCTGCTTCATATGGCTATATTGATGATGTGATTGAACCTCGTAATACGCGTTTCCGTGTAATTCGTGCGTTCCAGGCATTGCAAACTAAACGTTTGACCAATCCGCTAAAGAAACATTCAAATATACCATTATAAGGAATCCCGTTTCCGGGAATAAACATTCCCGGAAACATAAACTGATTGTATATATATGATGATATTAGCAATAAATTGGACTAACGCACTTATTGTTACCGTGGTTGGCTTTCTGCTGGTTTTTGTGGTATTGATATTATTGATAGTCATTATCACATTGTTTGGCAAGGTGATGGCACCAACGGTAAAAGTGCCCAAGCAGACAAAAGGAGAAGCAGCTGCATGTCCTGCTTGTCCGTCAGAAGAAACGGAAGACCGCCATATTTCAGCCGATGAAAGTGCTGCCATAGCGATGGCGCTATATTTAGCTTATGAGGAGGTTCATGACGAAGAAAGCCACGTAATCACTATCAAGAAAGTGGAAAGACGTTATTCTCCTTGGAGTTCAAAAATTTACGGAATTAACAATTTAGTCAGATAAATCAACTCATGAAAAAATACCAATTTACCATTAATGGTAGC
>CALUKG010000204.1 GCA_944321155.1 uncultured Bacteroidales bacterium | reverse complement strand
AATATGTATTAGGTGGAACTTTATTGAGTTTTGGTATAGCCACATTATTAGGCTTAATGGTAAAACAATTATCATTAAGTAACTAATCAAAATTATCTTATAGCACACAGATACCACAGATGGGACTGATTTTCACAGATTATTTTTTCATATCACCTGTGGGCATCTTGTTTTAATCTGTGTCATCTGTGTGCCATGGTATAAGTTAATTCTGTGCACTTACTTAAACACAACAAATCATTTTAGTATGAAACATACAAAACAGACACTTCAGACTTTCTAACAGATAAAGCCCATCATGTCCTTTTACTTAAACCTGCACACCATGACTACCGGATTATCCTCCGGATGCAATTTTGCGGCAATTTCCTTCAGTTTTCCTTTCAACCTGCCTTTTTCCAACGCATCCAGCAAGGCCTCGGGATAATAAACAGACACCCACACGTTCTCACCTTCACAAAAATCGATGAGCCTATTGGAACCTTCGGCATTGGCATCTGTCACTTTCTCAACTTCATGTATCTGATGGTTCGTCTTGTCTATCCGATACGTCGTGGTTGGGAAACCGGTATCAGCCTCCCGGTTCCACATCCGTTTGACACTGAACACGAAACTGTAGCGCGGCGTGTCAAATAACGGGCGTACAAATTCCATCGGATCTGTCTTCGTCACTTTCGGGTTTCTTGTCCCCACGGGTACCCAAACATTTTGGGGGGTAATGCGGTACAGTGTATCCAACGTATAAGCCGCCGCCAGATAACCGCCTTCCGCACTCGGTATAAGTGCATCGGTATAAATAGTGGCCATGTAATTGTCCTGATATTCTATCCGCAGTTTTAAATCGCCCTTTCCCTGGCGAACATCTTTCTTCTCAAGAATGGTTCCGTCTTTTTTGGACAACCGGACAAATTCATTATCCGCTACATAAGCCAATAGTTCATCCGGGCCGAAGTCCACCAATTCTCTTAAATAATGCGCTCCGGCATAAGGCAAACGGAAAGAACGCTTGAAATTTCCTTTCAGATCATATACCAAAATACGATAGGCTGTCATGTCCAGAATGAATAGGTCATCAGCCTTCCGGTCATAACAGACCCTACTTATTCCTGTCCATTCCTCAGGTCCATTTCCCTTCCGGTTGAATGAATGCAGGGCTTTTCCTTGCCCGTCATACACCATAATGCCTGAATAAGCGTTAGCGGCTATCAATAAATCCTTTTGTAGATATTCAATATCCAATCCTCGCCATAACATGGAGTCATTGGTTTCGATAGGGATGTAATCCACTTCGGCCATATCTTGCAATACGACTTCATCCACTTTGGGGTAAGATTTATTCAAGTCTATCGTCCAAGGACCCAAATCTTTTGCCACCACTGTAGACATGGTATCTTTCGACTCCGAAGTCACCACATCTTCTTCTTCATGCACCGAAGGCTTTGCGCCATTCATACATGCACTACAAACAAACGAAAAAATGGCACACAATAATAACTTCATAAAAAAACAAAACAAAATTATTGCTTAGGAATTTCTATATTAACCATATTAGACTTAACTTGTTCGATGGAATGAACAAACAAGTTAAGTCTAATACTAAAAAGAGCCTGTTACAACCCCCTGACAACGGCATCATGATTTACATCCGTAATCAGCATGTCGGTATTAGCATTACTATTATCTACAGTAGAACTTCCTCCATGAAAACTATCATCCGGGTCAGTTTTAGGCCCCGCATATTTACATCCGCAATATGCATTACCTTTGCAATAACAAACCAATGCACCACCTTTCAAGTTGGTAGATTCTCTCTTCGCCAATTCTGCCTGGCTAAGGTTTAACAAATTGATTTTTGTCAGCTTTTTCATTGTTTCTAATTTTTAAAGGTTAATAATACAATTGTTATCTCGGTGTTTTTTTCAAAACTAAATAAGAACTCCCATCCTTTCCAATAGAGAAAATAACAGAGAAAAATCACTCCAAATAGAAAGTCCCTTTGTAAACCACGTCTTCGGTCTCCAGCAGCAAGGTCAATTCTCCTTTCACTTGACTACCTAAGGTAAAGGAACAATTTCCGGCCACCGTGTCTTCATACACCACGTTCCCGACTTCGTCCAACACCGAAATCTGAATTTCTTCCATAGGAACATAGGAATAGACGCTCACCGTATGCCCGTCATGCGATGCTTCGGGGGCAAAGGATAAAGAACGTTCATCTTTTGAGCCTGCGATTTGATCGGCAGCATCAGTACCTCCCTTAGAGGTATCATATAATGGGATGGTAACGTCATCTGCCCACATAGAAACCGGGAAGAGTAATGCGATAATCAATAAATAAACTTGCTTCATATGTTTTCTGAAATTTGTTTTTGCAAATGAAACAAAAAGGCGCGAAATATCCTCCGATTTTGTTACGCAAAAATTACGCATTTGCTATTTGTGGCTGTCCCGCATTGCGCAAAAACTTCGCAAATACAGCTTAACCAACTTATAATGAGAGGATAAAATCATCCCAATCCTTCT
>CALUKG010000203.1 GCA_944321155.1 uncultured Bacteroidales bacterium | reverse complement strand
AATTAAAATAAAAGAAAGATGATTGAAAAGAATGTATCAAGAGGTATAATCAGTACCTATTTTAGCAAGCTGGAACGTAATCTTGACCTTGATGTTGCCATTGTGGGAGGAGGTCCTTCTGGTATTGTAGCTGCCTATTATTTGGCGAAGGCAGGATTGAGAGTGGCTCAATTCGACCGTAAATTGTCTCCTGGTGGTGGCATGTGGGGTGGTGCCATGATGTTTAATCAGATTGTAGTACAGAAAGAGGCTATCGACATTGTAAAGGACTTTGAAATAAATTATGAGCCTTATGATGAAGATTTGTTTGTGATGGACTCAGTAGAGAGTACGTCTGCCCTGTTGTATAAAGCAGTTCACGCTGGTGCGACAATATTCAATTGCTATTCTGTGGAAGATGTGGTATTTAAAAACAATGTTGTCAGTGGTGTAGTTGTAAACTGGACACCCGTATTGCGTGAAGGCATGCATGTGGATCCGTTGAATATTATGGCAAAGTGCGTTATTGATGGAACGGGCCATGACAGCGAGATGTGCAAGACCGTAGCGCGCAAGAATGGAATACGTCTTGCTACTGAAACTGGCGATGTTGTTGGTGAACGTTCATTGGATGTAATTGCTGGAGAGAGTGAAGTTGTCAAAGGCACAAAAGAGATTTATCCAGGCTTGTATGTTTGCGGTATGGCTGCATCAGCAGTAAGTGGTACTCCGCGTATGGGACCTATTTTCGGTGGCATGTTGATGTCTGGTAAGAAAGTGGCTGAATTGATAATTGAAAAGTTGAAATAATGTATGAGGGGTTATGAAGTTGAGGCTTTGGCTGAAACTTCATAACTCTGTTTTTTGTATGTAGGCCCAAAGGGGTATTTGAATATGATATGAATGCAAACAAGATGCTTTGGATAGTAGTAACGTCTCCTGATTTTTTTTCTGGTGAGGCCTTGTTTATTCATCGTCTGTTGGCTTGTGGGGTTGATATTGTTCATTTGCGCAAGCCGTTAGCAACGAAAGAAAAGTGTGAGCGTTTGCTGGCAGAACTTTCTCCGGAAGACCGCTCGCACATTGTGATACATGATTTTTTTGAATTGGTCGCACCTTATGGATTACGCGGGATACATCTGAATGCCCGTCGGAGCTTGATGCCTGTCGGTTATAAGGGACATCTAAGCCGCTCGTGTCATTCTTTGGAGGAAGTGAAACGCTATAAGGATGAGTGTGATTATGTGTTTTTAAGTCCTATTTTTGATAGTGTTTCCAAACAAGGTTATACATCGGCATTTAATGATGCCATTTTACGGCAAGCATCAGAAGACAAGATAATTGACAATAAGGTTGTTGCTTTGGGTGGCATTACTTCCGATAAAATAAGATATTTGCATTCATTGCACTTCGGAGGTGCTGCAATGCTGGGGTCTATTAATAGTTTGGCTCAATTGGGAGAGAATGAGCAACTTGACTGTTTGATTGCTGTAAAGTCTTGTTTTGAAGCTCTTTAGTGCTTCTCAGCTGCCGATTGACCTTCGCTTGAAAAATATCACATATCTGACTTTTTAGGAAATCACTTTTCTTTTGTCTCATTCATTTGTTTGGCAAAGTTTACTTTGGTATCTTTGCCTAGACTTGTCATGTGATTAAAGTGGAGGGAATGTTTGGATGATTGTCTTAGACTAAATGTTTGCGAAGGAAAAATCTCCAATAATGCCTGAAAAGTACTTTTTGATATATGGATTGTCTTAATCAAACTAACCAATTAAAAAATTGAATATGAAAAGAGTCATTTTAAATCTGGGACTTTTGTTTGTTGTCCTTGCTGTGGCGGCGCAAGATACTTACTTGGCCGAGAAATTTGTATCTTCCAAAAAAGATACTTTGAACTATCGTTATATTGTACCTGAAAACATGCAGGAGGGCCAGCAATATCCGTTAGTGCTTTTTCTGCATGGAGCTGGTGAGAGGGGAAGTGACAATGAAAAACAGTTGACCCATGGTGGACAGATGTTCCTTAATCCAGTCAATCGTGAAAAATATCCCGCTTTTGTCCTTTTTCCACAATGTCCCGAAAAGGCTTTCTGGGCTTATCCTGCCCGTCCTGATTCGTATTCCCCGGTCAGAATGCCCCAATTGAAAGAACAACCACTCATTTTTCAGGCTGTGAAAGAACTTCTTGACACATATCTGGAGAATCCGCAAGTTGACAAGAAACGTGTTTATATTGTTGGTCTGTCCATGGGAGCCATGGGAACGTATGACATGATTAGCCGTTATCCGGAAATTTTTGCAGCGGCAATACCTATCTGTGGAACTGTGAATCCAACCAAACTGAATGCGGTGAAGGGACATGACATTCATGTACGTATTTTCCATGGTGATGCAGATGATGTGGTTCCTGTAACGGGTTCCCGTGAGGCATATAAAACATTGAAATCCTTGGGAGTAGACGTGGAATACATTGAATTTCCCGGATGTAATCACGGAAGCTGGAATCCTGCATTCAATTATCCGGATTTTATGCAGTGGCTATTCA
>CALUKG010000202.1 GCA_944321155.1 uncultured Bacteroidales bacterium | reverse complement strand
TGTGGAGGCGGACTGCAAGAAGGCCCCCGAAAACGGGAATGGCATTCCCACTAAAACATGAAGATTATGAAAGCAAAAGAACACATCAAAAAGATAGCGGGCAGCAGATGGGCAAGAACCCTCGCGCTGGCCGTCACGGCAGCCGTCATTTTCAGCTGGCTCTATACACACGGCATATCGCCTGTATGGACCGCCGTGGCCATCATCTGTTTCAGGGGATTCTTCAGGTTCCTCTACCGTGTAGCCTGCCTGCTCGTGGCACTGGCCATCCTCCTGTGCATCCTGAGTTTTCTGGTCTTCTGAAATCTGACAGCATGGAACATACACGGGTTTTATACATGAACCCGAAAAGTTGGACAGTTTAACATTATCAAGAGGCTCTTTTAGACAGGAGGGTGTGTCAAAATGAAAGGCTGAGATAGGCTTACTTATAATCTATCAGTTACAACATAAAAATCTCCTACTTTAGTCTTTGTTTTCTTCAATTACAGGACTAAAAGTAGGAGATTTTTTATTTCTAAGTTTCAATCTATAAGATTTTCACTTTTGCAATTCTATTTTGAGACGGCCTCATTTAGCCTCAATTTGATTCAATCATAGTTAAAGTAGTTATATAATCGTCTAATATCAAATATTTTTGTTTATTTTGTAATCATGCCGTTTCACTCTTTAATCGTTAATGTAATGAAAACGATGATTGTATTTCTAACTTGTATATTCATAGTGGGGTGTGCAAGCAAGTCAAAACAAAAAGAAGAGGGTGCTTCAGATGCATCCATAATCAATACAGTCGAAAGGAATGATTCCTTAGAACTTTTATCGAACAATCAGCAAGAAGAACAGGAAGATAAGATAAATAAGCCAATACCTTGTGATATTCCTACGGGGAAAGCAATCAATCCTGATTCTCTTTCCATGCGGACTGAATATGATTATTATCCCTTATCAACAACGAAAATAAAAGTAATCATAACCAATCTCTCCCATCACGAATATGAATGTGGAGAAAACTACAGCCTTGCCTATTTCGACGAGCAGAGAAATACTTGGGAGACTTTGCCAACCAATCCTATTATCAACAGTGTATTATGGATTTTTGTACCAGAGAACCCCACCCATGAACAGACTATTGAACTCTATACTTCCGAAGTCCCAAATCGACCAGGCAAATATCGTATTTACAAGGCTTTCAATAGAGAAACGAAAGTCGCCTATGCGGAATTTGAGTTGGTTGATAAGAAAGGAGTTAAAAGGCTTCGTGAACGAATTGACAATTATTGGAGAAAAAACAGAATGGTCTCCAACGATACCACAGCGCAAAACATTCATTCTACCTGGATTCAAAATGATGATGGCGATACGATTTATGTGGGCTTAATGAATAATACCCCCCATTTTCAAGAAATGTTCAGAAGAAAAGTCGTGAGTTATTCGGCAGTCAGTCATGGTGAAATACAATATAACGTGCCTTTTACCCAATCTGCATCTTCCGACACTTTACACGTAACCATGCGAACCGAACTGCCTGTCTATCCGGTAGGTACTGAAGTCGTATCGGTAGAATTAACCAATAATAATCCTGGTATCTTGTTTTTTGGAGAACAATACCATGTCGTACGCAAAGAGGGAAATCGCTGGGTATTTCTCTATGATGGCGGCGTGTGGAATGACCTTGGTCATGGATTGAAACAAGGAGGTACATCCCACTTTAAGGCCAGACTTCGCCCAGTTGTCAACGACAACAAGCCGGGAGTTTATAAAGTAATCAAGGAAGTAGGTTTCAGTGGTTCTTCCCAAAAGTGGTTTATGGGTGCAGAATTTAGAATCAAATAAAGACAACTCAATGCCATCAAACATCTTTTGGCATCTCAAAAGCTGATAGTGCACCTCCGGTCAGTATACTGGACATACACTTCCAGTATAGGCCTTATTGTAAACACCATTCTGAACATCGTAAGGGTCATCCATGCTTTCTTGAAGAGGATATCAAGATTATGTTCCAGCCTTAGCTCCTGGATAACTTCCGTCCAGTCTCATGCAGACTGGCTTCCCTTACTTCTACTAAAGTCTTCACTTTTTTAACAGTACATCCTCGGTCCTGAATCCTTTGACTTCCTGCTGGAGCCTTTCCAGCTCAGTCATTTCTTCCAGCTTCTTTTTCCTTGATCTTCCCATTGCATCACTACTTGCCCGTTCGCAATTGCCGATCCGTAGGGCGGCTATATCAATGATTGCTGCATATTTGACATGAGCGTTAGCCAAATGCTGGGCTTCTTGCGTAATGCCGGAGGACCGCCGCACAAATACAAATTATGGAGGGATATGAGGAATCTCTCATTATTTTCCAAAAGCCGTAAGAATATATCTATAACTATCTTCCTGTTCCAATAGTCCCATGTAATGGAGACGATTTAAATAACTGTATTTTTTGACATAATAAAACCCCGAAAGTTAGATAAAAAACTTTCGGGGTTTTGAGGTTTATGTCAGATACGGGCGGCTCTTTTTACATCCGTCACACCCGGAAACGATGCACCAGAAAGAGAGAAAGGACGGAAAACACAGACATTGGCACTCCGGAGAACTACAGGGCAAAGTTGGCAGACGCTTC
>CALUKG010000201.1 GCA_944321155.1 uncultured Bacteroidales bacterium | reverse complement strand
GAGTGTGACCACGAACCCAATCTTGCAGAACTGCAAAAGGTGGTAACGGAAAAGGCGGGAGAATATACGCTTTCCAAGTAAGATATGTCTAGTTTGAAAAGGCAGTCAGGTGTTTGCATTTCAGCATATATCTGATTGCTTTTTTCTTGGACTGTAGAAGGTAACAAAGTGAAAACTGGTTTGTTTTTGTGCTCTTAATGGAGGTGTGTGATGGAAAAACTATGAAAAAAAATACAGATATGGGAGGTATGTCTGGAAAATTGTGTATCTTTCAACTTTCAAATGAATAAAGAGAAGAACCGATATGAAACGTATGCTGATGATTGTCGATCCGCAGGTGGATTTTGTAACAGGGACATTGCCTGTTCCCCATGCTTCGGAAGCTATGGAAAAGCTGGCAGCTTACATTGCTGAAGAAAATGGGAAATATGATTGGTTGGTAGTAACCGAGGATTGGCATCCGTCCAGGCATTGTTCTTTCAAGGAAAATGGCGGCCAGTGGCCGGTGCATTGCCTGCAAGAGACGGAGGGAGCTGCCATATACAGTCCCTTGAAGGAGGTGCTCGACCCAATATCCCACAAGGTGGAAATAGTGCATAAAGGGACGAGTGCTGACCGTGAGGAATATTCCGTGTTCCAAAACACAATTTCAGCCGCACGTATTGCCCAATTGGTGAAGGAGGCTGGTATCGAGAGAATCGATTTGTGTGGCATAGCCGGTGACGTATGTGTACTCAATACATTGAAAGATGGAGTAAACCTGTATGGCGCATCGATGTTCCATGTGTTGGAGGTATATGCCCCTTCATTGGATGGCGGAACAGCATTAAAAGAAACTATACAAACATTGTTACAGTAATGAAACAGATAATTTCCCATTTTACGGATGACGACCTGTACAAGTTTACGATGTGCTGTGCTGTCATCGACAATTTTCCGAGGGCCCGTGTCAAATATTCATTTACCGACCGTGCCGGGTTTGTTTATCCGGAAGGGTTTGCCGACCGGCTGACGGAACAGATTATTATGCTCGAAAGCTTTGCCATCACTGACGAGGAGATAGATTTCATGAAGCGGAGGTGTGCCTTCATTCCGCATTGGTTCTACAATTATCTGAAAGGCTATCGATTTAAGCGTGAATGGGTAACGGCAAGGCAAGATGAACAGGGACATCTGCAGGTGGACATAGAAGGTAGTTGGGCCGATACTATTCTTTTGGAAGTGAAACTGTTGGCTATTATATCTGAACTTTACTACGACATGACCGGACAGAGTGCGAATTTAGATTATACGTCATTCTATCAGAAAACCTATCACAAGGCAGAACGCCTGTTGGATGCGGGTTGCTGCTTCAGTGATTTTGGAACGCGGAGGCGTGCTTCTTTTGTAGCGGAAGATACGGCTGTCAAGGCTATGAAAGATTGTAGCCTGGCAAAAGACTGGAGCGGGCGGTTTGTGGGCACAAGCAATGTCTATTTGGCAATGAAGCATGATTTGACGCCAGTGGGCACAATGGCACATGAATTTGTTTCGGCCATAGGGGGTATGTACGGACCGCAAATGGCTAACCACATAGCGATGAACTCTTGGCGGCAGACTTTCCGGGGTGCTTTGGGAGTTTATCTATATGACACATTCGGTTGGGATATATTTAGTCTGAATTTCTCGGAAGATTTCGCCAATCTTTTCAAGGGGCTGCGGGTGGATAGTGGCGACAATCGGGAGCAGTTGCAGAAAATAGTGGAAAAATACCGCTCTTTAGGAATTGACCCTAAAAGCAAACAGGTTATTTTCAGCAATGCACTCGATACGGACAGAGCCATTGAGATACAGAAATATGCGCAGGAATGGTGCCAGCCATCTTTTGGAATTGGCACGCATTTCACCAACGATTTTGAAGGGGTTGTACCGTTGAATATTGTAATAAAGCTCACAGCGGTAAAGATTACCGAAGCATGGCCTTTCTATAACGACACGTGCAAATTGAGCGAGGACGATGGCAAACACACGGGTAAACCGGAAGTCATTGCCCGCTTCTTGGCTGCTATTAACCAAAATGCTGATGTGAAGTTATCATAGAGGGATACTAGGAAGATACCAAATAAAAATGGAGCTGTGTCAACGATAAGCGACACAACTCCATTTTTAGTATTAGTCCTATTTCAGGCTATTAACTATTAATATTGGCAGAATGAACAGCCGGCTGATATGCTTTTCAACTCGTCCACCATGGCATCCAGCACGGCAATAACTGTCATGTTCACAATATCACGCACGGAACTTTCCACGTCCATAATATGGATAGGCTTGTTCAATCCCATCTGAATAGGGCCGATTACTTCGCCTACACCCATCTCCATCAGCAGTTTATAGGCTGTGTTGGCTGAACTGAGGTTCGGGAAAATAAGTGTGTTTACGGTGCGGCCTTTCAATTTGCTGAACGGGAATTTGGCATCACGCAACTCTTTGTTGAGGGCAAAATTCACCTGCATCTCTCCGTCTACTACCATGTCTGGACGTTCAGCATGCAGCGTTTCCACCACTTTATGCACATTGGCAGGGCTTCCTTCCTTGTCTGAACCGAAATTGGAATAGGAAAGCATGGCCATCACTGGTTCACAGGCAAAGAATTTCACCGTGTCATGGGTCAGCTTGGCCACATCAATCAAGGTGTT
>CALUKG010000200.1 GCA_944321155.1 uncultured Bacteroidales bacterium | reverse complement strand
AAGCATTTGTAGATGTGGGTTTCTTGCGCTACTTTTGCACCACAAAATCCAATCAGAAAATGCTACAAATAGACGATACCATCATCAGTTTCGATGTAATTGAAGAACAATTTCTGTGCGACCTGAACACTTGCAAGGGAATCTGTTGCATAGAGGGAGACGCGGGAGCGCCTTTGGAAAAAGAGGAAGTGGACATCATCAAAAACATCCTGCCCATCATTTGGGACGACCTTACCGACGAGTCCAAAGCCGTCATTGAGAAACAGGGCGTCTGCTACATAGACGAAGAGGGCGACACCGTTACTTCCATTGTCAACGGTGCAGAATGCGTATTTACCTATACCGACGAAAACGGCATCTGCAAATGCGCCATAGAAAAGGCCTACAGAGAGGGCAAGATTGATTTCTACAAACCCATTTCCTGCCATCTCTACCCCATCCGTCTGCAGCAATACAGCAAATTCACAGGAGTAGGCTATCATCAGTGGAAAGTATGCGAATGCGCCCGCACATGCGGCAAGCAAGCCAAATTGCCCGTTTACAAGTTCCTCAAGGAACCGCTCATCCGCAAATTCGGCCAGGAATGGTACGACCAACTGGAAATAGCAGCTGAAGAACTGAAAAAAGCGCGTAAAAACAAATAACCAGCCACCAAGCTCGACCGGCAATGAAAACAATTGAAGTGGAAATCATCACTATCGGCGATGAAATTCTCATCGGCCAGATAGTTGACACCAACTCCGCATGGATGGGTGTCGAACTCAACAAACAGGGATTTGACATCGTGCAAATCACCTCCGTCAAGGACAATGCCGAACACATTACCCAAGCCATCGACAATGCCCTCACACGTGCTGACGTCGTACTCATGACCGGTGGCATTGGCCCCACCAAGGACGACATCACCAAACAGACGCTCTGCAAGTATTTCAATACCGAACTCGTGTTTTCGCAGGCGGTATATGACAATATCGAACAACTGTTCAAAAACCGTCCCAACGTCATGAACCCCTTGACTGCAGCACAGGCAATGGTGCCCAAAGCATGCACGGTGATTCAAAATGAAGTGGGCACAGCCCCCGTTACATGGTTTGAAAAGGACAACAAAGTGATTGTGTCCATGCCCGGCGTTCCCTATGAAATGAAACACAACATGACGCACCACATAATTCCGCGTCTACAAGACCATTTCAAGACTGCCAACATTCTCCATCTTACCACTCTGGTTTATGGCATACCCGAATCACAATTGGCCATACGCCTCACCGACTGGGAAAACGCCCTGCCGTCACACATGCATCTGGCCTATCTGCCCAACAACGGACTTATCAAGCTGCGTCTGAGTGGAACAGGCGACGACAAAGCCCGCCTGCAGGAAGAAATGCAGCAACGCATAGAGCAATTGCCCGACATTATCGGAGAAGCCATCGTAGCCTATGAAGATATCGCGCTAGAAGCATTGCTGGGCAAACTGCTCACCCAACGCCAAGCCACTGTAGCCACAGCCGAAAGCTGTACAGGCGGCAACATTGCCCACCTCATTACCAGCATCCCCGGCAGTTCCAACTATTTCAAGGGAAGCGTAGTGGCTTATGCCAACGAAACCAAAACCAATGTGCTTCAGGTAAATCCGCACGACATAGAACAACATGGTGCAGTCAGTCGTGAAGTAGTGGAACAAATGGCCGATGGAGTACGCACTCTGCTCCACACCGACTATGCCGTTGCTACCTCCGGCATTGCCGGTCCTGATGGCGGCACAGCAGAAAAACCCGTAGGCACTATTTGGATAGCCGTTTCCGGTCCGAATGGCACTTGCAGTCAGCTTTTCCAGTGCGGGAAGCTCCGCGAACAGAACATAAACAGAAGCACACAAGCGGCATTCTTCATGCTTATTCAGCAAATTAAAAGGGATATTAGAGGCTAAAAACAACAAGCCAAAACAGGGGATTTCCGCTGAAAAACACGCATTTAACGAATATTTTTCACCAAAAACTTGCATGAAAGAAAAATAAAGCGTACTTTTGCATCCCGTTTTTAGCATAGAAGTATAAACATAAAATCATATCAAAGAGATGTCAAAGATTTGTCAGATTACCGGCAAGAGAGCCATGGTAGGAAACAACGTTTCACACTCTAAAAGACGTACAAAACGTACTTTTGACGTAAACTTGTTCCACAAGAAATTTTATTGGGTAGAACAAGACTGCTGGATTACACTGAACATTTCAGCAGCAGGTCTTCGCACCATCAACAAACTCGGATTAGATGCTGCCCTTAAACAGGCTGCCGAGAAAGGGTATTTATTTGTATAATTTAGGAGGAGACTACAATGGCAAAGAAAGCAAAAGAAGCAAGAGTCCAAGTTATCTTGGAGTGCACTGAGCACAAAGACAGCGGTATGCCGGGTACATCACGTTACGTTACAACCAAAAACCGCAAAAACACACCGGAACGTTTGGAGTTGAAGAAATACAACCCAATCCTGAAAAGAGTTACTGTTCACAAAGAAATTAAATAGTAGTAAGATATGGCAAAGAAAGCGGTTGCTACATTGCAACAAGGAGCAGGACGCTCCTATTCTAAGGTGATTAAAATGGTTAAATCACCAAAAACCGGAGCTTACGTATTTCAAGAAGAAATCGTACACAACGATAAAGTAAAAGAATTCTTCAAATAAGAATCCGACAACATAAAGAGGACTGCAA
>CALUKG010000199.1 GCA_944321155.1 uncultured Bacteroidales bacterium | reverse complement strand
CATATAAAGTGATTGCATCCTATCCGCTTTATATGCCATCTTGCTTTTGGGGGACATTTACTGAATATCCCTAGGTAATGCCTCTCTTCTCAGATTCCACACAATGGTTCAGCGTGGCAAACACAACATTGTGTCCTATTTGGCAGCCGTCACCAATATATACGCCGCCATGGTCCTGAAAATGGCAACATGCATTGATAAACACATTCTCACCTACATGTATGTTTTTCCCGAAGTCGCTGTAGAGGGGTGGAAACACGTTCAGCGATGCCGGCACCTCATAGCCGAACAGTTGTGAAAGCAACTGACGTATTTCTTCCTGTGTGTGATAACTGCTGTTCAATTGGAAAGTGATGCGCCTTGCCTCATCTCCCATCTGATGCATGAATTGGTGTATTTCCTTGCTTTCGAGCAATGCTCCTGTTTCAACGTATGCAATAAAATCGTTCAGTTCCATAATCTTGCTTTTTGAGTGGCAAAGATAAACAGCGTTGCTTGTATAATGGATAAACGGATTACGGATGGAAGTAACTAATTTACGGAAAATAGGCAGCTCCATAATTGGCATATTAGGGCACACCGCCTGTCTTATTCATCTTTTGTGTATTCCTCGATGTTTCGGATGGCATCTTTAGATTTACGGCGCACACTTATGAGATGTAATAGACCTATGACGGCTCCTACAACAAATCCTATGCATCCTCCAATGAAAAAGGCTTCTCCGTTTTCTTTAGGATAGCTTTCAATGATAAACCAGATGAGCCATAGCAGGACAAACGGAAGTCCGAAACACAACCATTTCAGTTCAAGACGGTTCATTCGTACTAAAGCTTTGCTGATATTGACCAGATTGTCGGTCGATATGTCTTTTGTGCTCACTCCTCGATGACTGTATATCTGATAAAGGAAAGCTGCAATCAGAAAGAGGGAGGTAACTAGACAGAACATCCATGAATACTCCAGCCAGATGAAAACGATATTGCAATAGATAAGGGCAAAAGGAATCAGGATATACATGTTTCTGTCTTTTCGCTTGATATAGTCAACCTTTTCCCGTGTCGATTCCACAATCATTTTTTCACTGATAATGGTTTCTTTGGCCAGCTTGTTTTTTAGCAACTGGATTTGTTGCTTCATTTCTTCCAATTCAATATTATCTTGATACTTTTCCATGACAATGCGTTTTTACTGGTTCGACATTTTTTTCAACTCTTCCTTGATGCGATAGAGGCGCACGGAGACATTTTTGGTGGAAATTCCGACAATGGCACCTATTTCTTCATAACTCATATTCTCCAGCCATAGCAATACAATGGCGCGGTCAAAAGGCTTGAGTTTGTGGATGCGTTCATACAGCTGGCGGATTTGTCGGGAATCTTCGTCCTTGTCTTCAAACAGGTTGATGTCCATGTTGAGCGGAAGGCTTGCACGTTTTTGCTTTTTCCGCTCATAAGAGATGCAGGTGTTGAAACTTACTTTCCAAATCCAGGTGTCTATGCTGCTGCGGTTTTGAAACGACTCGTAGCCTTTCCACAGATTGATGAGCACTTCCTGAAACAGGTCGCTTACTTCATCGGAATCTTTCGAGAACATGAAGCACACGGTATAGATGGTGCTTTTATGCTCCTTGACTATTTGCGCAAATATTTTATCCAATGTTTCCATATAGAATGAAGTTGTTTTTTGACCATTAGACGCAGTTGCCATCGAAAAAACTACACAAAAATAGATTTTTTTTCAGAACAAAATTCCCTGATATTTCCTTTCTTGCTTGTAGTATCTTCATAATGAGGTGATTATTTTCAATCCGTTGACCAATAATCTTGTCGCATTTTTCTGTTTCTCGTTTCTAATTCGTATTTTTGTACAGACAAACTAAAATGCGGGACGATGGAAGAACTGATAAGATTGGATAATGTGGAGGACTATAACCGCTTGTTCGGACTCAAAACCCTCCATCCTTTGGTGAGTGTGGTCGATTTGTCGGAAGCAACAACTTTTCCGACTCATTTTACCTTGAACTATGGGGTCTATGCTTTGTTTCTCAAGCAGACCATGTGTGGCGATATCCGTTATGGCAAGCAGACCTATGACTATCAGGAAGGCACAATAACCAGTTTCGCACCCGGACAGATAGTCTTTACTGAAATGCCTGCCGATACCCGTCCTATGGCCCGTGGCATTTTGTTTCATCCCGACTTGATTAAGGGCACTGCTTTGGGACGAGAAATAAAGTCTTATTCTTTTTTTTCCTATAATTCTTCGGAAGCACTCCATATCTCCGACGAGGAAAAGGGCATTTTTCAGGATTGTCTGGACAAGATTGCACGGGAAATCAGCCGTCCTACTGACCGCTTGAGCAAGCGACTCATTGCGGGCAATATCCAATTGTTGCTCGACTACTGCATGCGTTTTTACGAACGCCAGTTCCAGACGCGCACTTCGGTCAATCGTGATGTGTTGAGCCGTTTTGAAACGCTGCTCGACGATTATTTCAAGGGCGATTTGCCACAAAACGAAGGTCTGCCCACCGTGCGCTATTTTGCCGACAAGGTATTCCTTTCACCCAATTATTTTGGCGACTTGATTAAGAAGGAAACCGGACGTACCGCCCAGGAATACATCCAAAGCAAAATCATCGACCAAGCCAAGGAAATGGTTTTGGGCAGCTCCAAGTCGGTCAATGAAATTGCTTATGAACTGGGCTT
>CALUKG010000198.1 GCA_944321155.1 uncultured Bacteroidales bacterium | reverse complement strand
ATGGCATATAAAGTGATTGCATCCTATCCGCTTTATATGCCATCTTGCTTTTGGGGGACATTTACTGAATATCCCTCCTTCAAACAATCTCACACAATAGCCTTATTGGACTGCAAAAGGAATATTTGCCGTAGCAACATATCCCATATTGTCAAGCACATAAACATACAGACGATAGTAACCTTCATCTTCCATAGCCACCTCCAATTGGTTGAGTTCTGTAGTCATCACCTCACCCGCTCTTTCCGGCCGCGGTTCATATGCCCCACCAGTAGCAGTAATCGTCGCCTCTTTTAAGATCTCCCATACGAAAGTCAACCGATCATTTTCCCTATCAGAAACCTCCACTACAGCATGGAACTTCTCATTGACACCTATATAAGGATTAAAATCAATTGAATTTATTGTCAATTGATTGACAACGGGTGCTGTCTGCTTCGGCTCGGACTTTGTCCATACTCGCTCCATAGCCTCAACCATAGGTGTTTTCTCTCCATTTAGAGGCAATTCCGGCACATCATCTTCAACAAACATGGAAAACCAAGTAGGTGTTCTTTCCTCTTTCTGTCCCCACAGAAAGACAAATGAGCCCATACAACGAGAATCACTAGCCACCGCGTTCTTATAACGTTCTTCATAAACAATCCGCTTTTGTTCACTCGTTTGTTCTATAGGCGCCTTCCAATCCGTCAGTCTGGTTTCCCACCATCCTGTCGGTCCCCACTCTGTAATTAAATATGGGCCAACATAATCCGACTCAGCCACAATATTCTTGACATTCAGAATATCACCATAACTATTGATACCAACAAAGTCCAAATTAGGGGCATATTTAGCAATCATGTCCAAAGCTCCTGGATTGTGTGATATAACCGTTGACACCAAATGTCGTTTATCAATAGATTTCATCAGTCGGGCAAGCGAGTCAACAAACTGCCATGCAGCAGGAGTATTTGCGGCATTTGCCAGTTCAATCTCATTTCCTATTCCCCAAGCAAAAATGCTTGTATCGTTTTTAAACGTCTGTGCCAATAAGGTAACCTCCTCTATCTTCTCTTTTCTGAACTGCGCATCCGTATATAAGGTGGAATCCTTAGGCAAATAAATACCCTGCATGATATACATGTGGTTCTCACTCGCCAACTGAGAATTCTTCCGTATCTCTTCCACATCGCCCCCCCAAGTGCGGAATGCATTTGCTCCTGAGGCTGCAGCTACGTCCAATCGGTTTGTTCCACCCACACCATTGATAAAAATGGGCCGTCCATTGATTGTTATTTGCCATAGATTTTCTTTCTGGTTAATTATAACTCCGGCTTCTTTCTGCGTCTTACAACAAGCTGTCATTGCAAAAACCAAACAGCTCAATAAAAAAACTCTATTCATATTGTATCTAGAAATTAAAATGATTAATGCACAAATCTCCAAAATCATAAAATGGAGCTGTGTTTTTACTCAGACACAGCCCCGACAATCAAAACCAACAATCACACCTTAAAAATCCAATTACATTTTTCGAAATTTATAGGTATAACATTTCCCATCTGCCGTATAAGCCGATATTACATAATATGACTCAGGCAAACCACTTATATCTATCTGACAAAAATTCATTCCTGGCTGTAACGACGCCACACTCATTCCCATCATATTGTATACCTGCACCAACTCTATCTGACTATATGCCTGTATATTAATCACATCCGTAGCTGGATTAGGGAAACAAATCAATTGAAGCGTACTATTTGATTGCACTTCAGATGATATATCCTCACAATTATTCCCTACTGTATATTCATAATACTTGGTTACACTCATTCCACCCGCATAGGCAAATTTGCAGGCCAAGTCTATTACCTCACCTTGCAACTGGTTGGGAATAGTGACAGCAAAGCCATCATCTGTAGCCGTCATTGGATATTCAGTAAATGGAGCCTTTTTCCATATATATGCTACCACTCCATCTTTATCTTCATCCAACAGTTTTGCCTGAACGATAACATCATTTCCTTCGGTCTCAAAATTCAATTCATAGCCTTGCGAAAAAGTTCCCTGACTTGCTTCACTTGATTGCACATTGCATTCATCCATCTGCTTCTCCATTACATTTACCAGTACAGGGTCGGAGGTCATGGTGTTTCCATCCACACCTATTAGTTTTGCCATAACTGTGTAACTGCCGACTCCATTATTTGTCCATGTTATTTCATAAGGAGCGGTAGTAACATTTCCTAAAAGAACATCGTTTACGTAAAATTCAACACCTGAGATTTCCGATTCTGCAGTCACATTAGCTTTAATAGTAATCTGTTCGTTAGGAGCTATAATTTGACCACCAGAAGGAGTTTCAATGCTAATATTAAACGATGGATCTTCCGGAGTTTCCACTGCGCACAGTTCTCCTACTGTATATTCGAAATATCTGGTCACGCTCATTCCTCCACTATAGGCAAACTTACAGGCCAGCTCCATGGTTTCACCCATCGTTACTCCTGAAATATTTGCTTCAAACCATCCATCCTCAGATGTCATTTGTGTTTCTGTAAATGGTGACTTTCTCCACAAATACGCAACAACTCCAACTTTATCCTGATCCAGAACTTTCGACCTTACCACCACTCGATTTCCTTCCGTAGTAATTTTCATCACATAACCTTCAGAAAAACTTCCTTGGGAAGCTTCTACGGTAGTCCATTCACAATCTCCTTCAAGTAAAACCATAATTTGCAC
>CALUKG010000197.1 GCA_944321155.1 uncultured Bacteroidales bacterium | reverse complement strand
TCAGACATCATTTCTGCCAATTACCGTTCCTACAGCTACAATGACCTTTGGGACATCTATGAAGAAAGCGACATGACTGCCAACGGAAAAGTATGGGATATGTATTCCACCTGCATATGGACATACAGCAATGACCAGTGTGGCAATTACGGAAGCGTATGCGATTGCTACAACCGCGAACACTCCATCCCGCAAAGCTGGTTCAACGAAAGGTCGCCTATGAAGTCAGACGCTTTTCATGTCTATCCTACCGACGGCAAGGTAAATGGTCAGCGCAGCAATTATCCTTTTGGTGAATGCAGCGGTGGTACATCATTGGGAGGAAGAGCCTTGGGACGCCTGGGCAATAGCACTTTCCCCGGTTATTCAGGTAGAGTGTTTGAACCAGACGATGAATACAAAGGCGACTTTGCCCGTACCTATTTCTATTTTGTAACCCGTTATGAAGACCAGATGTCCAGCTTCAGCGGAGAATCATTTGCTCCCAACACCTATCCTTCCTTGAGCCAGTGGAGCATTGACCTATTTTTGAAATGGCACCGCAATGACCCAGTATCCCAGAAAGAGATTGACCGCAATGATGCCGTATATGGATTTCAGCGCAACCGCAATCCGTTTATCGACCATCCCGAACTGGCCGAATACATTTGGGGCAACAAGAAAGGACAACCATGGGGGTTATCTTCAGCATTGGAAGACGGAGGAATCAGCGAATGCTTCCATCTGAGGCACAATGTCGTATATGACCAACAACTGGAACTTGCAGGAAAGCATCGAAGTGGACTATACCATCTACAATGCCATGGGCGTATTGATGGAGTCAGGCAAACTGGTTGGTCCCGGCACATTGGAAGTGGCTTACCCCGCAGGTGTTTACATCATGCGTGCCAAGGCAGCCGGTTCAGAAACAGCCGTCCGCTTCATTGTCAAGTAAGGCAGCCATTCCATTATTATCCTATTGGAAGTGCGTTTATCAGAATGATAGGCGCACTTCTACATTTTTACAACTTTTTTCCGTACCTTTGCAGGCCGAATTATAAAACGAAAGAACACATTACAGGATGACGTTACAAGAAGAAATCGAACGCAGGCGAACCTTTGCCATTATTTCACACCCTGACGCGGGTAAAACCACATTGACTGAAAAATTACTGTTGTTTGGTGGTGCCATACACGTAGCCGGTGCCGTAAAATCAAACAAAATCAAGAAAACCGCCACTTCCGACTGGATGGAGATAGAGAAGCAGCGTGGTATATCCGTTGCCACCTCTGTTATGGGTTTTGAATACAGAGACTACAAAATCAACATATTGGACACCCCCGGTCACCAGGACTTTGCCGAAGACACCTTCCGCACCCTGACTGCCGTGGACAGTGTTATCATTGTGATTGATGCCGCCAAGGGTGTCGAGATGCAGACACGCCGTCTGATGGAAGTCTGCCGCATGCGCAAGACCCCTGTAATGGTGTTTATCAACAAAATGGACCGTGAAGGTAAAGACCCGTTTGATTTGCTCGACGAAGTGGAAAACGAACTGGGCATCCATGTGCGTCCGCTGTCTTGGCCTATCAACATGGGCTATCACTTCAAGGGCGTTTACAATATCTATCAGGACAAGCTGAACCTCTATACCCCTGACAAGCAACGCATATCCGAAACCATCGCCGTTGACCTGAACAGCCAGGAACTTGACCAGATGGTAGGCGAACACGATGCAGAAAAACTCCGCATGGATTTGGATTTGATTAGCGGCGTATATAACCCGTTTGACGTCAATGAATATCTGGCTGGCGACTTGGCTCCCGTGTTCTTCGGTAGTGCGCTCAACACTTTCGGTGTAAATGAATTGCTCGACTGCTTTGTGGAAATAGCCCCATCGCCCCGTCCCGTACAGGCCGTAGAGCGTGTGGTCAATCCATTGGAAGAGAAATTTTCTGGCTTTGTGTTTAAAATCCATGCCAACATGGACCCCAACCACCGCAGTTGCATTGCCTTCGTAAAAGTATGTTCCGGCAAATTCGAGCGTAATGTCTATTACAAGCACGTGCGCCACGGCAAGACCATGCGTTTCAGCAGTCCAACCGCCTTTATGGCCCAAAAGAAAGAAACCGTCGATGAAGCCTTTGCCGGCGATATAGTTGGTTTACCCGATACAGGCAACTTCAAGATTGGCGACACGCTTACCAGCGGCGAAGACCTGCACTTCAAAGGCTTGCCAAGCTTCTCGCCTGAGATGTTCAAATATATAGAAAATGCTGACCCGATGAAGCAGAAACAATTGGAGAAAGGCATTCACCAGTTGATGGACGAAGGTGTGGCCCAGTTGTTCGTCAACCAACACACTGGCAGAAAAATCATTGGTACAGTAGGTCAGTTGCAGTTTGAAGTCATCCAATACCGTCTGTTGCATGAATATGGTGCACAGTGCCGTTGGGAACCTATTTCTCTTTACAAGGCATGTTGGATTGAAAGCGACAATCAGACTGAATTAGAACTGTTTAAGAAGCGTAAGGCACAATATATGGCATACGACAAGGAAGGCCGTGATGTATTTCTGGCCGACTCCAGTTATGTATTGCAGATGGCCCAAAGCGACTTCAAACACATACGTTTCCACTTCACAAGTGAATTTTAGTGCATTTTTCGGGCATTTTTCTTGCACAATTCAAATAAATGCTCTATCTTTGCACCGCTTTTAACAGGAAAGCCTGGAGAGGTGGCAGAGTGGTCGATTGCGGCGGTCTTGAAAACCGTTGTACTGAGAGGTACCGGGGGTTCGAATCCCTCTCTCTCCGCAATAAACATTGGAAATCAATGGCTTACAAGGTTAACACCCGATTTTACACCCAAGAATGTAAAG
>CALUKG010000196.1 GCA_944321155.1 uncultured Bacteroidales bacterium | reverse complement strand
TGCAATACATTAACTTCACAAATAACAAGCCCATCGGAAGAATTAAGTACGCACTAAATTAATTCCGCCAACGGGTAAAGTCTTGAACATGGCAACGGTAGATGCTCATGGGATGTTTTATCATCATCCCCAGCTGTTCCGCAGTAAGCAGCCTGCAGCCTTATTGGCCTGCAAGCGTGCTTGGTACTGCGGGGCGTGGGGGTATTGCATAAACACATCGGCGTGGGCTTCGCGTTGCTCGTTCAACGTTATCGGGCAATGCGAAGGCCTCAAGCAGTGGAACGGGTGACGGTACGGATCTCCACGCTTTTTTGTATGGCTACGCCAACTGCATCTTGTTTAACGCCGACGCTGGGAGGTCAATAGGCAGGGAAATACAATTTGATTATGAAATTAAAAAATGGCGAGATCTTTAGTTTGTTAAGTGATTATCTTCACAAACACGAAATGAGTTATTGGATAGACGGGAAAGAAATCCAACCAGATAACTTTACTGTTATTTTCCCAACAGAGGACGATGTGATAGAAATTGAGCCTGCAAAGATTTACTGCATTGGGGGACAATGTTCTTACTGTAATGAAAAAAACAAAACATTTGAATGCATGATTCGATTAAACGATGACAAATCAATAGCCATCGTTGACAATAGAATAAGCATACAGAATGTCAAATGCTATATTGTGCATTTTACCATCAACAAAGAAACTTACACTGTTACTGCAAACAGCCATGATGTCTCAGCTCAAAACATCGAGGCATTTGCTTGGGGTGTAATCCGTAGCCATTTGGAATCTAAAAATATTCCTTTGGAAGGGATAGCGGTAGACGTTGTCGTGAGAGACACGCAAAATGTTGGCGGCTGGTCTTTAGGCAGTATAGATATTTCTTCATGCATCGACAATTTAAATAACTGAGTTATGAAAAGAAACATCATTGAATTATCGCTTATAATATTTGCGGTATTCTTCTCCAATGCCGCAAAAGCGTACGATTTTGAGGTTGACGGGATTTATTATAACATAACCTCAATGTCAAATTTGGAAGTAGGTGTGACATACAAGGAACTTGATAACGCAGGCAATATATATTAGGGAATGATATACCAGATTACCCAGTATTAATATAGCAATAAATATCGAGGATTTCAAGTTTCTCTGTGATATCGTATGATATCTAAAGCTAAAGATCGCTAGATCATTTGGCTTGGCCAAAAAGGATCTGTACTTTAGCCAGCGCAACGATAAAAGGCATACGATTATGATTGGATTAGAGAAATTTGATAACTTGATTTCCTTGATAACCTACTTCAAGGACAACGCAACCTGCAAGCAGTTCCTGAAAGAACAGCGTTGGGGTGATGACGTGGTTTGCCCTTATTGCGGACACCACCATTGTTATTCACGTTCAAACGGTCAGTTCCGTTGTCCGAATTGCTTGAACAACTTTTCTGTCCTTGTCGGAACAATCTTTGAGAATACCAAGATTGCTCTGGTAAAATGGTTCTCTGCGATGTACCTCATATCCTCTCACAAGAAAGGCATTTCCTCTCACCAGTTGGCAAGAGATATCAATGTTACCCAGAAAACGGCTTGGCATATCCTGCACAAGGTACGTTCTCTTTACAGCCAAGATGATTCCCTCGAATTGTCAGAAGATGTTGAATGTGACGAGGCATACATTGGTGGCAACGAGAAGAACAAGCACGAGAGCAAGAAAACTGAGGGTACACAAGGCCGTTCCTTAAAGACAAAGACACCCGTTTTTGGAATGGCTCAGAGAAACGGCAACATTGTTGCCATGAAGACGCAAGATACCAAAGGCAGGACATTGATGCCTATCATCAGGCAGTTTGTGAAAGAAGGCTCTCGTATCTATACTGACGAATATATTGGTTACAATTCTCTTGTTGAAAGCGAATACAGCCACGCTGTCGTTAATCACGGGGCGAAACAGTTCGTGGATGGTGACAAGCATACTAACACCATTGAAGGCTTTTGGGCGCAACTAAAACGTGCCATCTTTGGCATCTACCACTTTGTTTCTGCAAAGTATCTCCAAAGGTATGTGGATGAAGCGGTGTTCCGCTACAATTCAAGGGAACAATCCGAAAGCGAGCGTTTCAGAATGATGTTCAAACGCTCCATTGGAATTTTCCGTTATGCTGATGTGAAAAATGTTGGGTAAGAGGTTGAAAAAATGATTTGCAAAGGCTATATTTATCACATATTAAATGAAACAAACATGAAAGACAATTTTTATGTACTTGAATGTCCCACATGCAAACGAAAATGTGGCATGAGTATATCAGATGACCTATTACAAACCTATAACGATATAGGAGCTAAAATTAGCTGTCCTTATTGCTCAAATCCTTACCCGATTTCTCCGCCCTATCTACATAAAGGTGAAGAAGAAGAGGTTGTATCTCGGAATTTAGAAGTTCGACAGCTTGATTAGCTGAATATTCATCAAAGAAACCTTTTTTATTAAGAGGATCATCTCCATACTGGTGTTTTACAACATCCCATTTATATATGTAATAACGACCGTCATCATTTAGGATAAAAGTATATACAGGAACTTTTACTTTTTCTGAAGTACACATAGTAAAATTTGATTCTATTCAGTTGCAAAACTAACTACAATATGCGAGATAGCGAAATAACCATCATATAAATTGACGGAATTTAATCAAAACGTCCGAAAACTTTTGGTAATCGGACGTTTTTTAAACTATTCGCAACATGTCATCTTTGGTCTAACTCTTCTATACCTTCCATATCCAAATCCTCAAAATCCAAATTGGAAAGAGAGTCTGCTATGACGGTGAAAGAGAATTCACGGTCATACAATAAGAAACTGCA
>CALUKG010000195.1 GCA_944321155.1 uncultured Bacteroidales bacterium | reverse complement strand
CCGCCAGAGTTGGTTATGCATTAGTCGTCATCGCCTTCAAAGGCCAAAAGTTACGGCGGCTTTTGAAAGCCGCCGAAATAGTGAGGGCATGGTGATTGCCTGCTGAACGACGGCTTTTTTTCTTTTGCCGTCGTCCGGCAGATTGATTATTTTATATCTCGTTTTTTCATAATGATAATTCCAATACAAGTCAACAGCACTCCGTATATTACAAAAATAGCTGCGACAACAGAAAACCATTCAGCCACCGTCATTACTTGCACTCTTTGGAACATTGCTACCGGCCAATACATCGAAATCACATAACTGTTCCAGATTGCATCTTCAATACGATGAACAATGTAAAACCCAAAAATCAGTAAAAACATATTGACTACACTGGAAATTACGCTGCTCCTAAATAAAAAACAGGTAAACACCAGAAAGCTCGCATAAGAGGCATGGAGTATGATTTGGCTAAAGAAGAAAAATAACAACTGTAATGTATTTATTTGAAGTAAGCCATCAAGATTATGCCATAGTATTTGACTGATTATAGTTCCGCTTACGCCCGCAATTACGACATATAGAGTGGCAGCAAATGCACAGGTTGTCATTTTGGACAAATAGTATTGAGTTCTCGAAATTCCTTTTGAAATATAGTAATGAACAGCGCCACTCATAAAATCATCCGAAGCAAATACCACACAGAAAATCAAAACGGGAAGCCCTGTGCTGTAATTCTGGAAAAGGATACTATAATACTGAAATAGGGGCATTCCGTTAGCAACTGTTTCGGCTTTCATGCTCTCAAACACAGCATAAAACAGTACCGAGCAAATAGTTAAGCCGGCCCCCGCCCAAAATATCGTATTGTGAAATAATTTGTAAATCTGGGACCGCAGCAGATTAGTCATTTTTCTCACCTCCTGCTATAATCGAATTAAAGTAATCCTCCAAACTATCCTCATAGATTGTTGACTCGAAAAGAACAAGGCCATTCTGTATTAGAGTCTTATTGACAACTTCTGATTGTCCTACATACTCTTTTAAGGAAATTGTGTGTGGTGTCAGAATTTTATATTTCGTAATACCCAACTGTGCTTGTAGGACATTGACCGCTTTATCAGCACAGTCAGTTCGGATAATCAAGTGTCGCTCGCATTGATCCATTAAATCATCTGCGGACAATTCTGAAACAAGAGAACCTTTGTGAATAATTCCATATCTGGTAGCGATTTTGGACAGTTCTCCCAAAATATGACTTGAAATCAAAAGCGTTATGTTTTGCTCTCGGTTTAACTGCACGAACAAATTACGCAGCTCTTGTATTCCAACAGGGTCTAACCCGTTAATTGGCTCGTCCAAAATCAAGAACTGAGGATTGCCCAAAAGGGCAACTGCAATCGCCAAGCGTTGTTTCATGCCCAACGAAAAATCTCCGACACGCTTTCTTCCGGTGTCCGCCAACCCCATGAGAGACAATACTTTATCTGTACTTTTGGTATTTTTTACGCCGAAAGCATGGCGGAAGATTTCAAGATTTTCTCTTGCTGTCATATTTTTATACAGAGCGGGGTTTTCAATCGTGCAACCAATATGGTGCCTTCCGGCCTGCAAATTTTCCTGTCCAAATAACCTGATTGTGCCAGATGTGGGTGAGGCAAGTCCTGCAACCATACGCATAAAAGTTGTTTTTCCTGCTCCATTTTCACCAATGAAGCCATATATATCGCCTTGCTGAATATTCATGCTAACACGATTGACCGCAGCGGTATGAGCAAATTCTTTACACAATTCTTTTGTTTGCAAAATATATTGCGGCATCAAGACACTTCCTTTCCTGTTTATTTAGTGGATACAGTGTATCCTGCTGGCTTGGAATAGAAGTGCGTTTGATGTGAAATCCGTGTAAAATAATAAAGCCCTGCCCCCAAAAGGAAAGCAAGGCTTTGATTGGCTTATTTGTTTGCAATCGGAAATTGAAAATAAAACTCCACTCCATCAGTATGATTGATAGCTCCAAATGGAACTTGATATATGGTCAATATTTGAGAGACAATGGCGAGGCCAAGACCATTACCACTTTGTCCCGTCCATTTCCCCCGATAGAACTTTGACCAAATTTGGGAAATCTCCTGTTCTGGAATAGTGTTTCCCTGATTGAAAACAGAAAAATAGATTGTCGAATTTTCCTGCTTTACGGCTAAATGAATGTTTCCGTTTTCGCATACATATTTTTTTGCATTGCTGATTAAATTTTCAAGTACCTGTTCTATTCTACGCCGGTCCGCATAAACAATAATTTCCCGCTCTGGTAGTTCATAAGTAAAGCTGTATCTTTCACAAGGAACATCAAGCAATAACCGTCCGCCTACTTCCTCTGTCAGTTCTACAAAATCAAAAAGAGTTTCCTTTAGAACGGTGGTTCCGGCCTCTAATGCAGATAAGTCTAATAAGGAAATGATTGTATAATTCATTCTTTCAGTGGCGGCCAGAATGGCATCCATATACTTTCTGCGCTTATCATTATCTATCTCGTTTTTTAATCCTTCAGTATAAGCCTGTATTAAGCCAAGAGGCGTTTTCATTTCATGCGATAAAGAATCCACTAATTCCTTTCGTTGTTCTAACAGTATCCTTTCATGTTGAACATCTTTTTCTAACTGTTTGTTGGCTTTATTTAATTCGTCCAAAGCATTTTGTAAATTTGAGGCCAAAGTATTTAAGCTATTCGATAAGCTGCCTAATTCATCGTTAGACTGAATATCACATACCGTCATAAAATCAAGATTTGCAAGTTTCTGTGCAGTATCAGTAATGCTCCCCAGCGGAACCACAATCATGCGATGTAAGTAAATCTCTTGCAGCCATTCACCGCCAAGAAATAAAAGCAGCCAAATAAAAGGCAACAGGAATTT
>CALUKG010000194.1 GCA_944321155.1 uncultured Bacteroidales bacterium | reverse complement strand
TCTATAGCATCCAATACTTTGTCTGCCAACCATAGTGTAAGAAGTTCATTTTTATCAATCTTGAAATACTCAGCTAATTGTATTACTTGTGCCCGTTTAGCATATCTATCGCCACGCTCTATTTTGCTAAACATTGGAGTGTCTATTTCAAGCAAAGCTGCCAATTGCCTTTGTAGCACACCGTGTTCTTCTCTCAACTCTTTTATTTTGTCTCCTAATAACATAGTCTTTATTCTTTTGAGTTCAGCATGTGTTTCGTCGAAATTCGACGGATTTAAACATTTTCGACGGAATGGGCTGTATCTTTTCGTCGAAATTCGACGGATTGGCTATAATATAAACCAATTTCGTCCATCTGTTCTAATCAATTCCTCGGTTTTCATAACTTTCAATAGATCACCCAGGCTGCGTAGTTTTTGCTCTTCAGTCTTATTGCTAGGCATTACATCTTTGATGTATTCGTAGATGCCATCACGTTTGGCTCCATCTGATCCAGCATTCTTAAGATATTGCAAAACCATCTGTTTAATTTTGTCCTTATCAAGTCCTTTTTGCTTGGTGTAACCTTGCAATTGACGAGTGGCTTTAGCAACTCCTAAAGAAATTGTATAATTGGGAGCATCGCCCTCAATAAGTCCCCTGTTCAGCAAGTCTTTTGCAACATCTTCATGTATGAATCTGCCTTTCTGCACAGCATCGAGAGATATGCAATCCCATAATGACAGAGTGTTGTCAGTCTTCAATAAATCCGTATATCGCTTATTGATCTCGTTACCATATATGCGTACTACAACCTTCTTTTTTTTCGCATCAATCTCGTAGTCCGGCATCGGAAAGTGTCTGCGCCATTGTTCGTTAAACATTTTCTTGATGCCACGACTTACGGTATCAATCATATTGAAGTCCACCATTGCCTTGCATAGGCACTCATTGCGGAAATAGGTCTGAGATTCCTCATTTCTTAAAGCATTTTCCAAAGTTCCGGGGATGAAAGTTCCGGCGTTGGAATAATATAGATAGCCGGGATTCTCAACGAAATTGACACGCTGTTGCATCGTGTAATCTTGATGAGCAATACAGTTATGAAGTGCTTCGCGTATAGTGTAGTCATCATACTGCTTCATTGTATCTGGGAAAAGCGTACCACCAGGCATTTCACGCAAAGTCAGATTTTCAATCTTTGAGAGAATTTCATCTACTGTCAGTATGAATGGAACAGTGAAATGTTCGTAGTCAACCACATCTTGGTTTGCATCCCTGCGTGTCCAAGTTACCTGAGCGACGACAGGACGCAGTTTAAAGGCTGATTCGTATTTGCCTAACAATATAATAGCGGCACGAGTGATGCATCCATTTCTTGTCAGTCCGCATTTGCCAAGAAATGTCTGAATATCCCAAGCATTTACCTCGGATTCGGGAATACGGCTATGTACCTTCTTAAACATTTTGCGGGCTTTAGCTATAGCAACTTCGTCAAGGTCATCTATCGTTGCATCAGGAACAATCTGTGCAGACCAATCTGTTTCACCAAATATTGGCTCATCAAGAATGACATTCATGCGTTCAGTGGTCAACTCTACAAGAGAATCTTCAATTCGCTGCCATGCTTTGTTATGAGCGTAAACAGGCAATTTGGGACGATGCTTGGGAATATGGACTACCCAAACTTTCTTGTTAGTGTCATCGGTAACAAACTCTTCAATATCGAGACCTTCTGTCGAAAGATTAACACATCGTTCTGTTAAACGAAGAATTGCCTTTTGCCGGTCATAATTATAGGTATCCGTCCCGACAATTTCCAAAGAACTGTCATGTACCCCTATCACTAAATGTCCTCCTTCCATATTGGCAATAGCCGACACATATGAGATAACATCGTTTTTCTCATCCCCACAGAACGAGTTCTTCAAATTCTTGAATTCCTTCCATTCGCAACAAGCATTCTCTTGTGGATAGTTGCGAAGGAGATATTGTTGTAGTTCTGACTCTTGCATAATTATCCAATTATACTTTCACTTTCATCATTATGTTTCTCAGCATTTCTGATGACGCATTCTTTACTTGTATTGGCATAGCAGTAGACACAGAAATGACGACAAGTATTATACATGCCGATGTCTTTGCTGATCATACATCCACATACCTTACGTTGCCCTGTATCCTTTACATTACGCACCTTCTCTGGTATTGGTGGCAAATTACCAAACAAGTCTTTTTCTGGTAATTTCAATGTATGTAGATAATAGACAAGTTCCTTATCGTCAGCAAAAATGCGTTTCATCAATTCACCATCAATACAACGATTGTGTTCTATCCCGTATTTTTCGAGGTCAATATCTTCCGCACAAGTGGCGATTTCAACATCCCAACCATCTTTGTGCCAAACTTCACGAATCTTTTGAAGTCCTTCTACGATTTCTATGCGTTGAGCAAGGTTGGCTTCGGCATTCTCCACATTCTCCTTTGTAAAAAGCATAGTTTCCTTAACAAGGTTGTTTTGAACCTTGCGATAAGCTTTTACATCAACGAAACTGAATACAAGCTTATTTGTGTAACCTTTCAGTTTATTTCCAATGTGCCAAATGCGCGTCAAGAGGTCACGAGGAGCGATGTTTGGCGTAATTATTAAAGGATCAAAACGCCAGATTACTTTCTCCTTACCAATCATATCAGAAAGTTTCTTGAATGTCTCAATTCTGTTTTCGACAGACGAAACATTAGGCTCAAAACCTTCTTTTACATAATCATTGAGTGTAACCTGAAAGTAGTAGTGTATTCCTTTTTCGTCAAGCTCATGAAGGTATGGGAGAATCGGCTTTGGGTTCTTTGTCCAAAAAATCACTACCTTGCAGTTCTTGAAAGAAATATACATTTTCTGCTGGTTGAAAGGGTTATACCATGCACAATACCCTTTAGCCAA
>CALUKG010000193.1 GCA_944321155.1 uncultured Bacteroidales bacterium | reverse complement strand
AGAGTAGGTAGCCGCCGTCTTTTTCAAGTGAAGGGTCCCTTCCCCAGGAAACTGGGGAGGGGATTACTTTTTTGCAGATACAGGGGAACAGGGGGCTCTGTGTGCAGAGTGGCAAATATTCATTCTTTTTTCATACTTACTTGCGATATTATTTATACCTTTGCATCGTGTTTTAAATGATTATGATGGCAGAGAACAGAGGTTATATACAGCGGTGCGCCATGCTTTATGGTGCCTATTTGGGCGTATTTTGGATTGTTGGAGCCGTATTTTTCCCTTTAGGGTTGACCAATCCTTTCCTTTTTTTATTATTCATCGGCTTTGTATTGTGTGGTCCTTTCATAGCTTATCGTTATGTCCGGACTTACCGTAATGTTGTCTGTTACGGAAGTATATCATTCTCGCATGCGTGGGTGTTCACGGTGTTGATGTATATGTTTGCAGCCTTGTTGGCAGCTGCGGCACATTATATATATTTCCGCTTCATAGACCAGGGATACATTATCAATACTTATTCTAGATTGGTGGAGGACTTCTTTGCTCAGGATGTTGCTATGGTCGGCATGGATGCTTATAAGGGGCAGATGGAAATGGCTTTGGATCAACTGTCCATGCTGACTCCTATAGAAATTACTATGCAGTTGTTTTCCAACAATGTATTTTGGGGGATTTTATTGGCTATTCCCACTGCTTTGTTTGTGATGAGAAAACGTCCCACCGGTTCTACTTCTGGGATGAACATGGAGTGAGTGTTTCCTGTAGAAATGAATATTTGTAACATGATATATTTATCGAATGGATATTTCAGTAGTTGTACCTTTATATAATGAAGAAGAATCACTGCCAGAGTTGAATGCATGGATAGAGCGTGTCATGACGCAACATGGGTTCTCTTACGAAGTGATATTTGTGAGCGATGGCAGCACGGACCGTTCGTGGTCTATTATTGAAGACCTGCATCGGAAGAATCCCAATGTCGTGAAGGGCATTAAGTTTCGTCGTAATTACGGAAAGTCACCGGCTTTGTATTGTGGATTTAACCAGGCAGAGGGCGATGTGGTCATTACGATGGATGCTGATTTGCAGGACAGTCCTGATGAAATTCCTGAACTGTATCGCATGATTAAGGAAGAGGGGTATGATCTTGTTTCCGGCTGGAAGAAGAAACGTTATGATCCTTTGTCTAAAACCATTCCGACCAAACTGTTCAATGCAACGGCACGTAAAGTGTCTGGCATCAGAAATCTCCATGACTTCAATTGTGGGCTGAAGGCTTATCGCAAGGAGGTTGTCAAGAACATTGAAGTTTATGGTGAGATGCATCGTTATATTCCTTACTTGGCCAAGAGTGCAGGATTCAGCAAAATTGGAGAGAAGGTGGTGCATCACCAGGCACGTAAATTTGGAAAAACCAAGTTTGGCGGTTGGAACCGTTTCTTCAATGGTTATCTGGACTTGATATCCTTGTGGTTCTTATCTACTTTCGGGGTAAAACCGATGCATTTCTTTGGCTTTTTGGGTTCGCTGATGTTCATCTTTGGTTTCATTGCCGTAGTGATTGTGGGAGGAACGAAGCTGTGGAATATGTATAATGGTGAACCCTATAGACTAGTGACAGAGTCACCGTATTTCTATCTGGCTCTTACGTCGATGATTATCGGTACGCAATTATTCTTAGCCGGTTTTTTGGGCGAATTGATATCGCGTAATGCCGCCGGGCGCAACAACTATCAAATAGAGAAAACTCTTTGACATCATTCTGTAATTTTTAGATTCCAATGAAACAACTTATCAGAATTGTTTTTGCAAGTGCATTGTTCTGTCCTGTGATAGGGATGTTGGGCTCTTGCTCGGAAGAGGCGGACTGCTCAATGGTAGGCCGCCCTATGATGAATTGCCTTGTCTATACTTTGAATGAGATGGACATTGCTGTGCGTGATACGTTAGATTCGTTGACTGTCACCGCTTTCGGTACAGATAGCATTTTGGTAAACGCTCAGCAGGATGTGCGTGATGTGTCTTTGCCTTTGCGCTATACGGCTGACTCTACCATATTAGTGTTCCGTTATAACCAGCAGACAACTGATACGGTGACGGTCAGACACACTAATACACCTTATTTCCTTTCGATGGATTGTGGCTATCAGGTGACGCAGAGTTTGACTTCTGTGGCCTATACACGCCATCACCTCGACTCCATTCATATATTTGATAATGAAGTTGGCCTTTATGGTAGCACGAATCTACAACTGTTTTATTAGTCTGCTGTGTGCCCTTCTGTTGGGCATCGGTCCTGTTCGGGCTCAATATTCAGGTGGGCAGGATACCCGTCCGGTGGCCACTAAAAAGGAGAAGAAGCCGGCTGAGATTGAGTATCCGTGGTTCAATGGCGTTTCGGTGGGTGTGGACCTTTATGGTCTGGGTGCCGGAGTTTTTGGCAGTGATTTTCTGAGTAGTGGGGTCGTTGTGGATGTTGATTTGAAGCACCGCTTTTTTCCTACGGTAGAGTTGGGTTATGGCACAACTGATAGTTGGAATAATGACGGCATACATTATAAAAGTAGTGCCCCTTACTTCCGAGTAGGTCTGGACTATAACGCGCTCTATAAAAAGAAGCATGGACAGATGATTCTGGTAGGAGTGCGGTATGGCTACAGTAGTTTTAGTTATGACGTGAATACCTTGCCGCTTGCTGATCCCATTTTTGGAGAAAGCCTTGACAATCCGTTGGTGACAGATGGAATCTGGGGGGGGACTATCCCCTATGACTATTCGGGGCAGAAAGGTACGATGCAGTGGCTGGAATTTTGTGCAGGTATCCGGGCGCATGTATGGAAACCTATCTGGATGGGACTGGGGTTGCGTTTCCGTGTTAAGATGTCCGAAAGTAAGAGCCCTTACGGGGATCCCTGGTATGTTCCTGGTTTTGGCAAGTATGGGAGTAATAGCATAGGGGTGCAATATACCCTTATTTATAAACTGCCTTTTTAATAGA
>CALUKG010000192.1 GCA_944321155.1 uncultured Bacteroidales bacterium | reverse complement strand
CCTATGTTAATCGTCCATCCCTTATTAGCATTGGAAATTGGAATGTACGTCCAGTCCCAACGGCGCTTGAATGCACTGTCAATCGGAAACAGACTCTGGTCACTGGTGTTCATTGTTGCCCAAATATAGAGATTGTTGGGCAACAACAGCAAGTCGCCATCCAACACTTCCTTTATCACATCACGACCTTCAAACATAGCATTAATACTGTCCTTTTGTGGAATATTCAAACCTTTGAAAGCCTTTTGCAGCTGCTTTTTCATATCTGTGTCTGCCTTGATTGGATATTCAGAAAAGCCATAGTCGTTACGGTCAAGCAACTGAAACAAATCTCCGAATATCTGTGCGCAGTTGCCTCGGTTTATTTCTTCAATCACAAGAAACTGTTTCTTCGGTTCATCATTCTCTGAATCAGCATACTTTTTCCATGCGGCGATATAGGCTTGCAGGAAGGACTGCGCAACAAATTCATACACTATCTGCTCCTTATACAGTGCTTGGTTGGCTATCTTCATCGGCTCACCCAGTTCATTGCAGATAGGCAGCAAGCTCGTTGTGGGCTTGTATGCACCCACGAAGCCCGAATAGTCGGTGTCGGGGTGGAACGTCGTGCGGGTAACGTCCTCGCCCTTTGTCACCTCGTTTATAGTGTGGGATTTTCCGATGCCGGGAGCGCCATAGAAGATTTGCTGGAGAGAGACTATTGGTTTAATAACTCCCTCTATTTCTTCCAAGTCATTTTCTTTTCCATCATTAAGGTATGTAGTTGTATTTTCGACTCTTACATCAAAAATTCCATCTTCAGCTTTAGTAATGTGTAAGTCCGAATATCCACCCGCCAGATAATTCCTTATAGTAAATTTATCTTGTTGGATTACCCCTGCATGGTCTTTGTATGAAATGTCTTTAAGTAAACCGTTGAAATAAAATCTTTTGTCTACTTCTCCGTTTTTCTTTGGAACATCCTTACGCGCATTCCAAATTTGCGTTATAGTATTTACCGATATGCCATTTTCAGAAAACAATGCATCAAGAATTGACAGCTGGTCTAGAACGAATTCTTTAGAAAACGAAACAACTTTATGTATTGCAGACTGATCAAATTTTCTCGGAAGAATTGACGCAATGAAGAGCATTGCCTTTGTTAAATTTTCCTTGTCAAATCTCACAGTAATCTGCTCCCCAAAGCCTTCAAAGAACTGATATTGGTCATTGTCGAGAAACAAGTCCGTATTTTTCGCATCACCTGCATTCAATTGCCTGTAACTGGCATTTGTGTCATTTATATGTTTGACTATTTCATCCATAACATTATAGAATTATAGGTTCTTGAATATTCATGAAACAATCAGCAGGCTTTACCGATAGGTTCATGTTCAGCAACAATGTTTTGCTTCTGCTTATGTCCTGTTTGAACACACTTATGCTTTTGTTGAGTTCAGTCATATAAGCAGAGCAGTTGTTACAGATTCTGAGAATTCCGTCAGCTTCATTCATTGAGAATATCCGATAAACAGAATAGGACTCATTACATGGCATTTCATTCACGAAATTAGCTTCTTGGCTGCTGAATACAATGTTCTGGTTAAAATCGAATCGTGTTGACTTTACATCTATATATTGTTTATTGGCACGATGGTCATTCAATATAAAGTCATACGGAAGTCCTGATTCTTTACTTTTATTTAGCCATTCAAACGATGATATTCTTTGGGCACTCAGTTCTCTTTCAAGATGTGCATTAACAAGTTCTTCACCCCTTTTCCCAATAAGAGCAAGATTCCTTTTCGCTTTTTCAATATCAAATGCCTTGTATTTTTTAGAAATATCTCCTACCTCTGCAACTATTTCAATATCTTTCTGTATGTCAAGGCTAGCCTGGTTTATTTTATTGACAATGATATTTCTAAGATTTTCATATTCTATGTCATTGCCAGTGATTATTTTCACTTTGGAAGATATCAAATCTTTTATGAATCTGAAATCTTCAGATTTGTTATTTATAAGCCAGAACACAAGGTCTTTGTTATCTAGGCCAGACCATAATATATACCATTCTTCATTGGGCTTTTGAGCTGCAAACTCTCGTATTTTATGGACAATGGAATCCGAATCATTTCCTCCCAAACGTATTTTAGGACTCCTAAAAGTTCCATCGGGATTTTCTATTCTATCAAAATAGCAGTCCAACAGCTGACAGTAATTTCCATATATCAGCATCGCAGAAGTAACAACGTTATTTCCCAAGAATGTCAACACGTCATTATACAATCCTATATGGGTTTGGTTGCTTTTCACGCTTTTCCCAAGATCTGCATCGCTTAGCTTTTTTAAACCAATGCGATTTTCTATGTTAAAGAAAAAGAAGAACATATCATTCGTGTATTATATTGTTAGCTATGAGATAATACAGCACTGCATAAATTGTATTGATGCTTACTGCATTTCCAGCCTGTTTATAGAGAGAGCCATCGGCAACCCCGGCTGCTCTTCCCTTTGAGGCAAAACTTGCAGGAAAGCCCTGTAGCATAAAAGCTTCCTCTGGGGTGAGTTTCCTTATCGGCAGTTGTGCAAGCTCTTCTTTGGTCATAGTTTCAACGGGATTTATCGCACCATGTGATTCAATAAAATCTTGGCTGTAATAATTGTCCTGACAAGCACGGTGCATTTTATGCATCGTTGCAGTCAAAGGGCGGGCTATGGCCATATTTATATCTGATTTTGACTTGAATTTTGCAGAGCCATCAGCCAATAGCGTTGGTTTTATTTTATCTGACAGAAAATATTTCTGTGGAACATTCTCGCTGAGTATGTCGTTTACACTTGAATAATGAAGAACACTTAGGCCTTGATAAACACTGTCAAACAACTCAGAAATTGCATCACAGGTGAAATGCATGCCAAAATCCTGTGGTACAAACTCCGTTGTTGCGAATATCAACAACCTGTTTCTTGTTTGTGGCAGATGGAATCTTGCGGTGTTGAAAATACCGGAAAATACATTATA
>CALUKG010000191.1 GCA_944321155.1 uncultured Bacteroidales bacterium | reverse complement strand
TTTAATGGCGTTTATACATCACATACCATCCCAATAGCACCAATACCACTCCCCAAGGTATACCCGAAACAGGAGTTGGGTTGGGGTCAGGATTAGGGTTAGGATTGGGGTCAGGAAAGCCTTCCCCATCTTGCAGTCCTGCCACCGAAGCCATCAAGTTTAATTTCTGAGCCGTATAATTAGAAGGCAATTGCGCATTCACTAACTGCCCTTTCCCGTCTAATTCGGTCAACACATTTCCACCAGCATAAGAATGATAGATACGGGTAGAAGAAACACGCTGCGTAAATGGTGACGCAGCAAAAGCATACCCTTTGTAAGCCACAGAACTTTGCCAATTGTCCGGATTCACAATACTTTTAAGGGACTGCTGTGTACGTGCTCTTTTTTCCTCCTGATAAATGGTATAGGCCCCCTTTATTTCTTCACCCGAAAGGGAAAATTGTGCATGCAACGGCATCACAACACTTACCGCTACATACACCAACATTATTTTTACAAGTCCTCTCATAATTCTACTGGGTTAATAAGCCAATAACTTTAATGTTGCCTTCTGTTGTGCATTGACCACTTTCACCAGATACATACCGGCAGCCGGCAATTGTTCCGTCAACGAAGCATCGGATGTATTCCTTTGTATCACCAAATGTCCCAATGCATCATATACACTTACCACACTGTTTTCAGCCAAGCCACATATGGTCATCTGGCGTTGCTGCGTATAAGCATACACGCCATCAGCCGAAGAAACAAGCGTTGAAGTTGAGATTTCCGGCGCCAGTTCCACAGCAATCATGAAACGGTTCTTCTGTTCCGCTCTCTGTGCATAGAAACGGTAATCACCGAGCATCAGGTTGGTGGTAACATTATCAATCATATCCGTAAGCCAAACAGCCATAACGCGATTGGTTGGCCTATCATTCGGGTCAAGTGATATGGTATATTCGCCCGCTTGTGGGAAATAGGCACCGGCAATAATCGATTGTGCCGCCCATTCAGGCACAGCATTGAATGCTAATTTCTGAGAGTTGTTGACATAGGCATACATATGTGGCAATGTACCATAATTCATCATCTTTTGAAGGTCTCTGCCTATTTCATATTCCGTAGTATAGGTATTGTCAATGGTAATACCCATCTTATCGGTTTTATCATCCAACGCTAGTTGAACCGCAACATACTGTTCTTCGGACGGCTCAGGTGTACGCTGCGCCAGCACCATCTGTCTATCCGGATTATGCGCTTTATACTTGTTAAAGGTAACATACATCAAACCCTTTTCTTCATTTTCCGGGTCTCCCACCTGTACAAAGAAACATTTGAAAGGACGCAAAGTACGGCTTACCTTATCCTGCTGATAAGTTCTTCCTTTATCATTGAAATAAGTAATATAGGGTATTTCCACTGCATCCCAAATATATCCATCATCCGCTATCTCCAACTTTCCATAAACTAGTCCATCACCCTTACCATTTTCATAAATATAGAGATATGGATTTCCCACCAGATTCCAGCCTACATTATTGGGTTTTATTGCGCCTTCTCTATAATCGTTCATGCCATAGTCATATACATGCACTTGTTTGGTATCCGGTCCCATCACCTTATCGTATTCCAATTCAAAACGCAATTCCTGCATTTTTGCTTTGGCCGTAGCAATATTATAACCATTTCCCGCCCAAATGGAGGAATCGGCAGACAGCGGTTTCCAATTGGACTGCAATCCTCCGTTTGTCGTACGCTGTTCTCCGTCGTAATACATCACTAGGAAATCCGTACCACTCACAGCCGTCATTCCATTGGAGAATTTTATACTACTTATCTTAATTGTGTCGGGTAATGCAAAGAAGCGATAGGCTGAATTGTTGATACGCATATCGTAGTAAAGCATATTGGTCTGGTTGTTCAATGTACCCACGATGTTGGCATAAGGCATTTGGTCTTCCACTGCATTGGAGCGCATACGCAGGGAGTGGACTGTGAGGCTTTCGCTTTCCGGTACAGCCAAAGTAGCTTGCGGATAGACCTCCACATTTCGGAACTCTGTTTTACCTGCTGCTTCCGTTGTTAGAGTCGCCTCATCACGTATCACCACATCGCAATTCTTACAGGTATCACCCTCAAAATGGAAAAAGGCTTCTGCTGCAGTTGTCACATCTTGATTGACAATGATAGGCACTTTGTAAATAATGGTTTCCAGTACCTCTCCATTTGCATCCAATGTCTTGAGCTTGATATTGGTACAGGAGTATTTATGCAAACTGGGGATTGGTAAATTGTAGGTCCCATCTGGATTTTGCGTAAGCTGGTCGAATTCGGTTGTTTGCAACTGCACATATTGGGTATAGTAGCCTTGATAGTCGAAACCACCCACATAGCCAAAGCCTTCACAGGTCAATTGATCTTGTGTATCTTTATCGGCATCAATATGAAAACCTCCCCATTCCGTACAAAGTGTATTGAATGAATTTATATTCTGAGCGACAGCAGTTGCTCCGCTCTTTACATGATTACGACGAATCAACAAACAACGGTTAGTAGAAAGCCCGTAATCATCCTCAATTTCCTCTGTTTTAATATTATCACCTCCTGCACAAGTAAAGCCTGGATCATCACCCCATGTAGGTCGCTCATTTCCGTCTACAGGAGATCCGTTTTCATCCAATGCTCCTATGATATCTATAATATCATTTCCACGCCGTAATGTTATAGTTCCTTTACCACCAAACTGAAGAGCCGAATGGTTTGCTGTTACATTTGCCGGCTTCCACTTATCAAAATTTTCCTGTTCTTCTGCACAATTCTGAACATCCGCACTACCTTCATTATAAATAATAATTTCCTCATTTGGCATTATAAAATTCGGATTTGTTCCACCAAAACCAACTAACGACAATTTTGCATTATCAGCTGTTCTATGCCAAATTTCCAAATCTGCAAGAGGTAGGGAATCATTTGTTCCATTATAAATACCCAACAACTTCGCTGTGCCTGATGCTTCAAAATATTTGCTAAAAAAGATATCATCTGCAATGGGGCGTTCACCTTCTGAAACAGTCACTTCATTATCAATAACAACTG
>CALUKG010000190.1 GCA_944321155.1 uncultured Bacteroidales bacterium | reverse complement strand
AGCACCATAAAAGAAACCATGAAATTGAGTCTTATAGAAGCAGGTGCGAGCGAAACGGAAATGAAAGAGTTAGACCAAGTAATGGAAAACCTAAAAATAGAAGGTGAATGTAGAGGAATCCCTATCGAACTTGCAACAGGAATGCAGCTACCAGATTATGCCATTACATTTACAATTGCTTTTGTAAAAAGTAAAATTAAGTGCTATAACCGCAAGGTAATTGGACAAGAAACCATCAATACAGAAGCAGGAACATTCGATTGTTACATAGTAGAAGAAACTTTTGAGACAAAAATGGCAGGTGTAAGCGAAAAGAGTACAACCAAATCATGGTACGCACGTGGGATTGGTATTGTAAAAGAAGAGACCTACGAAAAGAAAAAATTAGTTCAATCACGAGAGCTTATCAGCATTCTATAAGAGCGAACATAGAAACAATAAAGGACGTACCCAATGGGTGCGCCCTTTATTGTTATATAAAAGACTGAATTATTCCAAATAGTAGTCAATGCGAGTAACTACTCGCACAATTTTAATGGAAGGCGTATTACTATCACGGTCGGTAATTGAAAATGTACCCTGATCAGCCGTACGGATTTTTCCCAATTTGCTTCCGGAATCTTCGGCAAATTTCACTGCCGCTTCCCGCGCATTTTTTGTGGCCTTTTCAATCATGGCTGGCTTGATATCATTCAAACCGTTAAAAGAATATACCGTCTGATAACGATAATCATCCGATGTAAGGGCAATACCTTTTTTCAGCAACTCCGCCTGTTGTAAAATAAGCGATGAAACCAAATCCACTTTCTTGGATGCAACCGTTACCACCGAGGTTATATTATAACGATAAGGCGTTTTTTCCGAACGATAGCGGTCGGCTTCCAAATCGACCAAAGCCGGAGGAGCAACAGAAATCTCGGATTCCTCAATGCCCTTTTCCTTTAAAAAACGAACAATCTCCTTGTTCTTGTCCGAAACACTTTGCGTGATTGAAAGCAGGTCATTACCTACCTCCTTATAGACCAATGGCCATATTACATAATCTGCGGCCACCTCCTCTTCACACAAACCCTTTACCGAAACCACACGTTCGCGGTCCTTGAAATTTTCCATACCGCTTTTGAGCAACACGCCCAAAGCAAACAAACCAACTGCAATGGCTACACCCATCCAGAAATTCTGATTTTTCATAAGCAAAAGATATAAATAACAAAACATGGGGAACAAATTACATGCCAGCAGAAAGGTTTTAGGAAACGAAAAAAAGCCGTATTTTTGCAGTATGTCAGAACGCATCCAACATATTAAAAACATCATTTCCACCATGCCCGAAACGCCGGGCGTTTACCAATATTTCAACGAAGAAGGAACTATCATCTACGTTGGAAAGGCCAAAAATCTGAAACGAAGAGTATCTTCCTATTTCAACAAGGAACATGATTCCGTGAAGACAAACGTATTGGTCAAACATATCCACGACCTGAAATACATCGTTGTCAATACGGAAACGGATGCATTGTTGCTGGAGAACAATCTCATCAAACAATACCAGCCACGCTACAACATATTGCTCAAAGACGGCAAAACCTACCCTTGGCTCTGCATTACTAAAGAAGCTTTTCCGCGTGTATTCAGAACACGTCAAGTAGTGAGAGGCGCTGAATATTTCGGCCCCTACAGCAATGTCTATGTACTCGATACCCTACTGGAGCTTATACGTGAAATATATCCCATACGCACATGCAGGCTTCCACTAACTCCCGATGGAATCGCTGCCGGACGGTTTAAAGTATGCCTGCAATATCACATCAAAAACTGTAAAGGATGCTGTGAAGGACTTCAAAGCCGGGAAGACTACTTGAAGATGATTGATGAAATCAAGGAAATAGCCAAAGGCAATAGTCACAACATTACCGATTATCTCGTCAAGGAAATGCAAAAGCTGGCTGCTGAATTGCGTTTTGAAGAGGCACAGGCATTGAAAGTGAAATATGATGCCATCTTGAAATACCAGGCGAAAACCGTTATTACAACTACCCATGATGACAATCTGGATGTCTATTCCTACGAGGAAGACGAAGGAAGCGCCTATATCAACATGCTTCACATATCGAAAGGTTCGATTACCAAAGGATTCACCATCGAATACCAAAAGCGTATGGATGAACCAAAAGAAGAAATCTTTGCCATGGGTATTCTGGAACTTCGAGACCGTCTGAAAAGCGATGCCAAAACACTGATTGTACCCTTTATGCCTGAACTGAACATTCACAATGTGGAGTTCATGATACCCAAAATCGGGGACAAGAAAAAACTGCTGGACCTCTCCTATCAGAATGTGAGACAATATAAGGTAGATAAATACAAGCAGGCGGAAAAACTCAATCCGGAACAGCGCACGACTCGTCTGTTGAGCAGTTTGCAGAAAAAACTCGGTATGGAAAAAATGCCACTGCATATTGAATGTTTCGACAATTCCAACATATCGGGAAGCGATGCCGTTGCAGCCTGCGTTGTATTTAAGAAAGCCAAACCGTCACGTAAAGACTATCGGAAATACATCATCAAGACTGTAGAAGGACCTGATGATTATGCCAGCATGAAGGAAGTGGTCAAAAGACGTTATACCCGCTTGATTAATGAAAACTCTCCCCTACCCGACCTTATCATTGCTGATGGCGGTGCAGGTCAAATGGAAATGATTAGACAGGCATTGGATGAAGTGGGCGTAAACATACCCATTGCCGGGTTGGCCAAAGACGACCATCACCGCACCCATGAATTGCTGTTCGGATTTCCTCCGGCAACGATTGGACTCAAACCGACTGAAGAACTTTTCAAATTTCTCACCCAAATACAAGACGAAACACACCGGGTTGCCATTTCCTTCCATCGTGACCGTCGAAGCAAAAGTCAGACAGCTTCAGAGCTCGACCACATCAAGGGAATTGGTGAAAAAACGAAGAATGAACTGCTTCAGCACTTCAAAAGCGTAAAACGCATCCAGAATGCTGAAAAAGACGAACTGGAAAAAATTATTGGAACTAACAGAGCATCAATAATTTACAGTCATTTTCACCCCGATTTAACCCTCTGAGAATCG
>CALUKG010000189.1 GCA_944321155.1 uncultured Bacteroidales bacterium | reverse complement strand
GAAAGAAACCGCCTGATTGCGCTGAAATCAAAAAGTAAATCTTTTCGGCTTACGCAGATTATATCGTTTATGCTTATGCTTGCTTTACTGGTAATGGGGAAGGTGTCTGGTTACGAAGGGTTTATTGCGATAGGAGTAGGATTGGCATTTGCCTTTACTATTTCAATGTTCGCTGAAATTTTCACTTATATGTATTACGAATCTAAAAATTAGGAGGAAATTGTGATATGAAACAGCCGCCGAGACAAAGACCAATAAAGGATGAACGTGACGAGCAGATAGATACTCGTTCAAAAAGTGAAGCATTGGATTTTATGATAGCTGCTACACAAGTTTTGACAATTATGTGTCTCATTAAAGGAAATCCGGCATGGAAGGGAAGTCTCGCACTTCTGTTTATTGGTGGAGCTGCCCGGTTATTTTATAAATACGATAAATATGAGGAAAAACCATATATTCAGGTGGGCATTGTGTTAGGGCTGTTGGGTGTGGCGCTATTTATATGGTTTGGAATTACTGGATAGAGAGGTGCGCAATATGGAAGATAGACTTGTTTATTTGGCATTGGAGCAGATTGCAGAAGCAATGGGACATTCTAATAGCAACCCGCTGTCTACCAGCCTGTTGTGTCTTGAACATGGAATTAGTTTTGATGAAATGGGAAAGATCATGGTTGCCTTTAATCAGATTTTGAGAAAAAAGAAATTTGAAGATTTAGAGGTTGCTGATTTTCGGCAGGCGCTGGAAGAAGTCACGCCGGTAGCAAAGGATTTTGCTGATTCTGTAGTAGTTGCATTTATTAAGGCATATGCAAGGAACCACATTGCCGAATTAGTGCCATTTGCCAGAACGCTGGATTAAAAAGAGGCTTTTTCTGTTACGCTTTAGACGTGATGAAAATGCTTATTTTCAAGGCTTTTTATTCACAAAATAGATTTGTGTGATACTTTTTATCGGGAAACGCAGAAAATGGCCTTCTATTGCGTAACAGTGCAGTGAAAAGTGGGTTGTGTTGCCATATGTTTTCGGTTATAATATTCACATGATTGCAGGCGGTTTACCTGATACTATTTAAAGGAAAATATCTTGGAAGGAGGAAAGAAGTATGTCCTTTTTAATAGCGGTTCATGTAAATGAGGGAATTGTATTGGCTAGTGATAGGCGTGTTACATATACAAATACTCAAACAATTGGGACTATAACTGTTCAGCGGATAGGTATTCACTCAACTAACTCAACTAATAAAACGTTTGCATGTCCCAATGGTGCGGGAATTGCTACGTGTGGTGACGCTAGTTTAGAGGGAAAGCCTATAACTGGATTTATACAGGAAATGATTCGAACTAAAATTGATAAAGAAACTCCGGTTGAGAATATTCCACAGATAATAGTTGATTATTTTAATGCTTTATCTACCGTACCTGATACACATTTTATAGTAGCGGGTTATTCCATGGAGGAAGCTGAAAAAAAGCAACTTATATATAAAATTAATGTTAAGACAAAAACAATTGAACCGCAGAATACTTCATCTCAGGGAGCAACATGGGATGGAGAAATAGCGACATTAACCAGATTAATACAAAATGTTGCTGTTAAAGATGTGAATGGAAATTATATTGATTTGCCGTTTGAAGATATACTTTGGAGTTATTTTACGTTACAAGACGCTGTTGATTTTGCTAGATATGCTGTAGAAACTACAATTCAAACAATGCGTTTTAAGAATGTTATAGAAACAGTTGGTGGTAAGGTGGATATTCTTATAATTACGCCAGAAGAAACTAAGTGGTTGCAAAAAGAGGAAATTTCTTGAATGAAAATCGTATGTTTTGCAGCATTTAGACGGTGAATAGTTGATACTATTTTGATACTAAAAAATCCGTAAACGCTGTGTAGTCGGGGAAAAGCATAGAAAATGAGCAGAGATATAGAAAAATACTAAATATATATGTTTAGTATTTAGAATAACTTGCCGAATTCGAATAATAAATAGCCCTCAAAAAAGCCAGTATTTACGCGGGTTCCAAACAAATTTGTTTAAGTGCTGGCAACGATTTGGCAACATTTGTGCATTATTCAAAGAATATTTTTATTTTAAGAGCATAAGAAAACCTTACTGATTTTCAAAGAAAAATTGAAAGTCGGTAAGGTTTTTTTGTGCTTAATTTTTGCAGTTTTGATTATTTCAGATTGTCTTTTAATGCTTCTGTATATTACGGTAAAAATGTACCCCTGTTCCGGAGGAACGGATACCGGAAGTCCGGAGCTATGATACCGTGAGTCCGGAACAGGGATACCGCACTTAATTAATTGTTACCTGCGAGTTTACTCGCTTAATGCTGGATCCAACCCGTACACTTCCCGCATGGATCTGTAATTCGCAGGATCTGTCGGGATGATGTTGATCTTATATGCATCATGCTTGATGCGATCCAGGATCGCCTCCGCAAGGGGACTGTCATCTCCGCCAAGCTGATCATACCAGCCATTGGAATCATACTGGGAGCAGAAGATGGTAGAGGATCTCCTGCGTCTCCGATGGAGAAGCTCCAGAATGTCATGCTGTTCGGATTCAGTTGGTTTCAGCAGGAGCCATTCATCAATGATCAGCAGGACCGGGTTGGCATATTTCCCCTGGACTTTCTTGTATGTGCCATCGTTACGTGCCATCTCCAGTTCCAGGAGCAGATCCGGAAGCCGTACATACTTCGTTTTGTAACGCTGCCTGCATGCTTCCATCCCGAACGCACATGCCAGATAGGTCTTGCCGCTCCCGGTTGCGCCTGTGATAAAGAGATTCCTGTGCTCTGTGATGTATTCGCATGTTGCGAGCCGCTCGATTAATGAACGGTTCAGCTTGCGGCCAGAAGTATAGTTGATATCACCAATGTATGCGTCCGGCTGGTCGAATCCGGCGTTGCGGATCAGGCGTTTCAAGCTGTTGCTCTTTCGGTTGCTATATTCGATATCTACCAGCATCCCGAAGCGATCCTCGAAAGATATTTCTTTCATTTTGGGATCAGATATCTGAGTACGGAATGCATCCGACATAGCTGTCAGGCGCATTTCAATGAGTTTATCCATGGTGCTTTGTGTAGTCATAGTTCCTTACCTCCTGTAGTAATCAGCGCCTCTTGTAAGCGCATGGCT
>CALUKG010000188.1 GCA_944321155.1 uncultured Bacteroidales bacterium | reverse complement strand
GAAGAGTTGAATGCATTGCTGAAAACCATCAACAACCAGGAAAAAGAAATCGAACGCCTGGAAAAAGAACTCAAAGCGGCACGTGCCCGCAAGAGCAAACAACAGGAATAAAAGAAATAACATTCCATATAAACAACAAAGCCCAGCTACATAGCCGGGCTTTGTTGTTTATTACCTGTTTCTCTCTATTCCTACTCCATCATTACCCACATATTTTGAAAATTGATGGTCATTTTATCAAAGGAAGTCATGGTGGGCAAACCAAACAGCATATCATACTCAGATGCCTGGATATCACCCTGCAAAGCAATGGCTATAGAATCACAACCAACTACTTCCGTACCCACCCTATACTGCAGAGGCACATAAGCGGTCTTTATATAGCCCACCCCACCAATACCTGCATAACGGAGGGAATCTGTCGGAACAATATCTGCAAACAAACGCTTGTTTTTTTCATAATAGCCATTGGACAAGCCTGAATAGGCAGCCCCTGTATCCCACAAAGCATACATCTCCTTTTCCGTTCGCTCGTCATACAGCGAAACAATAAACATATTGGAAGCCGAACGATACATATTGGGAGCATAAGCCGGTTGAACGCTGGGTTGGTGTGGCACGATTATCTCACAATCCTTGAAATCAAAACATATTTCGTCCAATGGCATCATTAGCTGGCTGCCCAATACACATTGAAATTTCATCTCTTCCAGCTTTGCATCGGCCTCTTCATGGCCTGTCGAAAAATCGACCACTTGAAAAGGTACATTTCTATAGACAATCTCACCCCACACCACTGAATCGACTATGGCAAACAAGCTTGTCTGTGAGTTGACACCATCGACACTAATACCAGCCGAATCCACATAAGTCAATCCCAGCTCATCCGCCACCTGATGTGACATAACATTGACACCCGCCCCTGTATCATAGTTACAGTCAATCGTTTTACCATTCAGCAACGCAGTAGTAAAAATCATGACTGGGTCAGTCCGCTTGCCGGAATAATAACGGAACGGTATGCGCAAAGTTTTCTCCGGCTTTTCCAGTGTAAATCCTCCGGCAGCATGAAGAGCTGCATATTGCCGTTCGAAACCTTCAAAAATAGGATTACTTGGCAAACCCGCAGTCTGCAGTGCTTCATTCAATGCATGCATAATATCAGCAGCATAGGAAAACATCCCCATACGGGCTGCATCATCGGCCATGAAATACATCAGACTGGGCAAACTGCCTCCCAGTTCATCTTGATAATGCTCCAAAAGATAGTCGCCATAATGCAAGGCGGAATCGGGTTCGTTAAAAAAATGGGCTATGAAAAATTCCGACAACGGACGCATAAAAGGAGTTTGCAACTGCTCTCCTTCTTCCTGATAGAGTTCTCTCAACTGAAACCACAACTGATTATCCATTGCATGGCCTATCCGCTCATCAACCGACTGTGCCTGTGCCTTCATCATCGGGAAGAACAGACAGAACACAACCATGATTTTCCAATACCTGATTTTGCTCATATACATCTGATTTTGATACAAAAATAAATATTCAACATTACAACTCCAATATCCCAATCTGTAAATATCAACAAAAAAAACTGATTACCGTAAGAACGATAACCAGTCTTTTTGTTGTATCTCAGCAAAAGCAGAACCTTGCTATTAATAAGCTCTTGCAAACAATACGCGTTGCTTGGATGGCTTGCCTGTAACCATACACTTACCAGGCGTCTTATCGCCATCCAAAGGAATACAGCGGATGGTTGCCTTCGTTTCTTCCTTGATTTTCTCTTCCGTCTCTGGTGTACCGTCCCAGTGGCACAAAAGGAAGCCACCTTTTTCGATTTCCACCTTAAATTCTTCATAGGTATCCACCTCACGTGTAACGGAAGCACGATAGTCATAGGCTTTCTTGAAAATGTTTTTCTGAATATCTTCAAGAAGTTGTGCGATTTGTTCTTCTATACCTTCCACTGGGAGTGTTTCTTTCTGGAGGGTATCACGGCGGAACACTTCGATTGTTCCGTTTTCAAGGTCTCTACCACCCATAGCCAAACGGACAGGTACACCTTTGAGTTCATATTCAGCAAACTTCCAGCCCGGTTTTTTGGTATCATTGTCATCAATCTTAATGCTGATACCTTTTGCCTTGAGTGCTGCAGCAATCTGTTCTGCTTTGACAACGATAGCTTTCAATTGTTCCTCGTTCTTATAAATAGGCACAAATACCACTTGGAACGGGGCCAATTTCGGAGGCAACACCAAACCATTGTCATCGGAGTGGGTCATAATGAGTGCACCCATCAAGCGGGTTGACACACCCCAAGAAGTAGCCCAAACGTAATCCTGTTTGTTTTCTTTAGTGATAAACTTCACATCAAAAGCCTTGGCAAAGTTCTGCCCCAAGAAGTGGGAAGTACCAGCCTGCAATGCCTTTCCATCCTGCATGAGCGCTTCAATACAGAATGTTTCCACAGCCCCCGCAAAACGCTCATTAGCCGATTTGATACCTTTTACCACCGGTATTGCCATAAAGTTTTCAGCAAAATCAGCATATACATTCAGCATTTTGTTGGCTTCGGCCAATGCCTCTTCAGCTGTGGCATGAGCCGTATGGCCTTCCTGCCACAAAAATTCAGCCGTACGGAGGAACAATCTCGTACGCATTTCCCAGCGAACCACATTTGCCCATTGGTTGCAGAGAATAGGCAGGTCTCTATACGATTGAATCCAGTTTTTATATGTGTTCCAGATAATTGTTTCAGAAGTAGGACGAACAATCAGTTCTTCTTCCAATTTCGCTTCCGGGTCAACCACCACCCCATTTCCTTCGGCGTTGGTTTTCAAGCGATAGTGTGTAACCACAGCACATTCTTTGGCAAAGCCTTCCACATGTTCCGCTTCACGGCTAAGGAAAGATTTTGGTATGAAGAGCGGGAAATAGGCATTTTGGTGTCCTGTTTCCTTGAACATACGGTCCAATTCACGTTGCATTTTTTCCCAGATTGCATAGCCGTAAGGTTTGATAACCATACATCCTCTCACGGCAGAACTTTCAGCCAAATCGGCTTTTACCACTAAGTCATTGTACCATTGTGAATAATTCTCACTACGTGGTGTCAATTCTTTCAATTCTTTTGCCATTTTATCTTATTTGTTTCGTATTCTCAAAATCAGGTGCAAAGATACACAAAGGCGAGCGCAGAA
>CALUKG010000187.1 GCA_944321155.1 uncultured Bacteroidales bacterium | reverse complement strand
GCACGAAAATCGGCAATGCGCTCTTCCGGCGAATTTCCTTTTTCGTTTCTCGCTTTCTTCTCCGTATCACATCCAGCCTCCGAATCTCCATGCTGCTCAGCTGTCTGATTGGCCACCTGGCTTTCCCATTGCTGCAAGTAGGCCTCATCGATGCGTTGCTCGCACAAAACACCTTTGACACGTACCATATTGTTTACACAGGCAGCATCAAATTTGCCCATTTTTCCTCCTTCCACTCTGATAGTTTTCGTATCATCACTCCCCATCAGAAAAATTTTCCGTCCACCATGTTTACAGATATGTGTACATACCCCTTCCACAGTGATTTCTTTTCCCACATTCAAATCAGCCTGGGCCAAAACAGCATCAACGTCGTTCGCTTGCGATTGTGTGTCAGCACACACTTTCTGCTGTGATGTTTCAGCCGATTGCTTGGTGTTGTTTCCACAGCTTGTCCATGTCAGCATCAGTGACAGCAAGCCTAAGCATAGTACATTTCCTTTTAGCATAATCTTTCCTATTTAATAGTTATCATTTTTTCATTCGGCAAAAGTAAAAGTCTGTGTTATCGTACACAATCACCATTTTTAGGTATTTCTCAGGTCCCCTTTCGAGTGTATAACATGCTCTATCGCCTAAAACCACAATCCTAATGAACAATCCAGCATATGTGCATAATTGCCTGACATATAAAGACGCACCTCATAATCCACTGCTAGTGAGAGTGCAAGTCCCATTTGTGTCTGAAACCAAACAGCCGCTTTAGCCCGCAATGTCGTGAAATGTTGTCCTTCTTCTCTTAGAAAGACATATACTGGCGTATCCCAAACTGTAGGTAGTGCAGGCATTTGGGCCGAAGCCTTGACAGGTGCATCCCACCGCACCATTCCGTCCATTTGCAGTGCCCACTTGCCTTTTGTATAAAACCATCCTCCCCTCATGGAAGCAAACACATGAGCCAAAGAAACAGAACGCGCGGGTGATGCATAGCTTTCATGATGCGCCCGATAACCGACGAACGGCTCCAAATGCCATTCCTGCGAACTGCTGAATCGCTTCCCATACAAACCCTTACAGGTAATTTGCGGCTGCAAAGCCATATATTGCTGTGCAGAAGCGATTTGCGGATACACATTATTCGCAGCATCGCCAAACAGATTTTCCGTACCCAAACGCAAAGAATTTTCCACCTGCAACGCCACTCCCCAAAAACGCTTTCCTTCCGATTCATAGGCCAGTTCAGCAGCCATTTCATGTACAGCCAAATGTGTCAACGGCAATTCGTTCAATTCAGAAATAATCTTGGTAACCGAAGCATAGTCATAGGCCAATCCCGCTTTCCAGCCGTATTTCCCCTTGTGACGCAACTGAAAGTCAGTCCCTACATCATAGCCATTGTAATAGGTTCCATACTTACTTCCTCTGAAACGGTAGTAATCCGTTCCCAATCCTGTAAAATGCAACACATTGGGTACTCCCAATTCATTGTAAAATTTCAGTCCATTGGTCTGTTTGTAGCGGCCTGCCTTCAAAGAAATTCCCGTCAAATAATCATCTGTCAGGTCCATGGCCGCCCCTATTTTGAGGGTAAAATCTGACACGGTATTCAAAGGGCGCGGATCGACTTGCCGGTATTCAAAGGCAGCCCGAAAAGCTGCTTCCGTCCCCAAAAGTACCCGTCCAAAAGTATAGGCAAATCCGCCATGGAAGCAGTAAGTCTGTGAAGCCAAATCACCGCCAACCGAGTCGCCCATCACATAAGGATAAAGACGTTCGTAATCGCTAGTTTCATTGAAGCATACGTCCCGTTTTCTACCATTTTCATACCCTGCTCCTCCCCACAAGGAAAACTGTTTCTTACGGACAAACGCCAATGCATCGACCTGGCCGAAAACCGCCCCGTCTCCCAGTTGCAGCTGTATTGCCTCCTTTTGCATCGCATAATATCCACTCAAAGACAATCGGGTGAGCGTAGCATCATAACGGTCGAGCCGCATGGCCGGGTTTTCGTAGGGCATCACCGCAAAATGACGGATAGGCTGCCGCACAGAACCAATACGTGAAAGCAAGAGGACACTATCCATCACCGGCACCGCTTTCAGCGAAGCCACAGCACACAGCAGCACCCCCAAACAGCCTATCCATTTCATTCGAGCCATAAGCAACAGCATTATTTTTCTTCTGACGGAATCGGTTGCACCCCATCATAAGTGCGCTGCGTTGCAGGCGTTCCGTTAGCATCAGTGGCAGCGCCTTGTTCCTCCACTACCGACGGTACACATTCCGTGTTAAAGTCGTCGGTCGAGTTATTGGTGTCTTTCAATATCCGCCTGTTGTTTTCGTCCAAAGATGTCATTTTTCTTCTGACGCTCTTGAAATAGCGCGTCTTGTCGTGGTCCATCGTGCCACAATGCGTCCAGCCGGCATCGATGGAAGGCGGCAACACGTTCCACAGCCATTCGGTCTCCACACTGCAATTCACACCGTCCACAATCCAATTGTTGGGGATTTTATAGGCTTCCTGCTCCATCGGGAAATCGCCCGCCTCGATATGCATCACATACGTGTAGGTATAAAAATAGTCGTTTAAATAACTTTCCTTGCTGATATAGTCGGGTATCCGTGCAATGGCATAGGAGCGGAACCCACGGTTATGCAGCACAAAGAAGCTGTTAGTGTAGCAATACCATTTATCGAGATTGGGCACCGTTTCGCTGTCAATATCCATATTGGATGGTGAGTTAGAAACATCATACCACTCAAAATCGGCTGCCGACAAATCAATGGAATTCGCATTTGTTTTGCGGTGGTCAATTCCCGTATCGCAAATCAGCAGACTCTCGCCTGGTTGCACCGGATGATCCGTTCCGCTGCCCGGAATCACATAAATGGCATGCACCGTCATCGTGTCCTGTCGGATATCCGGCTTGTAGTCCCATTTGATAGTAGAAAGGAATTTTGACTCCAGAATGGCAATGCGGTCAGCATAAAGTACCCTGTCGGTAGGATTATAGATTTTGATATAGCTGTCGCCATGATACTGTTTGCCTGTCGGATAGAGCGTTCCAGTGAAGAAAATCTCCTCAATCAGAAAATCGCCTTTCGACTCCAATAAGTGGGTTTCTATTGTAAATGCCGGCGCTTCATCGAGAATTTCAACGGAATTTGTCAGTCCGTAAATAACCCCATGTTTCACCGAGCCATCGCTTCTATAGTCCGCTTCAGCACGAAAAGCACA
>CALUKG010000186.1 GCA_944321155.1 uncultured Bacteroidales bacterium | reverse complement strand
AATCCTACACCCAAGATAGCAGCACTCTGCAATGCTGTCATTTCAGGAGTCAAAAATCCTTGTACCATGAAGTATCCAACAAATCCGTAGATACCCTGTGTTGATGGAAGAGCAGACAACAAAATGTATGTACCCATTGCATCTGGACGTTTTTTAAGGGCACCTACCACTGCATTACCACATATGGTCAAACCGTAAGCACTACCAATACCTGTTAAACCAACCATGAGGGCTACACCCACATAGGCTAAAATCAAATTGTAATCCATAATTATTCAATTAAATTTGGTCGTTAATAATATAGTTATTTTTTATTCTTGTTCTGTTGTTTGTTTGGAGAAAGGATGATAGGCTTTACCGCCTCCTTCAAATCCAGCATTTTTGTAAAATTCCACAAAGGTCAGACGCAACGGGTGTACCACCGAACTGATGATACAAAGCATGAAGTTCAAGCCATGTCCGATAACCAGTATCAGCAGCATTGGCAGCCAACCGATATAGGCTGGCATTCCAGATGAGAGGTCCAGTGCCAATTGATTGAACACGTTACCCAAAATACCACCTGCCAAACCTAAGGCAAACAGACGGATGTATGACAAGACATCACCCAGCAGTCCGCTGACCATACCATAAGTACCCCATAATCCGGAACCGAAATTGACAAAGATGTTCTTTCCCGGTGAATTGTAAAAGAGGATAAACAATCCACAGATTCCAGCCAGTACATAGAGCACATTCAATGCCATTTTTGAAAGTTCCACTCCCGCTACAGGCAGCAAGAACATCAGAATCAGGCAAATGAGTCCTACTAACCAAGCCAATGTGGAAACAGCATATTTGAATCCGTGCTGAATGGTAATTTTCACCACATTGAAGCCCATGGCAAAAAGAATCTGGAACACACCTATTGCGATGGCAAATACCATCAAGGGGTCATAGCCTAAGTTTTCACCATAATTGGTTGAAGTTACAAATAGGTGTTTTACATTCGCCAACCAAGGCCATGGTGCTTCATCCAATTTAATACCAAACACCATACCGGTGAGAATACCCACCACCAAAGTGGCAAGTCCCAGGAACTGACCCAATATGGCTACGCTTTTGAACTTAGGCATTTTATATTTGGCAATGGTTGCTGCCGCCAAAATGAGCAGACCATAACCGCCATCTCCCATACACAGGCCAAAGAACAGCATGAAGAAAGGAGCAAAGAATGCCGTCGGGTCCAATTCATCGTATTTCGGCAAAGCATACAACTTGGTAATCGGTTCAAACAGACGTGCAAACCAATTGTTCTTCAGCTTAACCGGAATATCGGCATCGGTAATATCGGGATTCTCCTTTTGGAAATAGATATGTTCTGCCTCCAAAAGTGCAATCAAATCCTTTTCCGTATCAACAGGACAATAGCCTTCCAAAAGCATCACCTTGTTGTCAGCCTCGGCTGTTGTATTGAGCAACACCTTGTCAAATACGATTCCGTTACGGATATCAGCAAGGAATTTCTTCAGATTGTTCAGATTGGCCACTGTCCATGCTTGCATTTTTCCCTGTTGTGCCACCAGCAGGCCCTTCAGATTCTGAATATCCTGCTCAAGCTGCAATTGGTTGTGCTCATTGAGCGTAACCACATCAGCATCCAGCTCTACAGGTTGGCGATTGACCGTTACAAAATACAAGGTCGAACCGCTTTCTGCTACGACAAAAGCATTTTTCTCTGTTTCCCATTCCTGATTGAAACGCGCTTTTCCGACAGAAAAGAACTGCAGCACAAAACCCTCATCTGCCAGTTTATGCAGCAGGTCGGTACTGTAATTTCCCCAAACCGCCATGCGGTCGGCTTCCTTTTGCGTGCGTTCCAATGCCGTTTCTATGCGGTGTGCCTCTTCCTTCATTTCGGAAAACTCATTGATAAGCTGTGCGCCATCAACCTGTTCATCCTGTGGAAGCGGCTGCATATCAAGAGTCAGCAAAGCAAATGCCTCACCAATCGTCTTGTCCACTTGCGCAGCCAGCTGAAGCTTGTCGCGCAAGGCATCGTTTTCAGTGTTACCTTCCGGTTTTTCCTTCACATGCAGCACACCGACCCCTTGCAATTTATGCAAAAAGTCATTGTATTGTTTGTGAAATACCAGAAAGGTATATTTATGCATTTTCTCTATCATACGCGTTAGCTTTATTCGTTAACACACTCGGCTGCTTGCGCTTCACGTTCACGCTTTGCCTTGACTATTTTCTGTGAAGACTTGGAAAGGTTTTCTTCGTCTTCCATAAACCGCTTGATTTTGCGTATTGCGTCTTCATAACCCGGAATCTGCACCTTTTCAAAGAGGTTCACCTTTTGGGTGGTTTTCTTACGTGCATATTCGAGCAAGCGCAATTTTTCAGCACAAAACTCAGCTTCTATGCCCACTTGCGCCAAATCTTTCAATTGCTTGAAACCATCGGCATACCATTTCGGAGTATTGAAAAGACTGAAAGGCTTTGTAGTGTATTCCACTTCCTTCAGGACGGGAATTCTTACACCGGCAATTTTTTTCACCTCCATTTTCACGTCTTTTACACTAAGCAGGGATGTATCAAATTCGCCCCACAATGCAAGCATGCGTTCATAAGCAGCAATCTGTTGCTCCACTTGGGCATTCAATTGCTTGATTTCGTCTTTTGAACGCTTTACTTCCAGACGCAAAGCACTTTCTTTACTCTTGATGGTAGGCAATGTGCGCACACGCATCTTCAAATTCTTTTCCAGCATCTGAAGTGATGTTTTGTTATATTGAAATGTTATTGCCATACTCCATTCGTTTTAAAAATGATTTGCCTTTATGCGTTGGCGTTCCAGTATTTATCTACCAGATTTTGCTTGATATTAACTTCTTCCGGTTTGAAATGCTTAGCAAACAGGCTCCATGCCACATCCAACATTTGGGTTGTGTCGATGTTTACATCGATTGCCAGCAGTTTGTCAGAATAGTCCTTGGCAAACGACAAGCAACGTTCGTCGTAGTTGGTCAAGTCGAAACCGTTTTCCAGTTTGGTCTTAGCATTGGCCGCATCAGCATACAGACGTACAGCGGCATTCATCACCTGTGGATGGTCTTCACGGGTTTTCTTACCAGCCACCAGCTGTTTCAAACGTGACAACGAACGGAACGGGTCAACGATTACCTTACCAATATCACTATCACGGCGCAAGAACAACTGTCCTTCGGTGATGTAACCGGTATTGTCAGGAATAGCGTGCGTAAT
>CALUKG010000185.1 GCA_944321155.1 uncultured Bacteroidales bacterium | reverse complement strand
ACCTTGCTGACTATCTGCAGATACCCATAATTGGAATTCACCCGGCTCTGCATAAGTTGTCATATCCTCATGACAGAAAGCCAAATCAGCTGGAGTCAACGTAAACGTAACAGTTGCAGACTCACCTGCTTTTATCCATACTTTCTGGAAGCCTTTCAATTGACGAACAGGTTGGCAAAGTGAAGCCACCAAATCACGTGTATATAGCTGCGCAGTTTCATAAGCATCATACTTGCCGCTGTTCTTAATTTGACAGGTAACCGTGATTTGTCCATCTTGTTTCATCACAGAATCCGATAGTACAGGCTGTCCATACTCAAAAGAGGTATAGCTCAAACCATATCCAAACGGATAGAGCGGTTTGTCACCTGCATCCAAGTGATAACTGGTAGAACCAATAGAGAATTGTCCTGCTGCCACAGGTATATCATCGATAAGCGTAATATTGCTTGCCGGACGTCCTGTATTTTTGTGTGAATAATACATAGGAACCTGTCCCACCATTTTCGGCATAGTCACAGGAAGCTTGCCTGAAGGCACTGCCTTACCCATGATAAGGTCGGCCAAAGCCGGCCCAGCCATTGTACCTGCATGGAACTGCCACAATACTGCATCAGCCATATCAATCTCAGCTCCCATGGTCAACGGACGGCCTGCCATTACCACCAGAACAAGCGGTTTACCTATTGCTTTCAATTCTTTGATAAGCTGTGATTGAGCACCTGGCAAAGAAATATCGGCACGACACTTGGCCTCTCCTGAAAGAATAGCTTCCTCACCCACAAAGCAAAGTACAACATCTGCTTTTTTTGCAGCAGCTACAGCCTTGTTAATACCAGCTTGCGATTTGTCACGGCTATATTGTAAACCAGGTTCGGCAATTACTTTCATGTTTTCCAATTGTTGGAATGCCTGCATAGGAGTAACAGATTTTTCAGGTTCACCATCAAAACACCAAGTTCCAATCTGGTCAACCCCAACATTGGACAAAGGACCAACTACAGCAACAGAACTTACATTGTTTAGCGGAAGAAGTTTATTGTCGTTTTTCAGCAAAATGGTACTTTCTGTGGCTGCTTGCTTAGCCGTTTCCAGATATTCCGGTCTGTAATAAGGATTTTCCACTTTAGCTGTATATGGATTTTCAAACAATCCCAAACGGAATTTGAGTCGCAGAATGTTTCTTACTGCTTCATCAATCGTTTTTTCTGATACCTTTCCTTCTTTTACCAAATCTTCCAGATGGTCAATATAGCCATAGCTCATCATATCCATATCAACAGCTGCATTAGCCGCTTTTTCTGCCGCATCTTTCATGTCGGAACAATAGCCATGAGGAATCATTTGCTGCATAGAACCCCAGTCAGTAACCAACATTCCATCATATTGCCATTCATCCCGCAAAATCTTTTTATTCAGAAACTTGCTACCAGTAGAAGGCACACCATTGATATCGTTGAACGAGCACATGAAAGTAGCGCATCCTGCATCAACAGCCGCCTTGAAAGAAGGCAAATAGACATCTCTCAATTGCACCTCTGGAATCCATGTAGTGTTATAATCCTTACCGCTCTCGCTCGCACCATAGCCACAAAAATGCTTGGCACACGCAGCCATTGCTGTCGAATCAGCCAGATTATCCGTTTGGTAACCTTTTATGGTAGCTACTCCCATAACGGCATTCATATAGGTATCTTCCCCATAAGATTCAGCAATTCGTCCCCAACGGGCATCACGACTCACATCAATCATGGGTGAGAAAGTCCATCTTATTCCTGAGGCGGTAGCTTCTTTGGCTGCCACGCGTGCACCCGCTTCTACAATCTCAGGATTCCAAGTTGCCGCTTGACCTAATGGAATCGGGAAAATCGTCTTAAAACCATGAATTACGTCACGCGCAAAAATGAGCGGTATCCCCAAACGGGATTCCTCAACAGCCACGCGTTGCATTTCGTTCACCACATCAATATTCACTTCATTGAGTAAAGACCCCACACGTCCTTCCCTGATTTGCGCTTTCAAGTCATCAGACATCCCCATTCCATTCAGCTGGTTCATCTGTCCGATTTTTTCCTGCAAAGTCATTTGGTTCAATAGTTCATCTATTTTCTGTTCTACAGGATCGTTAGCTGGTGTACACGCCAACATAAGTGCGGCTATGCCCCATATACATACATGCTTCATGATTTCCCTATTTTTTTACAATTTGTTTGGAATAAATATTACCATCTACTATGATTTTTGCCACATATAATCCCACCGGCCATTCCGTTGCATCAATTTGGTCCACATTCTGACAAGATAGGATAACCTGTCCCATCATATTGACAACCTCTATGCTTTGAGCGGGACGATTAAAACGAAAAACATCGCATGTGGGATTAGGATAACAGCGGAAAGTGTCTTCATTGACCTCATCTACTGAAGTATTTACATGTGTAAATGTTTCATCGGACATTCCTTTCTGATACACCTTCACATAATCAACATACATATAGGCAGGCCCGTTTGCCAAAGCAGTAACCTCGTTAATATCCCAAATCTGTGGGAAATTGCCTCCTACTGCCAGATTGAGCAAGACAAAACAAGGTTTGTGGAAATAGTTACCAACAGCCCAATCGCCATTCATGTCAGAAATACCCATACTGAAATATGGCTCAACGTCAGGATATTTATCTTGGTCCAGATACATTCGAAGCTCATTCTGATCCCAATAAAGAGTGAATAAATGAAAATCGTCCTGCATCCCATATGAATTGGTAGAAGCTTTTGCATAATTGGGATATTGGCCCTGTTCATTATAAAAACCCCAATGACATGCGCCATTAAAATAACGGTCTTGTGCATTTGCAGTTATACCGTCTTTATGCCCCATTTCCACAATATCAATCTCTCCGCATCTTGGCCACCCAACTTCTCCAATATCGTTGCCCATCATCCAAAATGCCGGCCACAAACCATTGGCAGTATGAGGAAACTTAATACTTGCTTCCACTTTTCCATGTGTGAAATACATTTTATCTTTAGTAATCAATCTACCCGAGGTAGCTGTTTTCCCTAAATAATTCTCTTTTTTTGCAGTAATTATCAGACAACCTTTTCCTGTGTTTGGCTCATCACCAACCGAAACATTTTCCGCCCGATAATATTGCAGTTCATTATTACCTCCGCCATCGCCATTCACTTCTATCGACCAATTATCCATATTTAAAGTTCCGTCATTAAAATAATCAGCCCATACAAGGTGATATCCATCTGTTTCGCC
>CALUKG010000184.1 GCA_944321155.1 uncultured Bacteroidales bacterium | reverse complement strand
GAGTTGATTTTAATACTGATGTGAGCGTTTGATAATGAATATTCCATAACCGTTTGTCGTTTGTAAATGAATACACAAATGAATCCCATTTACCGACAAAGGTAGTGAAAGCCGAGTGCAGAGCAAAATACAAAACGCAGTTTTGTGCATTTTGCTCTGCCGAGGCGCCTCCTACCTTCTGAAAAGGTAGTGAAAGCCGAGTGCAGAGGCAAATTTGGTGCAAATCGAATCCAATAGTAAGCTTGCTTAAGTTTTGGTGAGACGCCGCCCAAATTCAGTTTCTAAATTGGGAAACGAAGTTTTACAATTTAACTATGCCGAGGCGCCTCCTACCTTCTGAAAAGGTAGTGAATATTTCCTGGTCATCCCGCACTTGATGCGGGATCCAGAAGCGCCGCTTATAGTGCTGCAAATATATTTCATTGCAAAGCACTGAAACGGATGCTGACATCTCCTCTTCCAACAGCTTCCTCCAAACCGCTACTGTTGCCTATTTTGCCAATGCGTGTATAACTATAGCCGGTTGAAAACGATTGGTAAAACAAAACCAGACAATTGTTGCCAAACAACATTAAGTCTCCCGTTTCTATTCGTCCCGGCCGTTCGCTGTTGGTAGGCAAACTTTCCGGCAGGTAGCTGTATTTCTCGTTTCCGTTCAGTTCCTCCATTTGTAGGGTGAGCGGTAACATTTGTACAAAGGCTTGTGCGGTAGCGTTGTCTTCCAATTGGGCTTCAAATGATTTGCTGCCAATCTGAATAAGAATCTGGTTTGTCATGATTATTGTTGTGTCTGTTGTCTCGGTTGTGTCTGTGGTGTTTTCTTCTTCTGTTGTGTCACTGATAGGGGGTTGCCCTTGTCCGTTGCCGGGCAACCCTCCATTCGGTTCACATGCTTGCATAATGGTAACGAACGTTATCCATAAAAGCAGAATGATGGTGCTGCTCTTCATACGCTTATTGCAGATATTGGCGGAAGAAACTTTCTATCTTGTCGTATGGAATCACTCCAGCCTCATTGTCATACAGGTCCACATGGCTGGCTCCGGGTATTATCATCAGTTCTTTGTTGTCGCCGGTCAAACGTTTGAAGGCGTCCTCGCTGAAATAGCGTGAGTGGGCTTTCTCGCCGTGTATCATCAGTACGGCACTTCTTATCTCATTGCTGTAGGTAAGCAGCGGCGTATTGATGAAGGAGAGGGCTGACGTAACGTTCCAACCCTTGTTGGAGTTGAGCGAACGTTTGTGATAGCCGCGTGGGGTTTTGTAATAGTCATAATAGTCTTTTACAAATTGGGGCGCATCGGCAGGTAGTGGGTCCACCACACCGCCCGCCAAGGCATAGGTGCCGTTTTTGGCATCTTCTGTGCGTTGGGCGTTGAGTCGCTGTTTGAGGGCATATCGTCCGTTTTCGTCCAAAGAGTCGAAATAGCCATTGGCGTTGACGCGGCTCATGTCATACATGGTTACAGTTACCGTGGCTTTGATGCGTGTGTCTATTGCAGCCGCATTGAGGGCCATGCCGCCCCAACCGCAAATGCCGATGATGCCAATGCGTTCCGGGTCAACATCCTCACGGGTGCTCAAATAATCAACCGCTGCGCAAAAGTCTTCCGTATTGATGTCCGGCGAAGCCACATATCTGGGTTTTCCGCTGCTCTCTCCCGTATACGACGGGTCAAATGCAATGGTCAGAAAGCCCCGTTCGGCCATGGTTTGTGCATAAAGGCCCGACGATTGTTCCTTTACTGCGCCAAACGGTCCACTTACGGCAATGGCGGGCAATTGTCCTTTGGCGTTTTTCGGTTTGTACAAATCTGCGGCAAGGGTGATGCCGAAACGGTTTTTGAAATACACGCGCTCGGTTGTTACCAGCTCGCTCGGACGGAATGTCTTGGTTTCTTCTTGTGCTTGAATTGTGTTCATAACGCTCATTAAAATGAAAGTGACAATAAATAATGTTTTGTTCATAATCGCTAATATATTTGGGTGATTGTATGCATGCTGATAAATCACGTACAAAAGTAGGCGGAAACTGGAAAGGAATAGCTAAACGGATTACGGATAAAAGTAACTGATTTACGGATTTGTCTGTCTGTTGCAGGATGTGGAAGTATAAAAACGTGACAATTTGTTGTGCTATAGTGGATGATTACATAAAAAATGATAAATGCGGATGGTTCATGAATTATGGCTCGCTTCTTGTCGAAAGGAATGAAAATGCAAGAATCAACGATATGGAGATTTATGAAATGAGTTTCAGCCCAACGGGCGGAACACGTAGAGTGGCTGATGTGTTGGCGGCTGCATGGAGTGATAATGTGTGCCAGATTGATTTGGCAGCACCGCATTTTAAGGTGGATGTAACTTTTTCGGAAGATGATGTGGTGTTGATGGCTGTTCCTTCTTACGCTGGTCGTGTTCCCGCATTGGCGGTGGAGCGCATCCGTACCATGGAGGGCAATAATGCGCGTGCTGTGCTTTTGTGTGTATATGGCAATCGTGCCTATGAAGATACTCTGCTGGAATTGAGCGATGTGGTCGAGGCGCTTCATTTCAGGGTGGTGGCGGCAGTAGCGGCCATTGCCGAACATTCCATCGTACATCATTATGCGGCAGGTCGGCCTGATGCCGATGACGAGGAGTTGTTGAAGGTCTTTGCCGGAAAGATTGAACATAAATTGCTCGATGGTGATTTCACACCGCTTGTCTTGCCCGGAAACCGTCCTTATAAGCCGTTGAAAAATGCGGCCATCACACCAATGCCCCAATCTGAATGCAATGCTTGCGGTTGGTGTGCCAAGCAGTGTCCTGTGCAGGCCATCGATTTGCAAAGGCCGGATGTGGTGAATGCCGAAAAATGCATCGGCTGTATGCGTTGTGTAGTCTATTGTCCCCGTTCGGCACGAAAAATTCCCGCAGAGAAATATGCTTTTCTCGACAATATGTTGCAAAAAGTGGCAACAGAACGCAAAACAGCCGAATTGTTCTGTTGATATCTATTGATGCTTTTCTGTGTCGGCCAGTTTTTTTACAGGACGGGCTGGCACTCCGGCAACAATGGTGTTGGGGGCTACGTCTTTCGTAACCACAGCTCCAGCGGCAATAATGGCATTGTCGCCAATGTGGATGCCTTGCAGCAAAGTGGCGTTTGAACCTACCCACACGTTCTTGCCCAAGTGTATGGGAGCAGGGTAGGTAGGGACATTCAGTAAATAGAATAAAATTAGCCAACTAATTCATCCACAAATTATTGCGAATTAGTTGGCTTTTTT
>CALUKG010000183.1 GCA_944321155.1 uncultured Bacteroidales bacterium | reverse complement strand
AAAAATACAACTGAATATCTTTGAGAATTAAAAAAACAGGAAGCCGACCTCAAATTTTACTTTTGGGTCGGCCTCCTTTAAGGTATGTCAGAATATGTAAGATGCAAGGCGCTGAAGGTGAGGACACTGGGAGTTTACTGGCGTAAATGACCGGGCCTGAATCCTGATAGCAACGAAGCAAATTGCATATTATGACACATCGTTTTTTCTTTAATTCATATATCTTTTATTATGAGGCCTCTTGTTCTTGTTTATGTTGTACGTACAATTCGTCAATGATGCCATCAGCTAATCCGATTACAGGTACATAAATATGTGTAGCATGTATCCATTCCGCAATGTTTAGGAAAATATCACCAGCAGGGACAATTACGTCTGCTCTGTCGGGTTTGAGTTGGTATTTTTCCATTCGTTCTTCCACGGACAAGGCTTTGAGCTCTTCATGCAATTTTTTGAGTGTGTCTACAGTAATCCTTTGTTTGCGCTTGTCTTTCTTATCGGCTAATTTGTACAGTTTGTTGATGTTTCCTCCTGAACCAATGATATTGGTCTTTTCATACGATGCGGCCAACTCCTGCATGTCGTTTTTTAGTCTTTCCCATTCTGCATCGGTTACAGCCTGGTTGAGGATTCTGACAGTTCCAATGTTGTATGAACGGCTGCAAACTAAAGTCCCTTGTGACAACAGATTGATTTCTGTACTTCCTCCACCTACGTCCACATACATATAGTTCCCGTTTCTGTCCTCCATGTATTCGTTATGGTTGTTGTAGATGGTTTTGGCTTCTTCTTGTCCGTCTATAATTTCGATTTCAATGCCAGTCTTTTTCTTGATGCGTTTGATGATGTCTTTTCCATTTTGGGCATCGCGCATGGCAGATGTAGCACAAGCCCTAAAGGCTTCCACATCGTAAATTTTCATCATGTGTCGGAAAACTTTCATCAGCCGCATCAGATTTTTCTCTTTTTCTTCGCTGATTTTTCCCATGGCAAATACGTCAAACCCCAATCGTAAAGGTACGCGAAGTAGCATTTCTTTTCTGAAATTGGCTTTACCTTCTGTGTCTTCCTCCACTTGTTTGATTAGTAGTCTCACGGCATTGGAACCTATGTCAATAGCTGCATAATGCACATTTAAATTCTTATCTTCCATAGTGTAGTGTTTTTAAATGTTTTCTTTCAGATAATCAGCGTATAGGGCTTCTTGTGAACGGAAATCGGCTTCTCCATCAGCTTTTTCAATAAAACGATTCTCACCTAATCCGTCTACAATACGTCCTTGCAGATTATCTCTCAATCCGTATTCAACGATTCGTTTTAGTTCACCTTTAATTGCCGGGTCATACACAGGTGTGATTACTTCAATGCGGTTGTCCAGATTTCTTGGCATCCAATCGGCAGAACCCATAAATATTTTTTCATCTCCACCATTGGCAAATATAAAGATACGGGAATGCTCCAGGTAACGGTCAATGATGCCGATGATTCGTATGTTATTGTGTGCACTTTCCGTATCGGTCATAAGTGAACAGTTTCCTCTTACCAACAGCTCGATTGTAACACCTGCAGATGCGGCTTCATAGAGCTTGTTTACAATATCAGGGTCAGTAATATGATTGATTTTGATTTTTATATAGGCCGTTTTTCCAACTTTCTTGTTCTTGATTTCATTATTAATGAGTGTGATAAACTTGTTTTTCATCTCGTTGGGTGAAACGAGCAAGTCTTTGAAGCGTATTGGTGAATAAGGACGTTCAATAAAATTGAATACCTGTTCAACGTCTTTCACAAGTTTCATGTGGGCAGTCATTAGCATGCAGTCTGTATATGTTTTTGCATTTCCTTCATGGAAATTTCCAGTACTGATACATGCTATGTTTTTACCACTTTTCATGCCGATATGTGTTATTTTTGAATGTACTTTCAAACCCTCGACTCCGAAAATAACTTTTATGCCGGCTTCTTGCATCCTTTTGGACCAGGTAATGTTGGATGCTTCGTCAAATCGTGCCAACAATTCAATGACTACTGTCACTTTTTTCCCGTTGCGGGCAGCCCCGATGAGTGATTTTACCACTTTGGAGTCTTTGGCAAGCCTGTATAATGTTGTTTTGATACTGCTTACTTGTTTATTGACAGCAGCTTCCTGCAATACCCTAATGTAAGAGTCAAAACTGTGGTAGGGAACATGTATAAATCGGTCTTTCTCCTGAATTTTTTTCAATAAACTTTCAGGTCCGTCCAGCTCCTTTCTCAAGATAGGCGTCCATTCTGGATATCGTAAATCTTTTCTACTGCAGTCTGGAAAACGCATAAGGTCCTTGTGGTTATGGTATCTGCCACTTTCTATGACCGTATCTTGTGCGTCAAGATGTAATTTTTTGAGAACCTTTCTCAATAGGTCCTTGGGCATGTTGCTGTCATATATGACGCGGAGTGGTTCGCCATTCTTGCGACTCTTGACTCCTTTGGAAATTTTTTGCAACATGCCGGCTCGAAGGTCATTGTCAATTTCCATTTCCGCATCACGCGTGAACTTAAAAGCATATGCTTCATATTGGATATATTCCAGCCCTTCAAAAACCAGCGGTAGGCAGCAACGTATCACATCGTCAAGATACATCAGGTATTTCTTGCCGTTGTTATCCGGCAGTCTGATGAATCGTCCACACAGATTGACCGGTAATTCAAGGAATGCATACTCTGATTGTACCCGTTCGGAATCTTTACTCAGTTTGACCGCAAGATAGATGTTTTCATCATTCTCGTTGTCAAGTGATTTGATGGCAGAAAACCATATGGGAGTAATGAAACCGTTGATGTTTTTCTTGTAGTAATTCCTGATAAACTCCATTTGTTCGGGAGTAACATCAGAATCGGAGATGATATATATGTTTTCTTTCTTAAGGTCTGAGGTTACTTGGTCAATGGTCGCTTCGTAGTCTTTGATATATTTTGCATTCAGTTTTCCAATCTGGCGGAGTATTCGTTTTGCTTTTTCTTTTTCAGTATTGGCAGAGCGGTCTGTACATTCCACGATACGGTTCTGTGTAGCAATGCGTACCCTGAAAAATTCATCCAGATTATTGGAATAAATGCCTAGGAAAGCCAGGCGTTCCAATAATGGTACGTTCGTGCGTGTAGCTTCCTGCAGGATGCGTCGGTTAAAATACATCCAACTGATGTCCCGTTCCAGATATGGTTTTTCTTTCTTGCGTGAGCTCTTCATATTAAAATCGCTTTTGTTGGCAAAGAAAGCGATTTTATGTTACAAGTTTGTG
>CALUKG010000182.1 GCA_944321155.1 uncultured Bacteroidales bacterium | reverse complement strand
GTTCTAAATGACAACGGAAAGAATAAGAAATGGGTGACCTCAAGTCTATCATGTTGACTTTTGGGTCACCCTCTTGTTGTTATGGTAGGCTGTTTGTCGTTTCCCGTTGATTATAATTTTGAGGCGTATATACTGGTTTTTGTCGCTTTTTGTTGGTGGTTTTGTTTGATTCGTGTTAAAATGTTGTGTTTTTGATATGCTTCTATGTTGTTTTGCTTTGTTTGTTGATTCTTTTTTGTATGTTTGCGGTTGAATCTTAAATCTATTTGTTATGATAGCAACTGAATTTAATAAACGCTCACGCTATTTATTGATTGTGCATGATTTGATGAGTGTGTGGCTCTATTGGGAATTTTGTGTGAGCGCAATAACAAGTAGCGTGTTCTGGTCGGCTTTAGGGCAATTGAATCCGGAAGGTATTACCTGGGACTTAGGAACAGGTTTCATTTTTTTTGTGCTCTTTGTGTTTGCACGTCTGTCCTATTTTCCTAAGGAGGTCCGTTGGGCACAGTTAAGTTGGATTATAGCCATAATCGTGGTGGCTGCTGTAGGACCGGTGCTTGTATGGGGAGCTATAACACAGGGATGGTTTGCAGTAGGGAGTAATGAGTGGTATAAGGCAAATAATTCTCTTGGAGAACTTTCTAGTTTGTTGTTTGCTATGTATTTAATCTATGTATATTTTAGGTTGCGTAAGTACAAGCGCGAGGGGGAAGATGGGGTGCGAACTAGACCTTCATTGAATTATAATCTGCTTTTGTTGCTTGTGGTGTTTGTTTTGTCGTTTCGCATGCTGGAAGTAATATCTTATTTTTCTATATTAGATGAGTTGAATGAAAATCCAGAGGCGCGAGAGTTCTTATTGAAAATGGGACAGATGTAGGATAGGAATTGATAGGTATTGATATAAAAGAAAAGAGGAACCAAATAACGGGTTCCTCTTTTCTTATAACTGGATGAAAGACTACAGAGCAGCCAATGTAGCTACCAGGAAGTCCCAGAATTTCTGTACGGAGGCAATATCCACTTTTTCATCCGGAGAGTGAGGATAGCGGAGGGTAGGTCCGAAGGAAATCATATCCATTTCAGGGTAATTGCGTCCCAAGATACCGCATTCCAATCCTGCATGTACTGTCATGACTTTCGGACGTTTGCCGAATTCCTTTTCATAAACAGCAGCCATGGTGTTGAGGATGCGTGATTTGAGATTTGGCTGCCATCCCGGATAGGAACCGGTAAATTCCACTTTGGCACCTGCCAAGGTAAATACGCTTTCAATCATGGAAGCGAGTTCTTCCTTGCGTGATTCCACGGAGCTGCGGGTCAAGCAGGAAACAATAATCTTTTCGCCATCTGATTTGACAATAGACAGGTTGTTGGATGTCTCAATTACATCAGGCATGTCTTGAATGTAACGGAATGGGCCGCTAGGACAAGCGGTGATGGCGTTGATGAGGTCGTCTTGCATTTCTTCCGGAATCAATCCTTTAGGTAATTCGGTTTCTTCTGCAGTGAAGCTCAGTTTTTCTTCTACACCGGCATATTCCTTTACAAAGAGCGTTTCATAATCGTCCACCAAGTCGAGGAGGTCTTGCAAACCATCGGCAGGAACGGTTACAATAGCTACTGCTTCGCGTGGGATGGCATTACGCATGTTGCCGCCATTGATGGAAGCCAAACGTGCTTCGTAGTCTCTCACTGCCTCTTTCAAGAAGCGGAACATCAACTTGTTGGCGTTGGCACGTTGCAGGTTGATGTTCAAGCCGGAGTGACCACCATTGAGTCCGGTCAAGGTAACTTTTACAGCTACATCGCCTTCGGGTACTTCTGTTTCAAAATAACGGAACGTAATGTTGCCGTCCACACCACCGGCGCAACCCACATACAGTTCACCTTCGTCTTCCGAGTCGGTGTTGATTAATATCTTGCCTTTGAGGAAATTGGCTTCCAGACCGAATGCGCCATACATGCCGGTTTCTTCGTCCACTGTGAAGAAAGCTTCCAGCGGTGGGTGAACCATGTTTTTGTCGGCAAGGACAGCCATAGTGGCAGCGACACCAATACCGTTGTCGGCTCCCAGTGTTGTACCTTTGGCTGTTACCCATTCGCCGTCTACATAGGCTTGAATGGGGTCTTTGCTAAAGTCGAACGGAGTGTCGTTGTTGTTTTGTGGAACCATGTCCAAATGGGCTTGCAGAATTACGCCTTCGTGGTTTTCATAGCCCGGAGATGCCGGTTTGCGAATCAGCACATTGCCGATTTCGTCTTGCAGCGTTTCCAATCCTAGTGATTTGCCGAAGTTCATCATAAACTCACAGATTTCCTTTTTCTGGCCAGAAGGGCGGGGAACCTGTGTGATAGAATAAAAGTGTTGCCAAAGCCCGCTTGGCTGCAAATTGCGAATGTCGTTCGATTCCATGATATTTCTTGTTTTTAAAAGGTTGATAATTCCATTTTCCGCAAAGTTAGAAAAAACTCTTGATTGACCATCGCAGGAACGGATTATTTTTCAAAAGTTCCCGGTTGGACGCCCCATTTCTTCAACTCCTGATAAAGTCGCTGTACGGGCAAGCCCATAACATTGAAATAGGAACCGTTGATATGTTCCACCCCGATAAAGCCTATCCATTCCTGGATGCCATAGGCACCCGCTTTGTCGAGCGGCATAAAACGCTTTACGTAATAATTGATTTCCTCTTCTGTCAATTGGCTAAATCTTACTTCCGTCATGCTGGCGAAAGAGCTTTGTTTTTGCCATGAGGTCAGTGTGACGCCCGTTATTACCTTGTGGGTTTCGCCCGAAAGTGAACGCAACATCCGTTTGGCATCTTCCGCATCGTGTGGTTTTCCCAATACTTCTCCTTTGTGCCAAACGATGGTATCGGCCGTAATGAGCAGTTCGTTGTCGTGCAGTGTATTGCGCAGCGCATCCGCTTTGAGGCGGGACAGATAGATGGGTATTTCTTCTCCCTGCAAGGAATCGGGATAGGTTTCTTCGGTATCGGCTGTCCTGCATTCAAATGTACATCCCAAACCTGCCAACAATTCCTTGCGTCGGGGTGACTGTGAGCCTAATAACAATTTCATACTTGCCTTGTTTTCTTATGGTTGTTTTCTGTTTGTGTTAGGAAGTCGTTGAAAGAGTCCCAACATTGAATCGTTGCATACAAAGGTAGGAAAAAACGTCTGAACAGTCAATCAAGTCTTTTGATATTTGACAAAAGCTTTACAAAACCTTATCTTTGTCTGTGAAATACAATTAATTGGAGGATATATGTCACGTTACAAATT
>CALUKG010000181.1 GCA_944321155.1 uncultured Bacteroidales bacterium | reverse complement strand
AATCCATGATTATTACTCAAATAAATTTGTTACTTTTGCTGTGAGTAAAAGTTTTCATCGCATTGAGTAAAATGTAATAGTATGTATAAACGAGCAGAATATCAGTTGATTACAGAACGCTTGAAAGAACCTCGCAGGTTCATTCAAGTCGTTATGGGTGCCCGCCAGATAGGGAAATCAACGGTGGTCAAACAAGTGCTGAAAGATTTGGATATGCCTTACCAGTTCTTTTCTGCCGACAATGTTCCGGCTACGAACAGTGCATGGATTTCTGATTGTTGGGCGGCTGTGCGAAGCTTGAAGGAGAGTAAAGGCTGGGGAAGCGTTATTCTTGTAATTGACGAGATACAGAAGATTGCCAACTGGAGCGAGGTGGTGAAAAAGGAGTGGGACGATGATACGTTCCATGACCGCGATATTAAAGTTTTGCTTTTAGGGAGCAGTCGTGTGTTATTGGAAAAAGGTTTGTCTGAATCTCTTGCTGGACGGTTTGAGGAAATACGCATGAGCCATTGGAGCTATCAGGAAATGAAGGAGTGCTTCGGTTTCTCGCTCGACCAATATATGTTTTACGGAGGCTATCCCGGTGCTGCCACTTTAATTGGCGATGAAGACCGCTTTAGCCAATACATTCAGTCGGCTATCATCGAGGCGACCATTAACAAAGATATTCTGATGGATACGCCGATAAGTAAACCAGCCTTACTTCGGCAAACCTTTGAGCTGGGAGCAGCTTATTCGGGCGAATTGCTTTCATTGAACAAGATGTTAGGCTCGCTTCAAGATGCAGGGAACACAGTAACATTGGCAGGCTATATCAATCTGTTGGATGAAAGCGGATTGCTTTGTGGGCTTCAGAAATTCAGCGTGGATATGGCAAGGCGACGTGCCAGTATTCCTAAGTTGCAGGTCTATAACAATGCGTTGAAGATGGTATATAGTCCGTTGACCTTTGAACAGGCGATACTCAACCGCAAGGCATGGGGACGAATCTTTGAATCGGGTATCGGTGCCTATCTGGTAAGCCAAGCCTTCGTGCATCGCTTTGAGGTATTCTATTGGCGTGAACGAGACGATGAAGTCGATTTCGTTTTGCGCAAGAAAGGTTCGGTGGTCGCCATTGAGGTGAAAAGCAATGCGGAGAAACGGACAGAAGGATTGGATAAATTCCGCAAACTTTTCAATCCGCAATCGGCGTTTATTGTAGGTGATGGAGGCATTAGTGCGGAGGATTTTCTTTCGATGGATTTAAGCAAGTTGTTTTGAAGTAGAGAATTTTGTAAAGGATAAATTAAATTCAAGTCGTGAGTGATACTCACGGTATAAAATTGTAAATCGTAATGGCAGTACAATCAAATGATACGGACTTAAAGGACTTGTTGCTTCAAGTACAGAAAGGTGAATTGCAGCTTCCGGAATTCCAACGTTCATGGGTTTGGGATGATGGTAAAATTTGTAAGCTAATAGAAAGCATTACAATGGGGTTTCCTATGGGTGCAGTAATGTTTCTGGAAACAGGTGGTGAAGTTAATTATAAGCCTCGTCTATTTACAGGAGTGGAATCGAAAATGGCAAGTGTAAAACCGGACTATCTTGTTCTTGATGGACAACAACGACTTACTACACTCTTTCAGGTTTTTATGAGTCAGAATCCTGTTGAAACATGTTGGGAGCGAAATAAAAGCAATGTCATTTACCGATATTATTATATTGACATGGTAAAGGCTCTTGATGAAAATGAGGATAGAGAGGAGGCGATAATATCCATTTCAGATAAGAAAATAAAGACATCAGATATTGGTAAAGTCATTGCTTTGGATTTGACAACTAGAGAAAAAGAGTATGAAAATCTAATGTTTCCTCTTAATTTGATGTTTAACCCTACAGAAGCAATGAATTGGTGCTTGGGAATGCTACAGTATTATCAGAATGATCCAACAAAATTAGCACTTTATCAGAAGTTTAATACAGATATCATTTCGTCAGTTATTGCATATAAATTGCCAGTGATTAAAGTTTTGAAGAATACATCTCAATCATCTGTATGTCAAATATTTGAAAATGTAAATCGTGGCGGTGTCCCATTAAATGTTTTTGAGTTGGTTACAGCCTCGCTTGCAGCAGATGGAGTTGAACTGCGTCAAGAATGGAAGTCAATAAAGAATGATTTTTCTAAGTTTGATGTATTAAGGGACATCGATGGTACTGCATTCATTACTTCAATGACACTTTGGGATAGTTATGAGAAGTCAATAGCTTCAGGTGGAAAAATAGGTGTGAAGTGTAAAAAGAAAGATGTAATGGCTCTTCGCAGCTCAGTTTTCAAGCAAAAGCGGGACATCCTTAAGAATGGATTTATAGAGGCTGCTCGTTTCTTGATAAAGCAGGGTGTTTATGCTGCAGACAATTTACCTTATAATACACAATTTATTCCATTGGCGGCTATATTCGCATATGACCTCAATCATCAGCATTTGCTCACTAATTTGCCCAATTTAACCAAGTTATCCAAGTGGTATTGGTGTGGAGTTTTTGGTGAACTTTATGGTAGCGCAAATGAGACACGTTATGCTTCTGATATAAAAGATTTTTTTGTATGGTTGACTGATGATAATATATTGCCAGATACTGTTTCTCGTTCAAGTTTTCATGTAATGCGTTTGCTGAGTCTTCAAACAAGAAATTCAGCAGCATATAAAGGTGTGATGGCTCTTTTGCTTCAAGATGAACCTTTGGATTTCCTGACAGCAGGAAAGATGACAGTAGCAACTTATACATCAGAGAATACGGATATTCATCACATATTTCCAGCAAGTTATTGCGAAAAACAGAATTTGCCACGCGAGAAATGGAACTCTGTTATTAATAAAACTATGATATATGCTTCAACTAATCGTTCTATTGGCGGTGTTGCTCCAAGTAGGTATATACAAGCGATTCTTAATCATAAGATTGAAAAAGAGGAATTAGTTCGTGCTATTTCTACACATAAAATCAACTTTAATCTTCTTAATGAAGATAATTTTGATGAATTCATTATAGATAGAGCCATTAAACTTGCAGATAGAATAGAACAGGCCATAGGAAAAGACGTTATGGGAAGAGACAGCCAAGAAACGATAGACGCATTTGGTGATAGTTTAATCGTACGAATGACGCTATGAGTTGAATTATTTTGTAAAATTAATTTTATTACAAAAAGAAAGCTATGGATACATTTAGTCTCACAAAAGTAAAATCATTGTTCATCCTAACTTTAATACAAAGAGACGATGGACAAAAGAAACAAACTTTGGA
>CALUKG010000180.1 GCA_944321155.1 uncultured Bacteroidales bacterium | reverse complement strand
ACCTCAATCAACCCTTTTGCATTTCCAGTAAATAACACACCATAAAAATAGACCTGCCAAAGTAATAATTCCTTTGTTCCATAGCCAAATATTATTTTGATCTCCGGCAAATCGGATAAACAAGTAGACATATTCTAACCCAGGAAATCTTAACAGGCTTCGTGTCAATAAGATTATCAGCCATATAACCCCACAAACTAATGTTGCAATATGTTCTTGCCTACATATAATTCCTAACAAGGCACACAGCGACGATAAAAAGAATGTTGGTGGGAAATACAGCACAATCAATTCCCATATTGGCATTTCGTATCGCACAACTGACGCGCCTGCCATGCTAAAAACCGCGAATAAGCTGGATATTGCGAAAGCGATTATGTAACGTAACAATACCCATTTGAAAAGAGATTTACTTTGTGCGGCAATAATATCAAAATTACTGTCTGCTCTTGTCTTTCCCCATTCACCAACAACGATTGTCACAAAAAACGGGAATACCACTTCAAAGCTGACCGGGTAAAAATCAAGCAGATCTCCGGCTATGATAGAAAGAACAATCATCGCAACCGTAAAGGTCACTGATACAATAAAGAAATTTATCCCGAAAATTTTTACTTCGCTTTCAATTTGCGCTATCATTCTGACCTCCAAAACTTGTGTTTCAAAAACAGCAGGCTACCACACACAAGACCGCTTCCTACAAGGAAAAATCCATTTGCAATAACGCTCCCCATATCAACAAACGGCCATCTCGGATGCACCCATATCAAACGGACTAAATCGCCGGAAGTAATCAAGTAAAATGGCATTGCCTCTGCCGAGCCTACATAGGTGGCATTAAACCCAAACAATATTGCAGCCAGAATATAGAATAAGCGAATGTCAATCATCCCCGGTAAGGCAATCGAGCAAAAGCTGACAAATAAACTCGTTGGAACTAAAGAAACAAAGATTGCTTTTATCAACGGGACAATACATTCAATCAGGGAAATTTCAAACGGAGCAGCAATAAAATAGATCATCGTGTTAAGCAAAAGAAAAATACACTGCATGGAGAAAACATATAGAAATCCGCCCAACAGCTTTCCCAACACATATTGCCATTTTCGTAAGGCCGATGACATCAGCAAAGATTTCATTCCTGTCTTAGTATCTATCGGAATACGTCCTGCCAATAAGAACATCAGACCGAACAATAAAACAAGGCTGTCGAGGCTCACAATCCGATAAACAAAGTATGCTGGCTCATTCAAAAACTCCAACCGAGCTAAATTCCCAGCAGAGGGGAAATTGTCAAGTAAAGAAAGTGCCGTCGCTACAAGAAGTACACCCCATGTAACCAGACGCTTGAACTGCATTTTATATTCATAATGGAGAACAGAAAACATTTTACGCATGGGCTTTCCCTCCCATACAATACACATAAGCATCTTCCAAAGTCGCCGTGACAGGTGTGGCCTGTAAGAATAGTCCGCTTTCGTCCATAATTCGCGCAGTCAATCCTTGGCTCTCGTATGTCGTCGATAACACTACGGATTTCTTTTGAAGTTCGATAAGCTGGTTTTCATTTTCTAAATGTAAGATTTTCACCTTATCCTTTACCCGTTCTAATAGGGCGGCAGATGTACCTGCATAAAATAGATGCCCTTTCCGCAGAACAGCAAGTTCTTCACAAAGCTGGTGAATATCTTCGACAATATGTGTAGAAAGCAAAACGGTGCGGCCCTCTCTTGCATATCTTGACAATAGGCCGCGGAACCTCACCCGTTCTTCTGGATCAAGACCGGCTGTCGGTTCGTCAACAACAAGAATTTGAGGATTGCCAATCAGCGCCTGCGCGATGCCAACCCTCCGTTTCATGCCGCCGGAAAGCTGACCTATTTTGCGTTTGGAAAATTCCAACATTTCAACCTGCTCCAACACGTTGCTGACAGCTTTTTTGTTATGAATGCCTTTGAGTTCTGCCATGTAATTTACAAAGTCAAATACAGAAAGAGAGGGGTACATGGCAAGTTCCTGTGGCAAATACCCAATCCTTGCTCTGACCTCATTTCCCTGTTTCACGGTATCAAAACCGCAAATGCGGATTATGCCTGCTGATGGGGTTAATACCGTAACCAATGCCTTCATCAGCGTAGTTTTTCCGGCACCATTGTGTCCCAACAGGCCAAAAACACCGCTGCCAACACGAAAGCTGACATCATCAAGGGCGGTAACGCCGTTCTTGTATTTTTTAGTAATGTGACTAATCTCAATGTTTGTATTCATACGCTCCTCCATTTAACTACATTCGTAGATTTATAGGCTTTAATGATACGGGTTACTCATTGTAACCCGCACCATATTCTGTACCAGTATGATAGGCCGGATAAGGATAGAAATGTTCTCTGCTGAATTGTACGGAAAAAGCAACCGTAAGTATCAGAGAAACAGCCAGTATAACCGTTATCATCCTGTCCCTAATCTTTGATGTTCTTGTGGTGATCCGTTTAATTCTGCGTTTTGCCAACACAAAACTGAGTGCGCCAATCCCTTTACCGGGTTTTGTAGCTTGAACCGTAGACAGTTCCAGCAGCCGGATAATAGCCGCAGCATATTCTGTTGCCGTGACTTTCCCTTGCGAAAATTTTAAGGCATTGCAATCGCAATCCGTTTCACAATGTAGTGAAAAATCTCCTTTAGCAATCCACGCAAAAGGGTTGAGCCAGTTTAATATGCAAACATAATCATAGATACGCTCCAAAAGAATATGTTTCCGCTTAATATGGGTCAACTCATGGATAAAAACAGCGGATAATTCGCCATCGGTCAGCTTTTCTATAACTGTTTTGCTCATGATAATTGCTGGGCGGATTGCGCCGGTAACGCAAATGGGGTTATCCAAAGTCCCCCAATATAGTGCAGGCACTTTTTTTAAGCCGACAATTTCCGCACATTGTAAGCAAAGAGCATTTAGACGCTCAGTGCTACATATCTGGTATCCTTTCAATGCCCGCTTTGCCATTATAGAGCGTATCGTATCATAGACGAAAAGAATACCGCACCCACACACCCATACCCAACAGGCAATATAAAATCCATTTAACCATTCCTGTGTTTCTGGTGATATGAGAAACACATCCGGTGAAAGGAATGGAACGCAAAAAAGGATCATACCGCAAAGCGGAAACCATAGCGGCAGCGTACAACGCAGAATGTGATTGATAAAAAGAGATAAAACACAAAATATACCGCCAATAGCAGATACAAAAATAATCGCATTGAAAATGTTACCGAGTATCTGCATCTGTTTTCTCCTGCTGCTCGATCAAGCTCTTTAGCTCATGCAATTCATCAGACGAAAGATTGCCGCTTTTGACAAATCCCATTACCATCTTAGACAGGGAACC
>CALUKG010000179.1 GCA_944321155.1 uncultured Bacteroidales bacterium | reverse complement strand
CTTCTGCATCCAAAACGGGCGGCTCGAACGATTTAATGGTAACTATGCTCAATGACTCGCACTCGGCAAAAGCACTGTAACCAATGGATTTCAGGCATTCAGGCAAGGTAACTTCTTTCAGTGATTCACAATTAAAGAAGACATAATCTTCTATTTTTTCAATACGAGATGGAATATGAATATAAGTAAGGTTACTACATCCGGTAAAAGCCCATTCATCTATCTGCTCAATCGTTTCTGGTATATAAAAGGCACGGAAAGCTTTGCATGAATCAAAAGCCATTGCCGGTATCTTGCGAATTCCAGCGGGCAGTTCTACAGAACTAAGCTGTGCGCAACCAGAAAACACCCGTTCACCCAAATGACGCAAGCCTGCAGGAAGATGAATTTCCGACAGTGGACACCCGCTAAAAGCATCTGCAGAAATCGTTACCAATGTTTCAGGAAGAACGACACTGCTCAAAAAAGACTCTTGAAAGGCATTATCGCCAATAATGCGCAAATCAGACGGAAGCTCAACTGATTCCACATAGTTCTCCTTGTTGGCCAAAAGGTATTTACCCAAATAAAGTATGGAATCCGTCCAATTCTGCGGGTCTCTATAAAAAGCGGTACGATAAAAGGCTTTTTTACCCAACAACTCCAAACTGTCAGGCAAATGTATCTCAGCCAAAGCACAGCATCCCCGAAAAGCCCCTTCCCCAATTTCATACAAACCTTCGCTCAGACACACAGAGGTAAGACAGCTGCAATTTTCAAAAGCATAATCCTGTATGGTATGCAATCCTTTCGGAAAATGCACTTCTTCCAGATAGATGCAATCCTTAAAGGCAAAAGCATCTATCTGCCGCAATGATTCCGGCAACACTATTTTGTTCAGATGCTTGCACCCCATGAATGCCTCTTCGGCTATGGTAACCACCCCATCAGGGACCACAAAGGTCTTGTCAAACTTATCACGTGGATAACGATTCAACACTTTCATATCATGTGAATAGTTCACACGGTCAATGTCTATATCATCCCATTCATCGTATTGTTCGGAGTTGGCAGTTTCTTCAAAATCCATGCGTAATTGTGTCATATAAGTCATATTTTGTTCGAAAGCAAATATAATCAAATTAATGGAATTTAATCATATTGCAAGCACATTATTTATATGACAGCTAAAGAAAAACACAGGTTTTCAGAATATATCCATACATACATTGGGAGGCTTATCTATACCAATATATAGAGATTTTCCGATTAATGAAAAGATTTGTTTGTCAATCGTTCCATAAATCGTATATTTGCACGATTATTGCAGAACGCAGGAAGTCTGCCCAAAAGACAATTAATCAGAAACACTATATACATTAAAATCTAACTGAAAATGGGATTCAACGAATTTTTAAGCAAATTATTCGGCAACAAATCACAACGCGACTTGAAGGAGCTCATGCCGTATGTGGACAAGATTAAAGCCGTATATCCAGAAATAGAAAAACTCAGCAACGACCAACTCCGTGAGAGAACCGATGCCATAAAACGAAGAATTGCTGACTATGTATCAGATGAGAAAAAGCGCATCATCGAGTTGAAAGACTCCATTGAAGGCACACCAATTGATGAACGCGAACGTATTTACTCGGAAGTTGACAAAATAGAAAAGAATATAGCCGACAAATACGAGACTATTCTTATGGAAGTGTTGCCGGAAGTATTTGCCATTGTAAAGGATACGGCACGCCGTTTTGCACAAAATGAGACCGTTGTTGTAACAGCCAATGATTTTGACCGGGATTTGGCATCCAAACACGATTTTGTAGAAATAGACGGCACACAAGCCATTTATCACAATCATTGGATTGCCGGTGGAAATGAAATCACATGGGACATGATTCACTATGATGTTCAGCTCATTGGTGGTATTGTATTGCATCAAGGTAAGATTGCCGAAATGGCAACCGGTGAAGGTAAAACCCTTGTTGCTACCCTACCCGTTTTTCTGAACGCATTGACTCACAATGGTGTACATGTGGTTACGGTGAACGACTATTTGGCCAAGCGTGACTCTGAATGGATGGGACCGCTATATATGTTCCATGGCTTGAGCGTGGATTGTATAGACAAACACCGTCCTAACTCTGATGAACGCCGCAAGGCCTACATGGCAGACATCACCTTTGGTACAAACAATGAATTCGGCTTTGACTACTTGCGTGATAATATGGCTACTTCGCCATTGGACTTGGTGCAACGCAAACACAATTTTGCCATTGTGGATGAGGTGGACTCTGTATTGATTGACGATGCCCGTACTCCATTGATTATTTCCGGTCCGGTGCCCAAAGGCGAAGACCAATTGTTTGACGAATACAAGCCACGTGTTGAACGTCTGGTGAGAGAACAAAGCGCCATGGCCACCAAATTGCTGGCTGAAGCACGTACAAAAATCAATTCGGACGACAAAGCAACACAGGAAGAAGGAGCATTGGCATTATTCCGCTCCTATAAAGCATTGCCCAAAAACAAGGCATTAATCAAGTTTTTGAGTGAGCCGGGCATTAAAGTGCTGTTGCAAAAAACAGAGGAATTCTATATGCAGGAAAACAATAAGAATATGCATATTGCTACTGATCCTTTGTTGTTTGTAATTGATGAAAAGCACAATTCAATTGAACTGACTGATAAGGGTATTGATACACTGACCAGCAGCACAGAAGACCCGAACTTCTTCGTGTTGCCGGATGTCGGTGCTGAAATAGCAGAACTTGAAAAAGACCATAGCCTCAGTGCCGAAGAACGCCAGCAACGCAAGGATGAAGCACTGCAAAACTATTCCATCAAGTCAGAACGTGTACACACTGTCAACCAATTGCTCAAAGCATATACCTTGTTTGAAAAAGACGTTGAATATGTGGTAATAGACAACAAGGTGAAGATTGTCGATGAGCAAACCGGCCGTATCATGGAAGGCCGACGCTATTCCGACGGCTTGCACCAAGCTATCGAAGCCAAGGAAAATGTTAAGGTGGAAGCAGCAACACAGACATTCGCCACCATTACCTTGCAGAACTATTTCCGTATGTACCACAAACTGTCAGGCATGACAGGTACGGCAGAAACGGAAGCAGGCGAATTTTGGGATATCTACAAGTTGGATGTAGTGGTAATACCTACCAACCGTCCGATTGCACGTATTGATATGAATGACCGCGTTTACAAGACGAAACGCGAAAAATATAATGCTGTTATAGAAGAAATTGTATCACTGGTTGAAGCAGGACGTCCGGTATTGGTAGGTACTACCTCAGTGGAAATTTCGGAATTGCTGAGCCGTATGCTGACCATGCGTAAAATCAAGCACAATGTATTGAATGCAAAACTGCACCAACGCGAAGCTGAAATTGTAGCAGAAGCAGG
>CALUKG010000178.1 GCA_944321155.1 uncultured Bacteroidales bacterium | reverse complement strand
AATAAAATTACCAAATTGTCTGATCCTGAATTGGGCTTGAATTATTCTGAAATGTTGACAGGTTCTGTAGGAGAAAACGGTATCCAGAATGTGAAGACCCAGAAAATTGTAGAAGGTGAGTCTGTAGGTACGTTCTATGGATATAAAGTAGTTAGTATAAATTCAAAGACCAATTCTTTGATTTATGAAAAGGATGAGAATGGAAATAACAAATTGCAGGTAATTGGTCGTGCACAGCCAATCTTTACTTATGGCTGGAATAATACAGTACGCTACAAAAATTGGGATTTGAGCATCTTTGTACGTGGTAATTATGGTAATGACGTATTGAATGTGAAACGTTGGGCTTATGGACCTCAAAAGTCTCAAGGCTTGAATGTTTTCATGAAAGATGTAGAGGCATTTGCTAATGGTGTAGGTGTATATCGTCAAGGCGTGTTCTCTGATTATTATTTGGAAGATGGCTCATTCTTGAAATTGGACAACATTACTCTTGGTTATAACTTTAACTTCAAGGAGAATAAATATATTGAAGGTTTACGTTTGTATTTAACAGGTGAAAACTTGTTTACTATTACTTCTTATAGTGGTATAGACCCAGAAGTAAATACAACGAGTGTATGGGACTGCGGTATCGATGCTACCGGTTTTTACCCGTCTATCATGAATGTGATGTTTGGTGTTAATATTACTTTGTTATAATAGTGTTAATAAATAAACAGAATAGAAAGATGAAGAAGTTATTTATATATTTAGTTGCAGGTGTCAGCTTGTGCTCTTCATTAACCTCATGTGAGGATATGCTGGATGAGCAGACATATGGTAAGCCGACGTCAGAAGAATTGCTGAGCAACGAGGAAAACATGATTATGTTGGTAGGTCAGGCCTATGCTGAAATCAAATGGTTGCATGACCATTGGGGATATTGGGGAATCAATACCCTTTCGAGCGACGAGGCTATGTGTCCTCTCCGTAACCCAGGTGGTGATTGGAACGACGACGGCTATTGGAAAGGATTTAATGACCAGAGCTGGACTCCTAACGACAAATCATTTGAAAATGTTTGGAATTATAGTAGTGGAGGTGCTGTATTGTGTAATAAGATTCTAAAGCAGATTGAAGCTTATGAGGGCGTTATTGACGAGGATTTGTATGCCCGTTACAGAGCGGAGCTTATAACAGTTCGTTCTTACTATTACTATACATTGTTCGATAGTTTTGGAAGAATTCCTTATTTGGAAGATTATTCATCGGAGAATGTTCCTCAAAGTGATCCATGGGTTGTATGGGGCAAGTTGGTGAATGCACTGGAAGAGAATGCACAGTATTTGCCATTGGCCAACGTTCCAAGTAAGGCTGCCAATTATGGCCGAGCTACACAAGGTTTAGCTTATGCTCTGCTGGCTCGTCTTTATCTGAATGCTGAATCTTATGGTGTTACTCCTGAGAATTGTGGTGTGGAAGGTATTAATTCTGTTAGTGATTTCTATACTCGCTGTGTGGAAGCTTGTGATAAGATAATTGATAGTGACGTATATCAAATAGAACCTGATTTCTTTACTAATTTCAAGGTGCAGAATGAAAATAGTGAGGAGAACATCTTTGTTATTGTAGAGAATGGTAACTCAGCATTCGATTTTCAGGAAGTAGCTGGTAGTATGATGAACAAATTGCGTATCACCATGTTGACCTTGAATTATACACATCAACAGATTTGGGGCTTGATAGAAAAACCCTGGAACGGATTTTGTGCTACTCCTTCGTTCATTGCAAAATATGAGTATGGTGTTGACCGTCGTGGCCCATGTGATAGTATTCAAGGAACTAAGACCGATTTTGATGTAGAACCGTGGGGATGGTTTATCGGTCCGGTTTTTGCAGAAAATGGTATAGATACTTTACGTATGGAGGATAAAGGAAATATCCCAGCTGTGATGACAACTAACGTGGTGAGCCTGGACGACGCTACTCCAAATGATGGTGCACGTCTGTTGAAGTATCAAGTGGAAAAAAACTCGCAAATAAACAAGTATTGTGAAAATGACTTTGTGCTTTTCCGTTATGCAGATGTTCTTTACATGAAGGCTGAAGCCATTTTGCGTGGTGGTGAAGGTGATTTAAATGCTTTGCTGGCTAATGCTGATTTCCAGTTGATTCGTACTCGTGCTGGAATGCCGATTTATACTTCTGCTACATTGACATTAGAGGAGTTGCTCGACGAACGTGGACGTGAATTTGCGTGGGAAAACATCCGTCGTCGTGATTTGATTCGTTACGGTCAGTTTGCAGAAGGAACATGGACATTCAAACCAAAACGTGACAAACACTTTAATTGGTTCCCAATTCCTGCTAAGATGATTGAAACTTCAGGTGGATTGTGGACACAAAATGAAGGTTATTAAGAAATGAGGTGCTCTTTTGAGTCTCTATTATAAGTTTTAATTTACTAATCAATTAATTGTACAATTATGAAAAAGATGAAATTTTTTGTAGGTGCATTTGCCTTGGTTGCTATGGTTTTTGCATCATGTAACAACGAGGGTAAAAACCCTCCTGTAGTTGATCCAGGTGACGGTGATTCAACAGAAATCCCTTTGGAAGACATGCCACATTTGGATGATCCTGAAGCAGGTTTTGTAACATTGGCAGTTCGTGCTCCACAAGGTACTTGCAACGGAATGGTAGTTGTTGGTACTGTTAATGGTTGGGGAATGAATGAGGATTATGCATTCGCTAAAGTTGAAAATACTGAAACTTGGTATCAAGTAACACTTCCTTATGCAGCAGATATGCAAATTAAGGTTGTTGCTAAACCAGAACAAGGTGAATTAGGCTGGAATTATCAATGGGGTATGAATGTAGAAGGCCAAGATCCTAATGTAGAGTTGTTGGGAACTCCTGGTTGCGCTATCGATAACGCAGAAAACGGCGGTGAAGTGAAATTGGTAACTTTTGTTGACGCTTCTTTAACTTATGTTGACGTGAAGGCTTGGAAATCAGAACCATGCACTCCGAAAAATGAAGCAGGAACAGCTACTTGGGTAGTTAAAGTGCCTGCAACAACTCCAGAAACAGCAGAAGTTTCTGTTGTTGGTGGCTGGGGTGTTGAAGGTGATGCTGAATATTGGACTCCAGGTGCAGTAGTTATGGAACGTCAATCTGATGGAACTTATACATTGACCAAAGAAGTTCCTGCTGCTTTCCAATACAAATATGTGGTAAGTGCTGATGGTACAACTTGGGATTGGGCATATGAGAATGGTGTTCAGTTTGATATGCCTGTTTCTTTGAAGGCAGAAGATGTGGTAGAAGCTTGGAAGAGTGAGCCATGGGCAACTGAAGAAACTCCTGCTGAATAATTTTGTTTTGTAAGATTGATATGAATGGAGGGTGTATCAAAATTCAGGTACACCCTCTTTTCGTATCCAACCGAAAAGCAAAGATAGAAAAGGGACAAAGCCCC
>CALUKG010000177.1 GCA_944321155.1 uncultured Bacteroidales bacterium | reverse complement strand
CGGTGTAGAAGTTGATGTATCTTTCGTGTAATCCTTCCAGTGGCATGTGGGTGTAGTGTTATCGTTGCAAATTTACGGAAAATCTATGGAAAAACCTCTGAAATTCGGCAGATTAACGCAATATAATCTGTGAATTAAGTGGTTAGGAGAAAATCACGGAAGTTGGGAATAAGGCTGAAAACTGTTTCAAAGCGGACTGAAGCATTTCCTATTCGTCACCCGATGAAAGTGCAGATTTAACAATCTCCGTTTTATTTGCTATGCTCTGCGTAGGTTTGCTTGTCAAGGTTTAACTCGTTGATTTATAGTTTTGCAACCGAAAAAGAACGAGATGCAGCGGCAGCAGGAGGAACACCACCGCCAGCTTATGGAACTGCAAGCCAAGTATCGCAGGGAATTGTCGGACAAGGAAGCGGAACGCCAAAAGAAAGTGTCATTCCTGAAATCCATCATCCAAAAAGCCAAGAAATGGTTTCCGCTGTTCCAAGAACTGGTGTATATGGAGAAGTTCTGCCTCAAAGTCGGCTTCAGCGAAAGACAGACCGCCACGCTCATCAGTGGTAAGCCACTGTTCTACGAGGGCGAACTCTACTCGGAGGAACACAGGCGGAAGTTCACGACCGAGAGGGCTGTCTTCCAAGTGGTGAAAGACCCGGCGGACAAATCCAAACTCGCACTTGCCATCAACGGGCAACTGATTGGCGAATGGTTCAAGGAGCAGTTTTGCAGTCTCATTCGTTAGAAAGACTGTCGAGCCGCTCAGGAAAGGCAATAACATGGGATTATAAACAATGCCAACGGGGCTAGCAAGGTATGTTTTGAGTTACTCAAAACGTTTCGGGTTACTCCCGAAAGCCTTGCAGTAAAGGTTACTCTTCCGAAGTCGGGCAACCTGTTTAAAGCAGCGGTGTTCTTGGACTATTCTTTATTGTTTATACAAAAAATCAATTTACAGTATATGTAGTGTGTCCAATACTAAGAGCTTGGCAGTCAACCCGTGGTTGAGCGAGATATTAGCGTAGACATTCATTCCTATACCTATTACTGACTAATATAGTCAATCTTGGGTTGCTTAGAAACCAAGCCCGTCCATAAAGTTATCCCAATCTCCACCATTCTCCATAAATGCCTCATAGTCTTCCCCACCAAGGGCATAGTAGGTGTCTCTTTCTAAATCCCGTATAGACGGTTCTTCATCATAATCATAGCTGAATTCGGTGCTTTCAAGTTTTTTCTGTGACCACAGGCTTAAATAGCGGCACAGCAGCATTGTTTCTTTACGTCTTTGTGGATATAAACGTTCCAATTCTTTAACGCATGTTTCATTGAGAATCAGCTTCCCCTTCCGCACCAATAGCCAGAAGAGAGTTTTTTTCTGCTCAAACATGGTTCTGCATGCCCCAAAGAAATCTCCGAAAGATAGAATTTCCCGCAGATTCTCCACTTCCATTACAGGTGTTTCTGACAAGTTCTTTTTAGTAAGCCTTCCTTTCACAGACCCTGTGACATGATTGTATATCTCGCCTGTATAGACCGCAGAGTAATCTTCTTCTATATAATCAGCAAAACAATTCCATCTAACAGTTTTTTGATACTTTTCTAAGGTGCCCTTGGGAACATGAAGTCTTGTGTTGTTCACATAATGAAATGTTCCTTTTGCTATGGGACAAGGGTCAGCTGCATAGACATATAAGTCTTTCAAAGCAGAAGGTATGCAGAGCTTTCCAATATGCATAATTGATACAGGCAAATGTAAACTCGCAATGCCAGTCTTGGCAAAGGCTTCGTCTCCAACTTTTTTCAATCCGTCATTCAGACGAATAATCTTCAGATTGGACTTCCCATAAAAAGCTGAAGGAGCTATCTCAATGGTTCCATCCGGTATGGCATATTCACTGCTGTTGACATTTGTATATAGCAACAACTTGTTGGAGATATAAAGGCTGTTATCGACTAAGGACAGCTTTTGCTGTGGACATTCAAAGACGACAGTTGAAAGATTAGGACATTGATAGACAGCTCCACTGCTCATCCTTTTCACGTCATTCCGCAAGACGATGTTTCTGACAAACAAACAATTGCAAATGCAAGCCCTTTCCCATATCAATGTATTAGAAACGATTGTTTCCAAGGTTGGAAGTCTATAGAAAGCATACTTTTCCATTATCATGGCTTGCTCAGGCAAAACGATTTCCCTGAGGTACAAGTCGGTGAATATAAATTTAGTGAGTATATCTTGTTGGGTATAGCAATCACAAACAGCCCATTGGGACGTAGAGGTATAATAGGATTCTCCTCCATCAACAAGAACGCATTTGCTCAAATCCAACCTTGTCAGGAAGGACTGTTTACCAATCAGGTTTTGACTATACTCACGCAAGGAAAGAATATCAGTCCCGTTAAGGCTTCCTTGAATGCGGATGGTGTATGAGGCATTTGGAATACTATGTCTGTTTAATTCTTTTCCAATCTCGCCAGGCGCAAAATCTGTGATTTCAATCTCATATTTATCCATGTTTCTATAGAAAGCGGAAGTATAAAAGTGTTCCATATCCCAGACGCATTCGATTTCCACACCCATCGGAGTCGTATGTCGGTTGCTGGATTTAGGAGAGTGATATAAGAAAAAGACCTGCGCATCCCAATCGTTATTATCATTACTCAGAATATAAACATATGGATGCAGATATTTCTTGCAGAATGCGGTAATCTCAGCGACTATTTTCTCTTCAGGCAATCTGTGTGATTGCCTATATGGCATTTCTGTCAGTACCAAAGGAATTGGCATTCCTGTACATCCTTCCTTAACTTTGGCAACTATGTCAGAAATGCTTCCTTCCATATTATCAATAGCATTGCCTCCTTTGGGGAGTTGGAGTGTGGCCCTGAACAACAAAGTAGTTGCATCCCCCACTCCCCCACAAATAAGACAGTCATCGTGTATGAGTACATTTTCCTGTTCACAAACATAAATCAGGGGAACTCCTTTGACACCGACTTGTTGTTCCATGTTTTTCATTACTTCTGCTTTGAAAATCCGAAGATCATGAATTATTTGTTCTTGATAGTCTGATAGATTTCTGACAACCACATCTGAGAAAGAGACTTTTTTGATGCCAAAAACCAAACCGTTGAGGTATCTTCCTCGAATAACATACGCGTTTCCTTTTTTGATTTTGTTACAGATAGCAACAATATAATCAGCATCTGCCAATTTCCCTGTATTTGCTTCTCCAATAAAAATATGTGTATCCTTTCCTGCAAATACTTCACGAAAGGAACGTATCCAAGTTTGGAGTTCATCTGAACTGCAAGATTTACTATAGGTATCTAATGTAAATGCCATATAAATTCTACCTTTTTCTACAAAGGTAATAAAAAACAGGCATTTCTTGGCAAATTCAATTCCTTTTTTTATTTTTGCATCCGTAAGAGTTACCCAAACAAGCAAAGCGATGCAGACCACGGCAAATTGAACGGTTGCCAACTCATTACCTGAAAACGAAGTAATTCTTCTAACTCTCTTGATTTCAAAGAGGTATATTCCTTAT
>CALUKG010000176.1 GCA_944321155.1 uncultured Bacteroidales bacterium | reverse complement strand
TCGAACTGGACGAAGTAGATGAACTCTTGCGTACAGATGAAGCTGGTGTTTGCGCTTTTTTCACCGCTGTAGACGTAGAAGAACGTTTTACCGTCGAGGAGGAGCGTCCAGAAGAACTACCACTCTGTACCTTCGGTGTCGATGTACGAGCTGAAGAAGAGGTGGCCGACGTTGTTCTTCTCACTGTTGTTGCTCCAGAAGTTACCCCTGTAGAGGAAGAAGTGCTCCTGGATGACGAGCTTTGCGCTGACGTACGAGTAGGTGTCGAAGTCCGTTGCGTCGTGCTACTACTTCTCGAAGTAACAGGTGTTGACGTCCGTTGCGTTGTACTCACACGATTGGTAGAAGTACCGGTAGAGGAACTTCTCGTGGAGGTTGATACACGAGAGGGTTGACTCTGTGAAGTGGAACGCGCTTGAACTGCATTTCTTCGTGTATTCTCCAATTCCAATGTTCTTGCATTTCTCACTGATGTATTTCTACGGGAGAAACTGTTCTCCGGGTAACGTACGGCATAATCGTTCCTCGAAACACTCTTACGCATCGTCTCATATCTTGAACTATAATGTGCATCATAACGGAATTCATTATGGTACCTTCTGTTGCAGTTGTAAATATGTGTATGGTATACATTTACTTCTACAATGGGTCTTCTCCTATAATATGTGGGATAATATCCCCAATAGTATGGAGAATGCCATACTGTATAATAAGGTCTCCAAAAATAGTTGTAAATAACTGGAACTGATACATAAACCGGTGTAATGATATAGTCAGGCCCATAAATATAAGGGTCGCCTATAAATTGTACAACAACCGTATTGTTTTGTGATTGCTCCAGCATAATGGTCGCAACATCCTGATAAATATCCGGACCAAGTACAGCCTGCAAAACCACTAAACGGGCATTACCTTCAGCTTTTTCGAGCACCCTTATATAATCCACATATCCATCCCTGTTCAAGTCAAGATTGGACAACTGGGTATTATAATCATTGATATTGCGCTCAAACTCTTCCAATGTCTTGCATTCGGCAAAAATATTGGCTATGGCACGCAAATCAAGATTGGCACTGATTTCATCACTGTTGGCAGTAATGGTAATGTCTGAATTTTGTGCGATAGGCCGATTGACCGGATAGGATGTTGTCGTTTGCACCGTTGTCACCACGCTATGCGTAGGGATTGGTGCTGCAACAGCTACAGGTCGTGTTGCCACATAAGCCGTAGAATAACATGACGTCATTCCCGTCGCGAGCAAAAGCGATACAGTCAAAAGATTCATTGTGCTTTTCATAACTCCTCCTTTTTACAAAATTTTATCAAGTATCGTGCCAATTCCATTCGCCTTATTTCATTAGCGGAAGTCGATAATATCATGAATGGTAATAATACCTACCACAAAATCCGAATTTTTCGACTCCGTCACTGCCAGATTGGTGATATTGTTGACATCCATCAGCTCAAGAGCTTCCGTAAGCAAAGCATCTTTATGAATATATTTGAATCCTTGTGTCATAAAGTCTTTTGCACACAACTGCTTGATGTTGTCAAAACGCTGTATGGTACGCCTTATATCTCCATCGGTAATGATGCCGACAGCCTTGTCCTGTTCGTTGTACACCAATGTCATTCCTTTGCGTTTATCACTAACGGTATAGATGACATCCTTGAAAGGGGTCGTTTCCAATACTTTGGGAATGTCGGTGCACATCTGGTCTTTTACCCTTGCCAACAACTGTCTGCCCAATGCACCACCCGGATGATAGAGAGCAAAATTCTCAGCTTTGAAATTCCGTCTCTCCATCAGACATACCATCAGTGCGTCACCCATCAGCATAGCAGCCGTTGTTGAAGTGGTCGGTGCCAATCCCAAGGGACATGCCTCACGTTCAATATCAACATGCAAAACAAGTTCTGCCTCCCGTGCCAACGGCGATTGCGGATTGCCCGTCATGGCTATAACCCTGCATCCGATATTTTTCAAAGGTGTAATCACATTCAATATCTCTGACGACCTGCCACTATGGGATATAAGCATAGCGACATCATCCTTTCCAACCATTCCCAAATCCCCATGAATGGCTTCTGCGGCATTGATAAATATGGCTGATGTACCCGTTGATGCAAGTGATGCGGCTATCTTGTGTCCTACAATACCCGTTTTTCCAATACCCAAAATGACCAGCTTCCCTTTGCATTGATAAATCAGTTCCACCACTTCATTCATTTCATCCCCTATGTGTTCGGCCACTTTTTTGAGTTCTTCTATTTCCAAGGCAAAAATTTGCCTGCTCCTTTCTTTGCAATCCATGATGCAACGACTTTTTATATATGATTTTTGACGATTAATTCTGTAAATTCACGCAAACAGCCATCCCCACCTTTCCGTTGGAGTTGGATAATACCCGGTATCTGTTTTACTTGCTGCACCGCATCGGAAGGGCATGCCGCCAATCCCACCTGCTGCAACAATTGTATACAATTGACATCATCACCAATATAGGCCACTTCTGACAAGGAAATATGTTCCTGCTCGCAAATCAGTTTTGCCGCTTCCAACTTACCTCCATCCCGTTGCCCTTGCACCAGATAGTCAAGGTGCAGCTTCTCGAAACGTCTGCGTGCTATGTCATTGTCTTCAGATGTAATGATACCTGTCTTCACCCCTTTTTGCCTAAGCAATTGCAACCCCATACCATCATGTGCATTGAATTTCTTCATAAAATCACCTCGTGACGTATAGTACATTCCACCATCAGTCATGACTCCATCAATATCGGAAAGTAGCAGTTTAATGCGTTTTCTCTCCATTGGCGACGTAGTAGACGCTGACATGTTTCCTTTAACGGGAAGCTCCAATTTCTTGATAAGCCGGTCCAATTCACATGCTTCCGTCAGAATCCTTTCGGCATCTTCCAAACGAAGTTGATTCGGTCCGTCGGACCAGGCATGGTCTGGGTCTGGATGTATTTCTGCAAATATGCCATCAATGCCAACTGCCAAAGCCGCTCTCATAAGATAAGGCACCATTTCACGGTTGCCTCCTGTAGAAGAACCGTTTCCACCCGGTTTTTGCACTGAATGAGTGGCATCAAACACTACCGGATAACCCAATTGCCTCATCTCAACAAGTCCGCTCATATCCACCACCAGATTGTTATAACCAAAAGAAGTTCCACGCTCGCAAAGCAAGATATTCTCATTACCAGCTCCTTGCATCTTAGCCACAATATTCTTCATATCCCATGGGGCCAAAAACTGACCTTTCTTGATATTGACCACCTTTCCTGTTGCAGCCGCAGCCAACAACAAATCGGTCTGACGGCAGAGAAAAGCCGGAATCTGCAAAATGTCAGCCACTTCGGCCACCGGATTGCATTGCCATGTTTCATGCACATCGGTTACTACTGGCACGTGAAGCGTTTGCTTGATGTTCTGCAAAACAGCCAATCCTTTCTCCATACCTATTCCACGTGGCGCACTGGCTGAAGTACGGTTGGCCTTGTCGAATGATGACTTAAATACAAATGGTATGGACAGTTTATCGCAGATTTCCTTAAGTCT
>CALUKG010000175.1 GCA_944321155.1 uncultured Bacteroidales bacterium | reverse complement strand
AATGATTTGATTCAGCCAATAAGTAAGGAAGTGCTCAAAAGTGAGCTGACTCCTGACAAGTTATTGAGAAAAACGAATAAGGCCGACAATGAAATATATGTGATTACTGCCAAGAATGCGCCTAATGTAATGCAGGAAATCGGTCGTTTGCGTGAAATGACCTTCCGCACGGTGGGAGCAGGCACAGGTCAGGCTTCTGATGTCGGTACATTTGACATGATTGACGCATGCCGTCAGTTGTTGGTTTGGAATCCGGAAGAGGAAGAAATCATCGGAGGCTACCGCTTTACCTATGGCAATCAGGTTACCTTACAGGAAAATGGCCAGCCTTTTATGAACACCGAACACTTGTTCGATTTCACAGAAAAGTTCATCAAGGAATATTTACCTTATACCATTGAAATGGCGCGTGCATGGGTGCAGCCCAAATACCAGTCAGCACAGATGGGACGCAAAAGCCTCTTCGCTTTGGACAATCTGTGGGACGGCATTGGTGCTTTGGTTGCCTCTGGCGATGTACGTTATCTTGCAGGCAAGGTAACCGTTTATTCCACCATGCCAAAGCCAATCCGTAATGCCATTTTCTATTATCTGGAAAAATTCTTTGGCGACAAGGAAAAAATGTTGGTAGGCAAGTGGCCGGAAACCTTCACACCGGAAGAAGTAAGCATGTATGATGCCATGTTTACCGGTGCCGACTATCAGGAAAACTACAAGATTCTGAACAATTACGTGAAAGAGCATGGCGAAATCATTCCTCCACTCATTCACTCTTACATCGAGCTGTCTCCGTCCATGAAGACCTTCGGCACCTGCCTCGACAAGGACTTTGGCGACGTTTACGACACAGCCATGATGATTACCATTGCCGACGTTTATCCTGCCAAGTTGGAACGCTACGTGCATTCCTTTAAACCGGCAGAAAAATAAACGCAAATGACAAGGGTTCTGCTGTCGGGAAAAACCCGACAACAGAACCCTTGAAAAAATAGGAAGCAGTCACCAATCGTACATGCTTCAACCACCAGAGCGGGACTCGGCATCAGCCGAATCCCGCTCTGTTTTTCCTCTTCTTCTCAGCACTTTCCCTGTTTCTAATCCGCACTTCGCTCTTTTTACTCGTCATACCGCATTCGATGCGGTATCCAGTAGCCTTGGCATTCAGCGTTCGTTTCAAACGTCATTCCGCAGCAATGCGGAATCCAGAAGCATAGCCTCTTAGTGTCCTTCCCAAACGTTCTTCCGCAGCAATGCGGGACAGAAGTGTGGTTTATTGTTCGAACTCAAAATTTTGCGTATGCCTATAGCATATCGTTTCTGATAGTAACGAAGCAGATAGCATATTATGACACACCATCGTTTTATCGATTTTAACCCAATTCTGTCAAAAGAATATAGCGGACTATATGACCGAAAAGAGGATGCGACAATGCAGAAAAGAAACGATAATCATCTCAAAAATACCCGTTCAACTTGGATGAATGTAATTCCTACACTCTAATGACTGATTGGGGTTAAATCATGTTTGTCATATAGAAGGGTAGATAGACCAACTCATTATCGCCAATTTGCAGGTCTTTTGTATAGATTAAATAGCTGTTCTTAATTCTAGCTGAATATTTTGTTCTGAAAGCATCAAGCGATGTATGAGTTTTGTATCCAGATGATTTAACCTCAATGGGACAAATCTTATTTCCTCTTGACAATAGGAAATCAATTTCATATAAATGTTTTTCGTCTTTTTTGAATGTATAGTAAAATAATTTATTCCCAGCTGCTGTAAGCATTTGAGCTACAAGGTTTTCATATATATATCCGAGATTGACTTCTAATTTGTCAACGAGCAATTTCTGATAAATAATATTTTCTGTAAAATCTTTATCCCAAAATACCATTGTTACAAACAATCCCGTATCGGCAATAAAGAGTTTATATCTCGATATATCCTTAACCAATGACATTCCTACATTGGGGTCATCTGCATGGTAAGAAACAAGTACAGTTTTGCTGTCCTCTAGATTTATGAGCATTTCAGCCGCTGTATTGTTTTCCAGTTCTCCTATTACAGAATGAGTATAATAACGGGATATATTTTTACTGAGTTGTGCAGGAATAGCCATAAATAGTTTGCTGAGTTTTCCCGAAGCGTCAATTTTCAGGAAATCGTCAGAATACAATTTGATGATTCTTCTTTTTACAGCATCAACTTTTGCAAGATTGTTGGTTAGTATATATTCGTTGACAGCTTGTGGCATTCCTCCTACCAACATGTAAAGGCGCAAATCCTTTTGCATGTTTCTATGAGCCGCTCCTAATGGCATTCTTTTGTCATAGAAAGTTTTGATAAGAGGAACTGATACTGTATCTCCCAATGCCCAACGGAATTCTTCATAATCCATCGGATACATATCAATATGCTCTTCCTCGCTGGGTATGGTAATCCCTTTGGTATTTTGTTTTATGCTGATGAGTGAACCTGTTTCTATATAATCATATCTACCGTCTTGTACAAGATATTTGATTGCTTGTCTAGCGTTTGGACATTTTTGCACCTCATCAAAAATAATGACTGATTTACGTTTCTCCAATATAACATGATAGATAGTTTGTAGTTGAAGAAAAAGGAAATCCATATCCATTAAATCATCAAAAAGTGATTTTACAGTTGTTGACGCTTTGTTGAAATCAATAATTATATAGGAAGAATATTCCTTTTTGGCAAACTCTTCTACTATTGTGGATTTACCAATACGTCTTGCGCCTTGAATCATTAAGGCAGTTGATCCATTTGATTCTTGCTTCCATTTGAGAATCTGATTATAAATCTTTCTTCTGAAAACTTTCTTTTCCATGATTTTATCAAAACAATGATGGTGCTAAAGTAAGTCTTTTTTGGCTTTTATACAAATCTGGAATGCTATCTTATCCGATTTCCCTGAAATTTAAAACGCTACTTTCCAGGATTTCCCTAAAATTTAAAATGCTATTTTCCTCGATTTCCCCGAAATCTATAACCATTAACCAATCATACTATACTTGATGCGGTATCCAGTCGCTTCGCTCCTTGCGTTCGCCCCAAACTTGAGTCTTTGGGTATACACACTCCCAAACGTCTTTATGTCAGTGGTGAAACGCATTTGTATTTGGGCAGACAATACATGTTGCGGGTAAAGGAGGGTAGCGCCAACAGGTTACATTATCAGGGAAATGTATTGGAAGTGGAATGCCGCAGGTCAAAAGATGTGGAAACGCTTTTGTGGGCGTGGTACAGACAACGTGCGTCAATCAAGTTTTCGGACTATTTCCTGCCTTTGGCGGAACGTTTCAAACACTATGGCGTGGCGCCGGCTGGTATGGAAATAAAGGAAATGAAAACCCGTTGGGGAAGTTGCGACAATGCAGGTGTCATCTCGTTGAACATCCGTCTGATATGTGCATCGCGCATTTGCATTGAATATGTGATAGTGCACGAATTATGTCATTTGGTACACAGAAACCATACTAAGGCTTTCTATGAGTTGCTTTCACAGGAAATGCCCGGTTGGGAGAAGTGGAAAATGAAGTTGGAGCGCCTCTTGCTCTGACACGATGGAACACTATTTGATATATTCAAATATTAGTGGTGCGATAAAAGCCACCTCACTGTAGTTAAACGATTAATTTTTAATCAAATATAAGCGTTCATTGA
>CALUKG010000174.1 GCA_944321155.1 uncultured Bacteroidales bacterium | reverse complement strand
TTCACTAAATTTCTGGCAAGACAAATAAATTGTATGATCACCGCTAGTTAACGGAGTTTCGCAATACTGCGTTGCATTAAGAGATGAAGCACCTAACATCATTGCTCCAAGAATAAAAAATTTGAATAGATTTTTTTTCATGACTTTGTGTTTTTAGAATTAAACAATTTAGTTAATAGATTAAGTTTGTTATGTTATTACTTTACTAAGCCATATAATATAAGCATATCCCCCAACCGCACATAACAAGAAAAGTATTCCATTATCTATCGGTATTGGATTGGCAGGCAAATCGGGTGGAAAGGCTTTTTGCATTACCTGCCCTTGTTCCACATAGGAATCTGCATCCATTCCACCCATGGCAATTTCCCCTTCCTGTCGTATAGCACCCATGGGAAAAATGCCAACCGTACTACTCATTGTGTTTTCAAATATTCCCAGCGGCTTCGGTCTTCTATATATCAATGAACAACTAACATCATTTCGTGCTACTATCAAATCTCTTCTATTGGTAATCGTAAATACATCATCTGAAAATAGCGGAACTCTCCAATTCCTTTTCGTCTGTTCCTTACTTACTGGAGCAATCGGAACAACACCATCAATCCTACTTTTCAAGATTGGCAATCGCTCCTCATGCAACAATAATTCATTAGAGTAATCAATCAGATTATCTCTATCAAAAATAAAAGCAGATGCAAATCCCATACAATCTACAGTCAACACCAAAAACAATATTTCCAGCACCTTGAGAACCATATTCTCCGTATCGTCACAAAACAACTATTTTATATTTCTCCTCTCCCAAGCAAAGTACATACATCCCATTCTCTGCCAGCCTTATAGAAGTATCGGATACTATCTTTCTATAAGCGACTATCCGACCCATAACATCAACAATCTTGCATAAAACCGGTTGCTGAACATTAATCTCCAACACATTCCCAATCAATCGAAAAGGAACCTCACTATCAATCCGATCGGTTAAAGATGTTGTGACCTCGCCAGAAGTGGAATTACTATAATCCAACACCAATAGAAAGCGCCCATCCACCTTACCATTCTCCTCATTATCAAATACATAATATGCCTCTTCTTGCATATCAATCCATTGTTCCGTAAATGTATCATACAAATAACATGTATTGATAGATGCTTGGTTTTCCATATTCCAGGAAAGTATATGCTCCCCTTCTGAAAGTACATATCCTAAGCTCACACTATTCTCTCCCAAAGGAAGCGTGTTTATTGCATAATAAATATCATTCTTCGTATATAAGCCAATGGATAAGTCTCCACCAAACAAATAAGGAGCATCCATAAGCACATCGTAATTTATGGTTGCATCTTTATCAAAACGTAAGTAAGTTTTATACCCGTCAACCTCAAGTACAATGTCCTGTGCTCCATCTTGCTTTGTCCTTTGGTTGTTGCCACTTTCATCAATCACATGAAAAGATGCGGTGGTCGTCTCGTTTGTCTCATTATTGGCTTTCACTATAAATGAATAGAAAGGAGAAACCGTTACATGGTCATTTATAGGCAAAACAGAATAATTATCGCTTTGAGGATTATATTGATAGAAAAATGCATTTTCCGTATTCAACACAGCATCCTGCTGCAGTGGGTTAGCGATAAAGTTCCATCCCGTAAACAAGTCTGAACCCATCTCTATGTTCACGACCTCTTCTTGCTGCGAGAATCTGGTTTTTGCTTCCGTTTTGGGTAATTCAAAATAAAGACGTTCATTATTTTCAGCTACAGCAAGGAAATAATTTTCCCCCGCTATCAAATCACCATTTACCCAACTCCAGCTCGGAATCTGATTATTTCCAATAATTCCATATTGAGCTGCCACATATTTTATTTGCTCACCCGACACCGAACCATTATTATTGCAAACAGGTATTGTTCCCCACTGGTCGGCATAGATATCAATAAAATCATAAGGAATCATATTAGGATACCACAACCCACCTTCAGGAAAATCTATACAGGCCAACACCTTACCATACACCTTAACTTTCCCCGTCTTCAACCATTGTGTAGCCGCTTCCGTATCTGAACCAATAATCAAATTGCCCAATATGGTAATGCTGTCATTGTTTTCAAACGCAGTAGCTCCCACTAACATAAGATTCATCAGGTAAGCATCACTATGATTATTACTGAATGTGCCGTTTTCCAAAATAAGGTTTGCTCCAGCCCAATCCTCCGTATAATCTATATCTGCATTTACATAACACTCCTGATTGTCAAAAGGCAAATGAACCAAATATTCTGTTTGTTCCGTTCCATTCAGTTGAAAACAGTAACTAAGCTCTTCTGTATTAGGAAATTCATAACGCCATGCACCTCCCGATAAGGACATAGGATAGGTACTGCCATCTTTCAGCATCAATTGTACATCCGTCAGACTGGTTTTATTGACTGGTATTACCATAAAATGCGTAGTATCATTGTATGTTTCCACCTTGTAACGTATAGATAAACCAGAAGCGATGTCTATCTGGCCACAGCAAGGGTCACCTCGATACAATTCCGATTCCAATACAGAAGAAATTGATACCAACCAACTTCCGCCCTCGCCCACTGATGGAGTATGCCAAAATATTTGAAGGGACAAATCTGTCAACGATGCCAAATCTGTGAAAATTATTTTCTCTCCACTAACAGACACACCAGAGCCAGCCTCACCAATATTGGCCGATTTGTTTTGATTCACTACATTAACAGAGACATAATCAATCACCGTTTCTGCTCTATAAGGACTAACTGTTACACTGAACGAATTACCTCGCTCTTTTTGAAGAGTTACCACAATACAAGCTTCTGAATCATAATAAACAGAGTTATCCAAATGCATCATCACATATTCATGATAAACAAAAGCCTCTGTTTTAAGACTAATCGAAGCCGTATTGGAAGATTCCTGATTACTGCCATCCATAGCAGAAACAGTAAAATTATAAACCGTTTCTGGTTGCAACCCTGATAGGGTCAATAAATCCCCCTCAGGAACAATCACCATATCATACCCATTTACAGCATCCACTACATGATACGCCACTACAGCCAAATCATCAGTAGCGCCAAGTACCTCCAGCTGCGCACTGTTATAGGTTGGTTCACCATATAATGCCACTGTTCCCATAACCGGATGCTCAATATCATGTGTACATCCACTCCAATCTATATCCGATGGAGTACCAAAATTCACCTCTAAAGGCATCAGTACATACAAAGGGGTATAAAATTGTGGAGGGGTGGTAGATTCTATGACACAAGAAATAGAAGTTCCGTCTTCTGCCACCTCCATGTGATCGCCATTCAAATAATACTCTCCTCTACCATTCACATGAACATAAGACCCAGACAAACCATCCAATCCTTCCCCTACGATAAGAATCTTGTACGTATTCACATCGGTCATTGTGCAAGTTAAATACACTACTTTATCACCGTTTGTTAGAGGCGTGCCACAATAGGGCGTTGCCGCTTCCAAAAAGGCGACATATAAAAGCAGTATTCCTGCACAAAGACTTCTGAGAATAAAATTCTTTCTTATCATAGGAAATGTATTTTTCTATTTCAATATAAATTGTACTGGTACACCTTGCTGACTATCTGCAGATACCCATAATTGGAATTCACCCGGCTCTGCATAAGTTGTCATATCCTCATGACAGA
>CALUKG010000173.1 GCA_944321155.1 uncultured Bacteroidales bacterium | reverse complement strand
TGTTTTATTATTTTGTTACCGGTGTCGGTGCTGCAGTGGTTCAGCAGATTATGTGGACCATTGATTATCAACCATTGATAGGGGCCATCAATAATGCTATTGCGGCAAATTCCGGTGTGGGACTTTTGGCGTATGAAGGAAAACTACGGACAATTCTGTCATTTGGCGACTTGACATATTTTCAGGCTCCCGAATTGTTGCATATGAAGCAATTGATTGTAAATGCCCCTTTGACTGTGGGAGCTTCTGGAGCTGTTTTTGGCTTGCTCTTGGCATTTGGATGGCTTTTCCCCGAGGCACGCCTGATGCTGATGTTTTTACCTATCCCAATTAAGGCGCGGGTGTTTGTTTTGTTGTATGCCGTTGCCGAACTGTTTTTGGGAGTAGCTAATTTCTCCGGTGACAATGTAGCTCATTTTGCCCATTTGGGGGGTATGATATTTGGTTATTTCGTTATTCTTTATTGGCGGAAAAAAGGAAATTTGTACTAGTATGGATATTTTCAAGCAAATTCAAAGTCATTTTAAACAAGGTGATACATTGACACGTCTTATTGGGGTGAATATAGGTGTATGGGTATTGGTCACGATAGTAAATGTTATTTTCCGGCTCTTTAATATCCACTTTGCGCAATATGTTGAATATCTCGCTGTTCCTTCTGAACTTCCTTTGGTCATTCGGCGAATTTGGACTTTGGTGACCTATATGTTTTTGCATAAAGGATTTCTTCATTTGCTGTTTAATATGTTATGCCTTTATTGGTTTGGCAAAATGTTTTTGTTTGCTTATAACCAGAAACAGTTGCTGGGACTTTATATTAATGGTGGATTGTTGGGCGCATTGGTGTATCTGATATCATATAATGTGTTTCCTTATTTTACGCATAATCCGCAGGTTACTTATTTGATGGGTGCGTCTGCATCTATTATGGCGATTATTATTGCGGTGGCTATGCAAATGCCGGATATGGAGCTTCGCTTTTTTCTAATGGGCAGTCTTAAACTGAAATATTTTGCATTGATAGTGGTTATCATTAGTTTTCTGGGAATAACATCGGCTAATTCTGGCGGAGAATTGGCTCATTTGGGTGGGGCTTTGGCAGGTTGTTTATTTATTGTATTTTTGCGATGTGGAATTGACTGCACGAGGTGGTTTACTGCTATAGCGGATTGGTTTGTGAATTGCTTTGCCCCGCGAAAACGCGTAAAACAAACAAAGTTTCATTATGCAAAACCGATGTCTGATGCAGAGTATAACCAGGCAAAAGCACAACAGAATCGTGAGGTGGATGCCATATTGGATAAAATTAAACGTTCGGGATATGAAAGCTTGACAGAAGATGAAAAGAAAAAACTCTTCCAAAGATAGTCGACCTTGGTATAGGCGCATAGGTAAAGGGGCAATTGTTGCCCTTAATATGATTGTGGCCTTGCTTATGCTAGTGGGAGGATTGTCTGTTTGGGTGAATCCGCAAATAATAGCTTTTCCGGCATATTTGGGATTGTTTTTTCCTGTCTTCTTGTTGCTGAATGTACTGTTTGTTGTTTTTTGGCTTTTCTTGCGGGACTATTGGGCTTGTATGTCTTTGGTATTGATGTTGTTGGTGGGAGGACCAGTACTTAATACATTTGCATGTAATTTTTCGGATGGAGCGGAAGATGTAAGCGAACCCCCAGTGTTGACATTGATGAGTTATAATACAATGGCTTGTGGTCAGTTTGCCAAAACAACGAAGGGAAAAGGAAATCCGGTTTTGGATTATATTGTTAAGGAGAATCCGGATGTTGTATGCATGCAGGAATTTGCAGTTTCGAAATATAAAGAATATTTGCAGATGGCTGATGTTAAAAGAGCGTTGAAGGATTATCCATATAGTCATGTGGAATTTATTATAGACAATAAATATAAGAAGATGGGGATTGCGACTTTCTCGAAATTCCCGATTGTTAGAAAGAATAATCTGAATATTGAGTCTAGCTTTAATATGGCAATATGTTCGGATATAGTGGTAAGGGGTGATACTGTGAGAATCTACAATTGTCATCTGGAGTCAAATAAGTTGACAGAAGGAGATGTCAAGATGCAGACTGATTTGATGAAAGACTTTGATACGAAAAGGGCTGGTATCTATGCTGAGCAGGTTTCGCAGAAATTGGCAGAGGCCTATCGGTTGAGAGCGTTTCAGGCACAGCAGATTTCAGATGCGTTGAAAGAATGTGATTATCCGGTTTTGCTGTGCGGGGACTTTAATGATGTTCCTGTGTCATATGCGTATCGAACGATAAAAGGTAAAAGTCTGAAAGATGCATTTATTGAAAATGGTTGGGGATTCGGATTGACTTTCCAGAAAAGTCTTATGAACGTCAGAATTGATTATATTATGCATGATGATAATTTTTTGGCTGGCGATTTTCAGGTGGATAAAAGTAATTATTCCGACCATTATCCAATTAAATGTACTATATATAAAGCAGAGAAACATAGCTAACCTAAGTATAAATTTAAATTAAAAACAAAAACCATGAACATTCCAGCAAATCTTAAGTACACGAATGAACATGAATGGATTCGTGTGGAAGGAAACGAAGCTTATGTAGGTATTACTGACTTTGCTCAAAGTGAATTGGGTGAAATCGTCTTTGTTGAAGTTGAAACAGTAGGTGAAACTATTGAAGCCGGAGGCGTATTCGGTAGCGTGGAAGCTGTTAAAACAGTTTCTGATCTGAACATGCCTGTTACTGGCGAAGTATTAGAGTTTAATGCTGATTTGGAAGAACACCCTGAGTTGGTGAATGAAGATCCTTATGGCAAGGGTTGGATGGTGAAAATATCCGTGAACGATGCGGCAGAGTTGGATAACCTTTTGGATGCTGCAGGATACCAAGCAATAATTTAGTATGTAACAACTATTGATGGGGCAGCATCAATTGATGCTGCCCCATCAAGGTATGTCGGAATATATAAGATGTAAGGTGCTGAAGGCAATGAGAGTTTACTGCTGTAAATGACTGAGCTTTCTGATAGCAACAGAACAGATTGCGTATTTGGCATACTGTCATTTTTTATTTGATAGAAAATGTTGACACCGGAAGTTAGTATTATTATGGGTAGCACGTCTGATTTGCCTATTATGGAAAAAGCAGCGAAGCTATTAGATGAATTTGAAGTCCCATTTGAAATTAATGCATTGTCGGCCCATCGTACGCCAGAACAAGTGGAACATTTTGCAAAGGCAGCCAAGCAAAGAGGGATAAAAGTTATTATAGCGGCTGCAGGAATGGCAGCTGCTCTTCCTGGGGTTATTGCTAGTATGACCACACTTCCTGTAATTGGTGTTCCAATCAGCTCTAAATTGGATGGTATGGATGCTCTTCTTTCCATTGTACAGATGCCTCCCGGAATTCCTGTGGCAACAGTAGGAATAGATGGGGCATTAAATGCTGCTATATTGGCATTGCAGTTTATTGCACAATCAGACGAAAGAGTTGAAAAGCGTTTGGAGGCATATAAAGAAGGGCTAAAGAAGAAAATTGTAGATGCTAATGAGGCTTTGGCAAAGGTGCATTACAATTATAAAGTCAACTGATTGTTTCAAGGGAGATATTCAAAGATGTTGTTATGCAGGCACTGATACTATTAATTGTAAAATAGGGACATTCAGTAAATAGAATAAAATTAGCCAACTAATTCATCCACAAATTATTGCGAATTAGTTGGCTTTTTT
>CALUKG010000172.1 GCA_944321155.1 uncultured Bacteroidales bacterium | reverse complement strand
AGCATTCTGTACAATCCGGCTTCCTCCCATAAACATCACGTTCTTGATGTCAATCAGCTTTTTACCAGCCTGCGTACGCACAAACTTCCTATTTTCAGGTGATGTTACAAAGCAGACCAAATCATTGGGCAATACTTCGTCATTACCGCCTGGTATGATGGTCTCATTTTGTCTTTTGATAGCCACTATTCTATACTTGTCATGGTCAAAAGCCCCTGTCTTGAATTTCTTATTGACAATCTCCGAATTGGCCCTCACCTTAATCACCAACATCTCCAAGAGTCCATCCCCCAAAATCAAGTGATTACGGAACCAGTTGGTCGACAGGGATTCCGCTATTTCCTTTGCAGCCAACAACTCAGGATAAATCAAATGGGTTACTCCCATTTTCTTGAAGAATTCCCGATTCTTAGGTTGCATATATTCACTGTTGTCAATGCGTGCCAATGTCGTTTTGGCCCCCAGATTGGAAGCCAGCATACAGGCTGTTATATTCACACACTCGTGAGGGGTAACCGCAATAAACAAATCAGCATCCTCCACTCCTATTTCCTTCAAATCCTTGAGTGAAGTAGGCGATCCAACAACCGTAAGAAAATCATAATTGGCATCCAGATCCCTCAAACGTTCGCTTGAAGCATCCATCAATACAATATTAAAATTTTCACGTGCCAGCAGTTTGGCCAAATGCGTTCCAACCTCTCCTGCTCCGACAATACAGATTTTCATATTTATTCAGCGGTAAGAAATTCCTTTATATGTTTTGTTATACCCGGCACATCCAGTTCAAGCATATTATATAATTCGGCCGTCGAACCGTGCTCTACAAAACAATCATTTACTCCCAAACGCTTAACCCTTGGCGTGTAACCATTGTCTGCCATAAATTCGAGCACAGCCGAGCCCAACCCACCTGAAATCACACCGTCTTCAACCGTCATGATTTTAGCGTATTTTTTTCCAACCTGATGCAATATCTCATTGTCTATCGGTTTCAAATAACGCATATCATAATGTGCAATCTGTTTTTGCGTACCATATTCCTCATAATACATCTTAAGTGCCTGAATAACCGTATTGCCAATAGCTCCGATAGAAATTATGGCCATATCGTCACCTTCTGCCAATTGTTGACCTTTGCCAACAGGGAGTTGTTGAAATGGCTGTTGCCAATCAGGACAAACACCCCTACCCCTTGGATAACGTATAGCAAATACCCCTTGCGCATCCTGCGCTGTATAGAGCAAGTTGCGAAGTTCTATTTCATTGATTGGTGCAGCAATGGTCACATTGGGTATGCAACGCAAATAGGCCAAATCGAGCAAACCATGGTGCGTTGCCCCGTCAGCCCCAACAATACCCGCACGGTCGATACACAAAACTACATGTAAGTTCTGCAAAGCCGCATCATGAATAATATTGTCATAGGCCCGCTGCATAAAAGACGAATAGATATTGCAATACGGAATCAGCCCTTCTTTCGCCAATCCTGCCGAGAACGTCACAGCATGTCCTTCTGCAATACCCACATCAAAGACACGTTCCGGCAATTCCTTCTGCATGATATTCATGGAGCAACCCGACGGCATAGCAGGTGTAATACCGACAATCTTTTCATTCGCACGGGCCAGTTCCAATAAGGTATGACCAAACACATCCTGATAAAGCGGTGGTGTTGTCTTGTTCAAATGCGGATGTTTGCGTTCACCCGTCTGCACATTAAATTCACCTGGCGCATGCCAAATGGTCACAGAATCTTCAGCCGGCTTATAGCCTTTACCTTTTACCGTAACCAGGTGCAAAACTTTCGGGCCACTAAAATTCTTTATCTCCGACAATATGCGTACCAGCCCCTCCACATCATGTCCATCTACCGGTCCGAAATAGCGCAGGTTGAGCCCTTCAAATATATTGTTCTGCTGCTTTGACAACAATGTCTTGAGTGAAGTGTTGAAACGTTGCACACGGTTCTTGCTTGACTCATCCATCAAAGACTTATTTTTCAAGAACTTGTATGTCTTATAACGGAGATTGTTATAAGTCTTGGAAGTGATTATATCGGTAAGATATTGCGTAAAGCCTCCCTTAAGAGGGTCAATGGCCATATTGTTATCATTGAGGATAATAAGCATATTGTTCTTATCCATAGAGGCATTGTTGAGCCCCTCAAACGCCAATCCTCCCGTCATCGCACCATCACCAATCACAGCCACTACCTGCCGGTCACGTTCATTCTTGAGCAAAGCAGCCACCGACATACCCAAGCCTGCCGATATGGAAGTAGATGAATGTCCGGTACCAAACGCATCGTATTCACTCTCTTTAGGTGTTGGGAATCCACACAACCCCTTAAACTGTCGGTTGGTGGAAAAACGGTCACGCCGTCCAGTTAATATTTTGTGTGCATAAGCCTGGTGTCCCACGTCCCAGATAATTCTGTCATACGGCGTATTGAAAACATAGTGTAGCGCAACAGACAATTCCACTACGCCAAGGCTTGAAGCTAAATGACCAGGATTGTGCGACAATTCATCGATAATGAATTGCCTCAACTCGCTACATAACTGCGGCAATTCGTTCCGTTGCAATTTTTTCAAATCGTCAGGTGTATCGACAAGCCGCAAAAACTTCGTTTCGTTCAAGTTCATTTTTTCTTCCTTTTATCCTGATTTCTTTCCTTTTGCAGGAAATACAGCCACTCTAAGGCCAACCAGAATTTGTTTCAAGATGGCAAAAATACAAAATTAAACGCAAGTAACCAACGGGAAATGTATTAAGTTTATAGAGGCATCATTAGATACAGCATACCTATTATAGCATGAGGTCTAATAGACAAGGGAATAGCAGAAAAATCCTTATGTCATGAGATTTCTTATTCCTACTTGTTGTTTCCCAACGTAGCCACATAAACTCCAGCCAACACCAATATGCCCCCAGCCACAATCCATGGCGTAATGGTCTCGTGCATCACCCACACCCCAATCATACAAATAAACAGAGGTGAGAGATAAATGAAATTATTGGCTTTTACCGCCCCTATCTGTCGCACTACTTTCGCCCAAATCAGATAAGCCAAGCAAGAGGCACATAGTCCAAGGAAAAGCACATTCAAATAGTTAACCGGACGGAGAAGTTGTGCCCATTCAATATGTATATCCATCAGCCACATAATAGGCAAAAGCACTATGACCGCATAAAAGAATGTACGCCGTGTCACAAATAGCGGAGAATAGCGCGTATCCATCTTTTTCAGAATGACCGAATAGACCGCCCAACTGAAAGCTGCTGCCAGCGCCAAGGCATAGCCACGCCAGTCGGCCGCCAAATGGAATGAACCATTGAAAGAGATGAGCGCCACACCCAAAAATCCTAAAACGGCACCAATAATATGCGGGAGACGGATTTTCTCCGATTTGTCAAAAAGCCTCACTGTCCACAAGGTCAACAAAGGCGCTATGGCCACCACCAGCCCCACCGTTATGGTATCGGCAAAAAGCAAGGCCGTGTTTTCCGCAATGAAATAGAAAGTACATCCTGTAATGCCTGCTCCCAAAAACAACCACTCATCACGCCAATTGTATGGTTTCTTGATGCGCGGACGCAACAAGAACAACGCCAGCCACGCCAACGAAAAACGGAACAGCATGATGGTTTCCGGCGCAAAACTCTTCAATAGCGTCTTGGACGAGGCAAAAGTTGTACTCCACATGGCAACGGTAAGCAGAGCCAGCAGATAATAGGATGTATTTGTTTT
>CALUKG010000171.1 GCA_944321155.1 uncultured Bacteroidales bacterium | reverse complement strand
GAAGAAGCCCTTACTGAAAAAGAGCAAGAGAAAGTATCCATTCTAATGGAACGCCAGAGTGAACAACAACAAGCACTCCAAAAAGGAGAACTTGAATGGTTTGCCGGGAAAATCAAGATGTTCAGCGAAGAGGAACAAAAGACTATTCTTGCCAGTGCCTACGCATTTGCAGAACACAATTTGATTCTTCCACCCTCAATCACAGTCCAGCCAAATGAAATGTGCAGCCAGCAAGAACTCATGTATTATGTTTACTCCGCTTTCTCCAACATGAGCAAAAAGCGCAGTGACATTGTGAGTTTCTTATCTCAGGTTTTTAAGATATACTTTCCTGCTGGTGAGGCTTCTGTATCAAAAAAATGGCGGGATTGGATAAGGTTAAGGAAAGAAGAGAAAAAGAAGTTATTTTGAAATAAAAGTGTAGTATGATCCAAAAAAGAAAATTAAGCTACATAAGATCATTAAAAATAAACTTTATGACAGGTATATACGAACAGATTATTAATCAACTTTTCAAATATAAATTAGACAAATGTGACCGTAAGGTCTATCATATAGGAATAAAGAAAATAGGCAAGGAAGAGGCAATAAAGTATCTTTCACGTTATTTGTATTCGCTTATCCAGAGGCTTGTGGCTGATTTGGTTGATTCTGACGACGGGATTGAGAGAAGCATAGGCTTAGTTAATGAAATAATCAAAAAGTTAGGTACGGAATTTCACATTGAGCAGTATGAGGACGATTTGATTGATGCAAGCCATTCAATCTTAACCTGCATCATTAACAAGGCCGCGTGTGATTATACAGACATTCAAAAATATATTCAACAGATTACACCTATCACCACACTCACGCAAAGTGCACTTTTTACGGGGTCAAATTTTGGTGTCAGTATGGTTAGCGAACTAAAAAAAGAAATTCTATCATCTGACGAAGTACGTATACTTGTTTCATTCATCCGACAAAGTGGAATAAATCTTTTGTTACCTGAATTAAGAAAATTTACAAATTCTGGGCGACCATTGAAGATAATCACATCAACATATATGGCAGCCACTGAATATAAGGCTGTCGAGACATTGGGTAAATTACCAAATACAGAAATCAAAATTTCTTACAACAGAGATGTTGACCGTTTGCATGCGAAAGCGTATATCTTTTTGCGCAACACTAATTTCAACACAGCCTATATCGGATCGTCAAACATTTCAAAGGCTGCGCTTACCGATGGACTTGAATGGAACATCAAGGTTACGCAAATTGAACTTCCACATATTATGTCGATGGTAAATAACACATTTGATACATATTGGGAAGGCAGTTCTTTTGAAACGTTCATAATAGCCCGTGATGAAAATAAACTGAAAGCGGCCTTAGGAATGATAGAACAACCTGTTGCGGGGATTGATTATTCGGTGCTCGATTTGATAGAAGCAAGAGAATATCAAAACGATGTATTGGATAAATTAGAAACAGAAAGGTTATATCACAATAATTGGAAAAATCTTGTCGTAGCGGCTACAGGTACGGGGAAAACAGTAATTGCAGCGTTTGATTACAAACGGTTCAGGGAAAAACACCAACGGGCAAATTTTCTATTTGTGGTGCATCGGGAAGAAATCATCAGGCAGGCGTGTGCAACTTTCAGACTTGTTTTAAATGACCCTAACTTCGGAGACATGTGGTATGGCGGACATGAAGCCGTGTCATATTCACATCTGTTTGCATCTAAGGATTTGTTGAACAACCGAATTGACCAACTTGCATTGCCGGCTGACTATTATGATTATATTGTATTCGACGAAGCCCACCACATAGTGGCAGACAGTTATCAGAAAATTTTGCAGAAATTCAAGCCAAAGGTGTTGCTCGGACTTACGGCCACTCCTGAACGAATGGATGCCAAAGACATTACTATGTATTTCGGCCAACGCATATCAGCAGAAATACGTCTTGACACGGCTTTAAACAACAACCTTCTGTCGCCATTCCATTATTATGGCATTACCGATACGGTTGATTTGTCGGAAGTGCGTTGGGAGCGCGGCCATTATTTGCCAGCGGAACTTACCAAAATTTATACCGCCAATGATCAACGGACTGGCATCATATTCAAGGCTATTGAAAAATATCTATCGGACTACAACAATGTTAGAGCCCTCTGCTTCTGCGTTGATCGTGAACACGCAAAATATATGAATGCAAAATTTACCCTTGCCGGTTTAAAATCAGGAATTTTGGTTAGTGATAATGCTGCAGACCGACGTTTGGAAATAAAAAATTTAGTACAAAAGAAAATTAACTATCTTTTTGTCGTAGATATGTTTAATGAAGGCGTCGATGTTCCTGAAATAGACACGATCTTATTCCTGCGCCCAACGGAGAGTTTGACAATTTTTCTTCAACAGTTTGGCCGCGGCTTGCGTAAGTCGAAAGGCAAGACACATCTAAAGGTATTAGATTTTGTCGGTCATTCAAGAGCTGAATTTAATTATACGGATCGTTTTCGTGCGTTGATAGGACGTACTTCGATGAGCGTGCAGGAAGAAGTGGAAAAGGACTTTCCGCATATGCCGTTGGGTTGTCATATTCAGTTGGAAGAAAAGGCCAAAATTTATATTCTTGAAAATATCAAGGGTTATATCAATGGGTTTAGAAAGAATCGTATAATAAGCAATATCCAACAATTTAACTCTAATTTTGACGAACCTTTGTCGTTATCCTCCTTCCTTCGTTTAACGCATGTTCCTATTGAAAAATTATACAAGGGAACTACATGGAACGAACTACTTTATCAAGCTGGGATAAGAAAATCTTTATCGGAAATGAATATCGAGCTTTCGCGTGCCGTAAGTAAGAAATGGCTTTCTACCGATGCCTATTCTTATTTTGCGTTCATTCATTGGCTTGCGGTAAATCGGTTTAAAATTTGTGAATCCGACCTTAAAGTGAAAGAAAAAATTATGGCAACGATGCTTTATTACGACTTTTATGAAGTAGCTGGTGAATATGCAAACCTTCAATTGATGTTCGATAAATTCAGTAAGGATGATATTTTTATTGAAGAAGTTTGTGAGGTAACATCTTACTTAATGGAGCATTGTAATGCTCTTGAAAAAGAAGATAATTCTTTATTAGGAGATGCTTTCCCTCTGAAATTACATGGTATTTACACAAAGTCGCAGATACAAGTTGCCATTGGAACATCAACCTTATTAAAGAAATCAACAAACAGGGAGGGGTGTGAGCGAAATATATTAAATGGCATTCCGCTTGAAGCAATGTTTGTTGACATTATTAAAGACAGGGAGCTAGGTTCAAATACCAATTATAATGATTTTGCTCAAAGTAGCAAAAAGTTTCATTGGGAGACACAAAATAAAGTAAGTCCGGATTCTTCTACGGGTCAAAAATATATCAAGCAGTCCCAGACTATGCTGCTGTTTGTACGAAAACAGGCAAAAGCGGCAGATAATCCATCCAGAACAATGGGGTATGTCTATTTAGGAAAAGTTATGTTGGAGAGTTATAAAGGCTCCAAGCCCATGCAAATTGTGTGGAAATTAAAAGAACCTATGCCTGGAGAAGTATATGAATATGCGATGAAATATGCTGTATAATCCGTTAGCGGAATTATTTGGGTCGCCTTTTTGTTTACCTTCCTACCGCACAAGTAAATCATAAGACACGATACAAGGTTCTTTATGAAATACCAAAGCCATAGAAACCAAGAACCCCATAAACGCAAAAAGCGTGCAACTCATTGAGCTGCACGCTTTTGCTTGCGATTTAGTAT
>CALUKG010000170.1 GCA_944321155.1 uncultured Bacteroidales bacterium | reverse complement strand
CCTCACGCCAAACGAAAAATTTAAACAAATTATTAATCAGAATTCTGTTGCATTTGCAAGTTGAATTCAGCAAAGAATCTAAAAGAAATATCAGAGAAAAGTTCCTTAAGAAAAAGTCGTTGCGTGAATCAAGCAAATAATTCACGCAAAACATCCAATGAACGTACATTTCCAAAGGCAGGAAGATGTAATTTATAGTATAATAGAATAATATCCAGCAAATGCTGACGCTCGGCATGTGTCAATGTCAATGTGCCGTCCATCTGGCACAAACGAATCAATAAAAGCGAATTCTGCTCATCCAGAACATGCATATTTGCAGGATCAGGATGGCAGCGCACACCATTTTCAAGGTCAAATGCTTCACCCTGCCCATCCATATTAGGTTCAAAACCCAAATAGGCAGACAAACGAAGTAAAAAATACAAATGGAAATCTGGGGAAAGAGGTCGAGTAGACAAAGCATTTATAGCAGAAACCACAAAATCAAATAGATTTTCATCCGGATCAGCATCCCGAAGTGACCGTGACATAACTTCTGCCAGAAACATAGCCATACACCTCTTAACCGGATCTTCAAAGAAAGAATCTGAGGAAAGTAAAGGCTCGATTTCCTTTAAACGATACATTTCACCTTTTTCTACAATAACTGCATCCAAAAGCGACAACGGATATAACAACGAACGATTTATTTTAGACTTCAGTCCAAAAATCCCATTAGCCAAACAAGAAATACGCCCCAAATCACGTGTGTATAAATGTACAATGGACGTTTTATCTGTATGACGAGTCACATATAGAACTATTGCCGTTTTTTTTTCACTCATATGCATATTCCATAAAATCAACGCAAAGTTACGAAAATCAGACAAATAGACAACATGAGTCATGCTGAGAAAAAATATTTTGCGAGAAAAAGTGGATTTTTTTCGCGAAATATTTGGTCAATTCAAAAATCCGCCGTATATTTGCACCCGCAATTCAGCAGTAATACTGACTCAAAGATTGGCCCATTCGTCTATCGGTTAGGACGCAAGATTTTCATTCTTGAAAGAGCGGTTCGATTCCGCTATGGGCTACTAAACTAAAACGTATTTGAATAAAGATGGCAAATCATAAATCATCATTGAAAAGAATCCGTCAAACGGAAAAGCGTAAATTGCACAATCGCTATTATGCAAAAACAATGCGTAATGCAGTTCGCAAATTGCGTGCTACAACTGAAAAATCTGTAGCTCAGGAAATGTTGCCAAAAGTAAGTGCAATGATTGACAAACTTGCAAAACGCAACAAAATCCACAGAAACAAAGCTAATAATTTGAAGTCAAAATTAGCAAAGCATATCAACAAGCTTGCTTAATACGAATTTTCATAAGCTAAAGGGGAATGATTCAGTTCATTCCCCTTTTTTCATATCCTAACCTGGTGTTTTTTTAGGGGAGTTACATAATTGCGAACAGCAGAAAACTCCGTCAAAAGATTAAATTACATCGATAACTATTTCACCGACCTCTAAGAAGCAAGAAAAAGGGACATACCAGAAAGGCTATTAGAACGTTTAAGACCTAGCTGATTCCTACAATATCCAAGAAGTTCAGAATTGAGCAATTCTCAAGCAACTCAACACAAAAGAGCATTCACCCATGCGTACGGTTTTTCCTTCTATCTACTAGTACATCCCCTCTCATAACCCTGAGGTTCTAAAACAAGCCTAGCATTCAATACAGAGCATGATAATAGGATTTCTGTGCACCCCACACAATAAAAAAAGGCGGATATGCAATCATATCCGCCAAATGATTATCAAAAATTATTTATCGCTATTTATCACGGTTACCATGTACATCTTCTGTTCCCATTGTACTCATAGCGCAACGGAAACCAATGGTACTGGAACATTTGTTTTCGTCCAAGTAACGGCGTGTAGAAGGATTCAGCCAATAAATACGGTCTTTCCAAGAACCTCCTTTATAAACACGTGACTTCTTATTAATCTTTGGAGCCAAGACATCAGTCGGATCTACCAAACGATTTTTTGTCAATTCTACGATATCAGTTGAGTCAACAATCAATGTAAAGTCTGTATTCAAGACAGAAGTACGATCACCATCCTTGTAATCACGTACATCATCCTCTTTAACTTTCACATCCATAGCAATTCGTCCCAAAGAGTCAATTTCGTAGATGATATTTCCATATTCATCACGGCCAGCTTCTTTAGGAGCTACATAAATGTTACCACGGAAAGAGTTGTACTCAGACATTTCCTGATAGGAAGTTTCACGATATACATCCAACACCCATTCATTAACATTACCTGCCATATTATACAAGCCAAAGTCATTTGGCCAATACGCGTTTACAGGACCTGTTATAACATAGTGGTCATTCAATGCGCCAGATACACCCATCATGTCACCTTTACCACGTACAAAGTTGGCCTGCATTTGTCCTAATTGCTTCTTAGTCACATTACGTGAATGATAGCCTGACCATGGATAAATACGTCCTTCTGTTGTCAAGCCCATTTCACCCGCCACCGGTGCAAATGCCGCAAATTCCCATTCAGCCTCTGTCGGCAAGCGAAAATCGGTATAAAGAATACCATCAGCACGGGTCACTTTACGTTCTTCACCATTAATGTCATATTTTGGTTTTCTTCCCGGATATGGGTTGTAATTGTTATCCAACAAATATTTGTTCGTGTTGAATACAAAACTTGTTCTTATCGTATCATAAGAAATCTCATAAGCAGGATCAACTTCTGTAAAATCAGGAGCTGCTATTACACCAGCACCCACCATTGCCATTTCGTTGACACGGTCAGTACGCCACTGGCAATAGTCCATAGCTTGCACCCAGGAAACACCCACCACAGGATACAAATCATAAGAAGGATGTTCAAAATAGTTCTGAAGATATGGTTCATTATATGCCAGTTCCTCGCGCCATACAGTTACATCTGGCGTAGCACGGGCAACCAATGAAGGAGCAGTTCCTCCGAATACCAATTTTGTCCAATGCAAGTACTCACGCCAGTTCAGGTTCGTAATCTCATATTTATCCATATAAAATGAATTGACCGTGATACTACGTCTCGGATTGTTACGTGGAGCTGTTACATACTCACCTTTCTCACCTATCTCAAAAGTACCACCTTCAATAGCCACCATTCCTGGAGGTATAACCGGACGATAATTTTCCTGAACTTCAAAGGCAGTTGTCTTACGGTCGTTATATTTCCAACCAGTAGTGTTAGAATACTTCTTACTGATCGCATTGTCTTGAGCACAAGAAGCCAACAAAACCAATAACGAGAAAACTGATAATTTAACTATTCTGCTATTCATATACTACAAATATGATTTTGAACCAATATCTATTCAAGGATGCAAAGTTACTTTTTTTTTGGATATATCCACTATTTTCGGCATAAAAAACAAGAAAAAAACAAGAAAAAGTGCGCCAAAAGCATCTGATATCCGCATCCAGAGCTTACTATTATAACTCAAATTAGAGCAAAAAAGTATAGTTAGGAGCATATTTTTTCTATCAAAACAGAAAAAAGGCATTCCTAACCTAGCCCAAAAACTATTTGTTACTATCAATGACATCCAACAATCAAATATTTCACCAACAAATTTTACAGCAAAGAAACAGCTGTTTTTAATCCTTATGCACAAAACAAGACAAGCCCAATCATACTCCACTTGCACTTACAACTGCCTTATTGTATCTTTGCATAAAGTTAAATTAGCTAGAAAACTCAAATCTGAAAACTCGTTTTCGTTTGCTTCTGCACTCGCCTTGCGCTATCTTTACA
>CALUKG010000169.1 GCA_944321155.1 uncultured Bacteroidales bacterium | reverse complement strand
CCTCATCACAGAAGCGAAAATGCCTCAAAAACTCATCCCAAATCATCGCACGATAAATTCAAAACAGCTTCTTATTTGTCTTTTTTCCCGAATAACGAGAAATGAACATAGCGTTTCGGATGTGTTTCCAGATCTTTCAACAAACTGGCCGCATTGGTCGCCGTTGCATTCAGATTCTGATATAAAGATGAATCATTCATCAGCAACCCGAGCGTATTGTCTTTCCGGTTCAATTTGTCTGTCAACATACGGACATTAGCCAATGTAGAATCTACTTTCAAGATAGTGGAAGCGTAATCCACACCTTTCAAATTACCGCTGATGACCTTTAGATTGGCTGTAATGTCATTGACGTTTCCCATCACCTGAGGCACATCGGTACTCATCAACTTGTTCAGCTGCTCACTGGTCGCATTCAAGGAGGCGGTCAACTGTTCGGCATTGTGCAACGTCTGGGCCAATGCCGGATCTGCCAACAGCTTGTTCAATGACCCCAAAATGGAATCCATTTTCGGCATCATCTGTTGCAGCTTCGGAAGCAAGTCCTGTTCAGCAGCTCCCATAAGTCCGTTGTTTGCCGAACCTGGAAGCGTATCTCCTTCATTATAATAGGTAGTATTCTGCAAGTCAAGCAGCAGATTCATCTTTACGGTACCCAACATTTCCGTCACCAGTTCAGCTCGGCTTCCCTTGGGTATTTTCATGTGTTCATCCAACTCAATGCCTACAAGCACATGGCCAGGCTTTGCGTAATTGTACTGAATGTCACGCACGATACCAATCTTAAAGCCATTGGCAAACACCGGACTCGACTGAGGAAGTCCGTTTACATTTTCAAACTCTACCAGGTAATAACTCTCGGGCTTAAACATATTGATGCCCTTCAAGTATTTGATGCCGCAAAACAAGATGACCAGTGCAGCAATCCCCGCCAGTCCTATTTTAAATTCTTTTCTCATATATGCTTGTCTTTTTGTTTTAATTATCTGTTTCGTTTAAATTCCCGGATAGCCTGATTGACATTCATTTTCTCGCCATTCTTGAATGCTATGATGAAAGCATCCTTGAATTTTGCATCTACTTTCGTCCGCTTCAGGCGTAGTATCTGATTATAATCAACCGTCTCTCCATAAGTATACTTGTATAATCCTTTTTCTCTATACCGTCCTACAGGACTTAATCCTTTAAACAAGCGGCTCTTTGCTGGCAAGATCCGGTCGGAAGTCAATATCTGAATCTTAAAGACCGGTCTGTCTTCCACTCCGTCTTTCCTTGCCTGTTCTGTCTGAATGCCTGAATCTTCCTTTTCCTCTTCTGACACGGTTGAAACGGGAACATCTCCGCCCACACCAGCCGCCGGAGTCTTATGCTCTTGCTTATACCTCAAGAATGCCTGATAAATACTTTGGGCCAAAGCCGAGCTGCCTTTGTCGGACAACAAGTATTGCTCTTCGGCGGCATTGGTAATATATCCCAGTTCTATCAAGACGCTGGGCATTGTGGTTTCGCGCAACACCAGAAAGCCAGCCTGATGCACCCCCTTATCTATACGCCGTGCACTTTGGCGGAACTGTTTCTGAACCAATTGGGCAAAATTCACACTTTGTGCCATATACTTATCTTGAAGGAACTCGAAAATAATGTAACTCTCAGACGAATTGGGATTAAACCCGGCATAACGCTGCTTATAATCATCTTCTATCAAGATGACAGAGTTTTCTTTCTTTGCCACTTCCAGATTATCCTCCGTTCGGTGAAGTCCCAACGTATAGGTCTCCGTACCGCTCACCCTGCTGTTACGTGAAGCAACAGAATTGGTGTGGATGGAAATAAACAAGTCCGCCTTGGCAGCATTGGCAATGTCGGCACGTCTATGCAACGGCACAAATACATCTTTCTTGCGCGTATAAACCACCTTCGTATCACCACACTGCTCTTCTATCAACCTGCCTAATTTCAATGCGACATTCAGATTGATGTTCTTTTCTCGCCCACGTCTTCCCACAGCCCCCGGATCATTACCTCCATGTCCCGCATCTATAACTACGGTAAACGATTTGTCCGTAACTTCAGAAGCCGTTGCTACGAAAGACAGCAAGAAACAGCATATACATAATATGTTAAATCTATACTTTCCCATGTTTCCAGTCTGGTGCAAAGGTAATAGTTTTTTGTGGGTTTCTTCCTTTAGCCAGACAAGATTTCTTTATTTTAATGGAGAAAGCCTATAAAAACAGAAAAAAGGGCAACCATTTTAACGTTTTTCGTTATTTTTGCATCCTAAACTAAACGTAGGAAACACCATGCTACAATTTATCAAGAACTGGACGTTGCCTTTGGCCATGCTGGCAGGAGTCATAGGATATTTCTGCTTTGCCATGTTCGATTTCCTTCATCCACTCAAACCTTTCGTGAAGTTTCTAGTGGTCTGGCTTACTCCGCTGCTGATTTTTGCCCAACTGCTCCTTACGTTCTGCAAGATAGAAGTCAAAGACCTATCTCCGCGGCGATGGACCTGCATCTTGTTGCTTATCCAACTGATTTCCTGTCTGGCAGTAGCAGGAGTATTGCTCTGCATTCCTTTCAGCTCCGTATGGCGTATCTCACTTGAAGGAGCAATGGTCTGCCTCATCTGCCCCACTGCTACGGCTGCTGCAGTCATCACCAACAAACTAGGCGGAAGTGCCGCATCGCTTACCACTTATACATTGGCTTCCAATCTTCTGGCAGCCATAGTTGTCCCTTTGGTCTTTCCTCTGGTGGAACCTTCCGACATTCCGTTCGGCGAATCATTCATGCGGATACTAGGGAAAGTATTCCCTTTGCTGCTTTTTCCTTTCTTCATCGCGGTGTTGTTGCGACGTTATGCCCCACCTGTCCATCAATTTCTGGTAGGACTTAAGGACATGGCATTCTATCTTTGGGGAATATCCCTGACCATCGTAATGGGACAAACCACCCAATCTGTGATAGAAGGAAACACTTCCATAGCCGAAGAATGTATTATCGCTGCTCTGGCACTAGTCATCTGCTGCCTCCAGTTTTGGGGAGGAAAAAGCATCGGAGGAAAATACCACGACCGCATCAGTGGCGGACAGGCATTGGGACAAAAGAACACGGTGCTTGCCATTTGGATGGCAGCCACCTATCTGAACCCGCTTACAACCATCGCTCCAGGAAGCTACGTGGTGTGGCAAAATACCATCAACAGCTGGCAGCTTTGGAAGAAAAGGAAATCAGAAGAACGAATCACCAAACACAAACCATCAACGCTAAATACCTAAGGATATGAAAGAACAATATTGGAAGTATTCACTCATCATCATGATTGTAGGCTTGGGAATTCTATTATTCCGCCAGGCGCAGCCTTTCATGAACGGCATCTTGGGCGCATTCACCCTCTACCTGCTATTGCGCGGCTTCTCAAACTGGCTGAAAAAGAAAATCAAGCCTTTGGCCTCTGTATGGATTATCACAATTGGAACAACCCTGTTCATCCTGATACCACTTTCACTTTTCAGCTGGGCACTGGTCAATCAGATATCTAACCTACATTTCGATACTGCCGATATCATCCGCCCCGCCCAGCAAATGATAAGCATCATCGAGGAAAAGACAGGATTTGACGTATTGTCCGAAAAAAACCTGTCATTCATCATCAGCCAAGTGTCTTCTATCGGCCATTCCATCATGACTGGGGTAAGCGACCTGATAGTAAACCTTGCCGTAGCCATCATGCTCCTGTTTTTCATGTTATGGGAAGGAGACAAAATGGAGCAATTCATTTCCGAACTGCTTCCTTTCGAAGAAAACAACAAGCGCGA
>CALUKG010000168.1 GCA_944321155.1 uncultured Bacteroidales bacterium | reverse complement strand
TATCAAAAGATTACTTACTATTTTCCTATTGGTAATAATGCGTCGTCTGCCTAACTGCAGACTCCCGAAAGCAACGACACAGATGATGCGGCATTCACTCTCCAACAATCCGACTAAGGATTGTAAGAACGGGTCAGATGTTAGGCGTCTGAGGGAGAGGATGACGGAAGTTTACTCACGTAAATGACCGAATCCGAATCCCGAAAGCAACGACGCAGATGATGCGTTATTACAATCCGACGACTAGAAGCCAAGGTTGTGCAATTCTATACCGAATGCCTCAGCCACTGCAGGATAGACCACCTTACCATCTACCACGTTCAAGCCCAAAGCCAATGCTTTGTCTTCACGGCAAGCGCGTTCCCAACCCTTGTCTGCCAACTTGATAGCATAAGGCAATGTAGCGTTGGTCAATGCCAAAGTAGAAGTGCGTGCAACTGCACCCGGAATGTTGGCAACACAATAGTGAACCACACCATCCACCACATAAACAGGATTGTCGTGTGAAGTAGGATGAGAAGTTTCAAAGCAACCGCCCTGGTCAATGGCAACGTCCACCATCACCGTACCCGGTTCCATCAGTTTCAGCATGTCACGGGTAACCAAATGAGGAGTTTTAGCACCAGGAATCAAAACGGCACCGATTACTAAATCAGTAGTTGGCAATTCCCGACGAATATTGTAAACAGAAGAATACAAAGTCTTCACATTAGCCGGCAACACACTTGCCAACCAGCGCAAACGTGGCAAAGAAATATCGCAAATGGTTACGTCCATGCCCAAACCGGCAGCCATGATAGCAGCATTGTAACCAACAACACCACCACCCAATACCAATGCCTTGGCAGGTTTAACACCCGGAACACCTCCGGCCAATACGCCTTTTCCACCGTGAGGTTTTTCCAAGAAGAACACACCTTCCTGTACTGACATACGGCCTGCCACTTCTGACATAGGCAACAGCAGCGGAAGGCTTCTGTCTGCTGGTTCAACGGTTTCATAAGCCAAGCAGGTGGCCTTGCTTTCCAGCATAGCACGTGTCAGTTCTTCAGAAGCTGCAAAATGGAAATAGGTAAACAACAATTGACCCGGACGAATCAATGGATATTCCGGTGCGATAGGCTCTTTCACCTTGATAATCATTTCTGCTTTCGCATAAACATCTTCAATAGTCGGGAGCAAACGTGCACCAACTTCTGTATAAGCTTCATCCGGGAAACCACTGTTTCTGCCGGCATCAACCTGTACATACACTTCATGTCCGTGGTGAATCAACTCTGAGGCCCCTGCTGGGGTAAGTGCAACACGATTCTCGTTGTTCTTAATCTCTTTTGGAACTCCAATAATCATAATAACTGTAGATTTAAGGTGATTAATACTATTTCTATGCAACAAATACTGCCGCATACAGCAAAAAACCTTTGCGGAGATTTATTTCGACGGCAAATATAGTTTTTTCCTGAGAACTTCAAAATAATCACATGATTTTTTTTCAAAAAAACAAGCTTATCACTCCCTGGATAGCTTTCGCATTTCCATAGAAATATACTACCTTTGCGCTATAATTTATAAATAAAAAGACAGATATACTACACTCTGTATAGCCTATCAAAACGACAGAAAAAGATATGAAAAAGAACATTGCTATCATTGCAGGCGGCTATTCTTCCGAATGGACCGTTTCACTGAAAAGTGCAGCTGGCATCAAGTCATTCATGGACAATTCATTATACAACTCCACTATTGTGACCATCTTGGGTAACGAATGGAAAGCCACCTGCGAAAACGGCGAAGAATATCCGATTGACAAAAACGACTTTTCGTTTACTGACGCACAAGGCCAGAAAACCATTTTCGATTTCGCATATATCACCATTCACGGCACACCGGGCGAAAACGGTATGCTGCAAGGCTATCTGGAAATGCTCAACATTCCCTATTCTTGCTGCGGAGTGTTACCGGCAGCCCTTTCGTTCAACAAATTCACCTGCAACCACTATCTGCGTGCGTTTGGTATCAAGGTGGCCGACTCCATCCTGCTCCGCGAAGGACAGTCTGTGTCTGACGAAACGGTGGTCAAGGAAATCGGCTTGCCCTGCTTCATCAAGAGCAATGTAGGTGGCAGCAGCTTTGGCGTAACCAAAGTGAAAACTGCCGAACAGATACAGCCTGCCATTCAAAAGGCATTTGAAGAAGGAAACGAAGTCATTGTAGAAGCCCTGCTCACCGGAACGGAAATCACCTGCGGCGCCTACAAGACCAAGGACAAAACGGTGGCATTCCCTATAACGGAAGTTGTCACTGCCAACGAATTCTTCGATTACGACGCCAAATACAACGGACAAGTGCAGGAAATCACACCGGCACGTATCTCCGACCAGTTGGCTGAACGGGTCAAGAAACTCACCCTGGCCATTTATGACATTCTGGGTTGTAAAGGCATTATCCGTGTGGACTACATCATTTCGGAAGGTGAAGTAATCAACATGCTGGAAGTCAACACCACGCCCGGCATGACCCCTACCAGCTTCATTCCACAACAGGTAAGAGCTGCCGGACTCGAAATGAAAGACGTACTGACCGACATCATTGAAAACGAATTTAGCCGATAAATCCTATATCCCTCATGGAAACCATCACACAGATTCAACAGCACATACAGAAAAGTCTGGCTGACCTCAACTGGAACAAACAGCCCCTGGGCTTGTACCAACCGATAGGCTACACGCTCGAAGCAGGCGGCAAACGCATACGACCGGCTTTGCTGCTCATAGCCTACAATATGTACAATCCCAATTGGCAAACGGCAACCGATGCAGCACTGGCATTGGAAGTATTCCACAACTTCACCCTGCTCCACGATGACCTCATGGACAATGCCGAACAACGAAGAGGCCGACCATCCGTACACATAAAATGGAATCCGAACACAGCTGTCCTCTCAGGCGACCAGATGATGATTGAGGCTTACAAACTGCTGCAAAACCTGCCGGCCGAGCAACTGAAAGTGTGTCTGACATTGTTCAACCAGATGGCAACGGAAATCTGCGAGGGACAACAATACGATGTCGATTTTGAACAACGCAACGATGTAACGGTGGAAGATTACATGGAGATGATACGCCTGAAAACGGCTGTACTGCTGGCCACAGCGCTCAAAATGGGGGCACTGCTGGCGGGTGCACCCGAAGAAGATGCAGAAGCACTCTACCAATTCGGCACAAACATCGGACTGGCTTTCCAGCTCAAGGACGACTACCTCGATGTGTATGGCGACCCCGCCACTTTCGGCAAACCCATCGGAGGCGACATTGCCTGCAACAAAAAAACCTTCATGCTTATCACAGCATTTCACAAAGCAGACACAAAAACCAGAATCGAACTCCAACAATGGTTGGCATGTACCAATAAAGAGAAAAAAATCAAGGCCGTTACCCAAATATACAATCAACTGGGCATTGACCGCATTTGCGAAGAAGAGGTACAAAAATATACACAAAAGGCCATCGCAAACCTCGATTTTATCAGCAAAAAAGGGGTAAATACCGAAGCATTAAGGTCTTTGGCTGAAAAATTAACGGCAAGAAACAAATAATTTTCCTAACTTTGCACATTCAATTTTAGATAAAACAGTATCATGCCATATCGCCGTTTACCAAATACTGACCAGGCAAGACTCAAAGCGCTCACCATGGCTGTCAAAGAAGCCGGTGAAGCCAAATACGGAGAACTTGCCATCAACTACAAGACACTGAATGAAGCCAGCAACTTTCTCACCCAGTTTGAAAGTAAGCTGTGCCAATACCACCAAACGGTGGAAAACCGTGTAAACGCAGCCAAACAATACCGGCACATTGTT
>CALUKG010000167.1 GCA_944321155.1 uncultured Bacteroidales bacterium | reverse complement strand
TTACTTAAATAGAAGAGAGCGCAGAGTCGTTTGATTTCCTTGTCTTTTCGCTTGGATAGCTTAAGTAGGTCTTCTTGTACATCTTCATAAGTTATAAATTCTTCATTAGGCAATCTTTCGAAGCAAATTTGAAATTTGTAGATGTCGAAAGTTAGGTGCAAACCATAGATTCCCTGCATCCATTCGGCTACATATTGACGGTAATCTTTTAAAAATTGTATGACGAATTCCTCTCTTCTTCGGGAATCTGTACATGTTTTCACACGCTCTGCAGAAAGTTGGTACATAGTCAGACTCCATGTTTTGCGGATGCCTTCGGTCAACTCCTTGCATAGAGAGGGGATGGAGCGTATCAATTGTAATTTAAGGGCAAGGTCCTGTTGTAGATTGCCATAGCAGAGGATTACTGTCGGCGCATATTGAAAATCGCTTTCTTGCAGTTCGTTTATCCAGACTTCTGTATTCCCTTCATTAGATAAAGTGAACTCAAAAGAGAAAGCGTTGGTCGTTCGTGTCAGTGCAGTCAGAGAGCGGTGCTTCTCTTCTCCTTTTTCAAGTAGGTATTCTTTTGTTTCTTGATTGAGCGGTAGAGATGTATTGGAGAAAAGTTGCAATAGAATCCCTTGGAAAGTATCTTCATATTTCTGGGCTTCCTTCTTGCTTATTCCTGGGTAGGGTGAAATATAAGGTCTGAGCAAGTCTTTCTGAATTTGGCAGATCCGGGCGAGCAGTAATAAACTCGGTATATCATCGGGGTGGCTTTCTACTCGATTGATAAGTTTATCTGTCAGTGCGTTTGTAATCTCTTTTGCCTGTTTCCAGACGCCTGCTGTCAGCAATGCCTCCGCACATGTCAGAGCCAGTTTTTCTTGAGGAAGGTAGAAGGAATTTTCAAATTCCGTCCGGTGTTCTTGCTCAAATTGCTTGACCAGACGTAGTGCTTCCCACATTTGTCCTTTGGCTAGGCAGATGGCTAGGCGGAATCGGGCTTCTGTCAATTGTTCGGCTTTTGTGGGGCTTCCTTGGTTTGTCTTATGGGTGTAGAGTGACCATCTGCGGAGCTTTTCTTCGCACGATAGGTTTTCATCATCGGCCCATAGGTATTTTAGTTGCTCCACTACAGGTGAGGGCATCTTTTCCAAGGGAATTTCCCGGACTAATTTTTGTATGATTAGCAGACAGTCGCTGTATTTGAGTGTCTCGAGGATATCCCGCAATTGGTCAGCATGTTCTTCTTCACTGTTTTCTATCAGCAAACGAATTGCGTGATAGACACAGTCTCGCTCTATTGAGGCGAGCGAGAAGAGACTATTGGATAATTGTGATTTGTTATTACAGTGATCCTTTAAGTAGGCTATAGTCTGTTTCTCATCATGACTGAGAAGCAGATAATAAAGTTGTTCGTCGGCAGAGCCATGCTTCTGGCTTAGGGCATACAATTTTTGGTAAAGCGATGCAGGTTGGTGGACAGTTTGTTTGAAAGCGTCTTGTATAAGTTTATGTCCGAAGCTCCATTTGCCTTCACTTTCAAATTCATTGATGAGGAAACTAAACCAACGACGGAATGCGGCAAATTCTACTGCATTCCAGTCTTTACCCATCAATTCTTCCAGTTCGTGGTCGCTCAATCCATGCCAAGAAAAAGCTATGAATGTTAAGGTTTCATATACCAATTTTTTCCCGAAACGTCTTGCCGCTTTATCCAGCAATTGGAGGAACAGCTCTTGTGGATCGCAACTAAATTCATCAACCATGTTCTCCAAGAAGAGGGTGATTTTCTCTTCTTCATTGATGGCAGAGGATTGACGCATCATGGAAAAGTCATAGCTGTCAATAGCTGAAAGTATGTTGGTAGCCAGGATAATCCAAAGAGGTGAGCCGTAAGCCCGGTTGCCGTGTGCATCTTGCTTGTTCAGTAGTTTCTGGGTGATAGTTTCGGGCAGTTCTTTACCAGAATTGGCCAAGACTCTTTTCAGCAAGGCTGTGGCATCTCCCCGGCTATAATCTTCCAGGTATTCTACTTTTAAGAATGAGTATTCATCCGTTAGCTTGAAATATGGTTCTATTTCTTTTTTCAAGTATTCCTCTGTGCAGGTTCCCCAAAATAGGCGGACATAGGTGGCTTTTTGCATAGTATCAAAATGGATAAGGCTACGTTTTGGATTTCCCAACTCTACTTTACGTAAGTTCAATAGAAATGAAAGTGAGAGTACAGCTTTGTCGTCTAAGAAACGGTCAAGGGCATCAATCATAATGGCGACGTGTAGGTTGCGTTTTGCTGCCGCCTGACAAAGCTTATCGAAATCGTTGCGCAGGTGTTGGGTGTATTGGGAAATACTTTCCTTGCCTGCGTCGGGTTCGGTATAGTCTATATGCATACGTCGGGCCAATTGCTTGCAGAAGTGTCGGAACATGGAGTAAAGATGACAAGACTCTGGAGTTACTCCTGCGCTGTGTCCCAACAAGATGACATTGACCGGCAAATGTTTGTCCATATAGTCGTAAAACTGGCAAAACAAGGAACTTTTTCCCTTGCCTGAACGCCCCGTCAATAGGGAATGATGATAATCGGAATTTGAATTTTCCCAAGTTCGGAATTCATATCCATCACCCCATTTCCCTCCATAGAAGTCATTCGGAAATTCCGTTTGCAATTGTTGCAGGAAACAATCAATGTGGCGGTTGATGAGAGGCCGGCGTCCTGTGAACTGTTCGATATGTTTGCTCACAAACAGGCGGAATGCTTCTTCCTCCTGTTCGTCTTTATCGTTGATTACCCGTGTGCGGTTGGCTATTTCGTGTGTCAACAGTCTCTTTTTCAAATCGTTGAAAACCTGATCGCCCCAGACGTCCAATCCTTTGAAACCGTCTCCTGTCCACTCCAACGCATATTCATGGACAGAGTCCTCCAAGCCGGCCTCTGAGAATTTCGTTCGGATTTTCTCCTTCAAATTTGTCAATTTTTGGGCAATCTTGCGTTGCGTTTCGCGTCCTTCAAGGCGGGCAAGATCGCTGTAGCATTGTCGCGTTTTCTCATCCATATGGACATAAGACTGTGGGTCGCGGAAGTAGAACAAACTGTTTTGCAGCAGCTCCGGCGTGCCTAATCCGCCGAATTGCATTTCCAGTTCAGTGATACTGGTGTCTTCCGTTTGCTCAAAAAGCGTTCGCTCTTCGTCATTCAATCGACTCATGACTTCCTTGATGCTTTGTGCGGGAGGTATCCAACCATATCTTTCGCCAATAAGCCCGATGAAGTAAGGGCGGCTTCGTTTGATTTCGTTGAAACAAACGTTCAAGACGGCAGCTTGTTTTTCTTGCTCCTGCTCTATGTCGGAAGTCACGACACCCCATCGTAAATCTATGAGTTGGAAAGAAAGCCGGTAGGCGGCGAATTCTGTTTCCAATCGGGGGAGAACATAATATTTCAAGTAGTCGCGCTCCATGTCCATATCGAGAAAAGTGCTGCTGATGAAGATGGAGATGACTTTCCATGATGTCGATTGTGTATCCATACGGTCTTGAGTCGAAAAAAGGTTGTTAAATGGCATTGCTCAGTTTTCAGGGGGTGAAGGTAGCAAATAATATTGAAATATCAAACAGGAGATGTCCGATGGGAGGATGCTTATGCAGATAAGCCGGCAGGATATAAGACGGAATAATTTCACAATCGTCCGTTTCGCCTGCCGGCCACGTTAATGAACAGTGGTACGTACTATACACTATAGTAGAAACATTCTATCCGTGAAAAAAGTTCACCGGGGGTAGGCGCTATGCCTTCCGGCTCTTCTTCCTTTATGATTTTTAAGCATAAACATAGGTGGTACGTCAGGAAAAAAACGTAATTTTGCGGCCTGATAATTATCATCACACATAATACGACGTATGAAACTGGATGTATTAACCGCCATCTCTCC
>CALUKG010000166.1 GCA_944321155.1 uncultured Bacteroidales bacterium | reverse complement strand
ATCTGTAACATGAAATAGGCTTTGAGAACTTCCAAATTGGTAAGTTTCTTACCTCTGTCATTTTGGTATGCGAAAATCTGTGCTGCCTGCAACTTGTCCTTGACAATAAAAGTGGTAATGGATGCGTTCTCCAACGTGTTAACCCAAGAAAGCATTTGCTGTACAGAGGATTCCTTTAATTCCGTTTCAAAGTATGTGCGAGCTTTATACATGGCAACTCTTGACTTTGAGGTCAAATCTTCTTCTGAAACAGACTCTTTGTTTTCAATGACTGCATCCACAAAGAAATTGTTGTCATAAGGTACAGTCATGAATTTCTGCTTATTGCGTCTTATATCTTTCAAATAGTAATCAGTAATGTCCTCCAATAAGTTTTTGATGTCATCTGCGTTTTCGTTATTGTCCCATTCCTCATGCCGATGCTTTAAAGCATTCACTAATGTACTGAAAAAGATGATACATGTAGTTAGACGTTGCTGGCCGTCAATGACATATAAAGTATCATCACTTTGTTCAAACAGGAAGTGTCCCAGATAGTAATTCTCTTCACATTCCCTTAAATCCTCAACGAACTGCGAGAATTGCCTTTCTCCCCAAGCGTAAGCACGTTGGTATTCTGGAATAACAAATCGGATATTACGTCTTCCGAATAAGGCTTTAATTGTCGTAGATTCCATAATATTACAAATTAAAATTCAATATTTTTATGGCTATTTGTGCGCAAGCTTCAGCATCAGCCAACGCATGATGATGGTTTTCCAAATCATAGCCACAGTATTGTGCCACGGTTTGGAGTTGGTGATTTGGAAGTTTATTGCCCAAAATAGTTCTCGAAGCCCTGCATGTGCAGTAGAATGCATAATTCGGGTATGGCATTCCATAAGCATGAAAAACCGCTTTCAGGCAACTTTCATCAAACGAACTATTGTGTGCGACCAATGGCAGATCTCCTATCAGTGGACTAACCTTTGCCCATACATCAGGGAAATTGGGAGCCGATTGAGTGGAATCAATCGTCAAGCCATGGACTTGCGTGTTCCAATATGAGTAATAATTGGGTGCAGGGTGGATAAGACTATAAAACTTGTCTATAATCTTATTGTCCTTTACGACAACAACTCCAACGCTGCATACGCTTGAACGATACTGGTTGGCAGTTTCAAAGTCAATTGCCACAAAGCTTTTCATCTTGATTTCCTGTGTCATGTTGGGCAGTCAGCCGTTTATTTTCTCAATCCAATATTTTACTCTTTCAGAAACTACACTTGCGTCTGTGGATTTCACTTCTTCCAAGACAACATATCCGTCTGCATTTATTTCTTTGTCTTGACATCCCATCCGCTTTAATGTATTCTTCAACAATTCCATGTCTTCATTTCTATTGGCGAATTGTATCAGAACATTTCCACTGTTCCCATCTTCAATAATATCCATATAAAGAGTTCTTTCTCCGTTTGAATATAGTTGGCAAGCCAACATATCCCAATACCAGATAAATATATTCCAATTCTCATAAGAACCTACACCATTTTTCCAAGTCGTAGTACGATGATGCCGTTTTATTATATCTTTCAGTTGCTCCACATTATCTATTATATATTGCTGCAACTCCTTGTCTGACTTAAATGTTTCTACAAATTTTCCTTCAGCTATATTGTAATAAGGCTCTGCAAAGTATTGCCACCATTGACCATAACTTCTACGTCCTCCTTTTTCCCATTTTAATGGTTTTGAGAAATCAGAATCTTCGTCATACGTAGCTTGGATATAATAGTGCCCTTGCCAAAAACCAACGTCAATGACTCCGGGATTACCATTTGTATTCGTCATTTTGAACCCGTCATATTGGTCAGACATACCTTCAACATGCCAACATTCTTCTTCCCATTTCGACAAAGCTTTATCCCACATACTTGTATCTTCCGCATAAGCTGTTTCTGGCTGTTGTTCTAAATCTTGTTCATTTGGTTTCTTTTCAGAAATAGTATCAACGCCTCTTGCATTGGCAAGTGAATTGGAAAGCACATTCAAGTCAACGGTTATGCGCTGCTGTTCTGGTACCGCATCTGCACCGTTAGGACTTTTGGCATTGCGATAGGCATTAGAGAAATTTTCGAGCGTATCTTGCTTGTGCTTGTCATCAAATTTGAAATCATCCCCATACAAGTCCTTTCTGAAGGCTTCCACTATACAGAAAAGATTGTCTAATAAAGGGTCAGGAGAACCACTCTTATTTTTACGGCTCAAGTTTTCGCTGTCCTCATCAGGACAGCAATATTCAATAAGTTCTTTGACTGCATTACTGACTGTTGCTATGTATTTCGAATCACAGTGCATTGCCACATAAGATGTCTGAAATTCAAGACGGATTTTTTCTTCATCCGAAAGGCTGTGGTCTTTGATTACATCACATAAGGTATGAAGGTAGTCTTGATAAATACGAAGCTTCTCTCCAAAAATTTTAGCGGCTCTCTCACGTTCCACATCATCATCGCTCTGACCTCTAAGAAGTATCATTGTGATAACGGCTGTAATGATAACGCCCAAAACTGCCGCAAACATTTCATACCAAAGTTCTTTCCCAGTGAAAAGTCTTAGGTAAACGGCAAAGAAACATGCAATGACCACCAATATAGCCACAACCAAAATGGCTTTTCTTTGTGTTAGTTTCATAAGAAATGTATTTAATTTATTCGCAAATACACAAACGTTTTATTATATTTAAAGCCATGTCGGAACGATTTTCATCACATACCGACATGGCTTATCCTTTAACGTACCGGACGTGTGCTTATTTTCTTTCCAAATATATCATAAGTATCTAACCAAGAACCCTTTCTTATTACAAAAGTATCTCCTGCTATACTTACAAATGAGCCTATTGATTCAGGAAGAGTTTTATACTTCTTACCTGATTCATCATACAAATCATACCACGCCCCCTTTTGAACGATAAAGAAATGTGTACTCCATCCAAGCATCGTCCCAATACTTTCAGGCATTGTTTTTTGTTTTTTTCCACGGTCGTCAAAGATGTCATACCAACTTCCATGACGTTCAATCATTGAAATAGCCATAATGTTAATATACATGGTCTTACAGTCCCTTTTGACCTTTTAATTAAAACCACGAAACGTGGAACTGCAATGCTACCACGTCTTAAGTCGGAGGTCGTAGGAAAAACCTTTATTCAGGATATGGTAATAGCAGCCCACGCTATAGCGTGAGAACCACTATGCCGTCTCTCTGAATAAGTCTTGAATTTCCTACGTTCCCGACTTAGAGATAAGCATAACGCTTCTTCTTTTTTCTCGTATGTCTTGGAAAGAGTTGCCTCAATCCAATTACAAAGATAGAGGATTTTTTCGGTAATCCCCTATCTTATAATGTTTTTATTTGATTTTGGAGTGTTTTTGAGCACATCCTATATTTTTAGTCCCTTATCCTGCCTTGTAGGTGTAATCCCTAAACCGTTTCTCCATTCATTCGCTTTCTGTCTGAACCATTGGACAAGCGGAATATCATTCACGCATATATGGTAGTGTTCTTTCTTGGTCTTGTCCTCCTCAAATGAGAAAGCCGCATTCTCGTCACGGAACTTTCGGTTGAATTCAGGGGAATAGAAATCGCCTTTCAGCCTTACTTTCTTCAACTTGCACAATTCTTGGATTAGCCTTTCAGAGAAATGCAAGGTGTTTCGGCAAAAGTCAATCAACGGAAGCAGCTTCTCCACATAAGGGAAATAACGCTGTATCCTGTCCATATACTCATTGAACTTGGTGCGTTCTTCCCTATGTGTCTGTTCCATTGTCTTGATATGCCGTACCAATTCTTCGTTCTGACTTTCAAGGGCGGATATGCGTTGCTGCAATTCCTCCCTTTCCGCTTTCAACTTGCCGCTGCCCAAAAGAGAACCGACCTTTGCCACGAGTGCCGCTTTCGCCTCGGTCTTGGCGGCTTCC
>CALUKG010000165.1 GCA_944321155.1 uncultured Bacteroidales bacterium | reverse complement strand
ATACATAAAAAACATCCAGTCCTTACAAGAAGGACCGGATGTATGTCTATCTTAATTTGTTTTTAGTAGTGGAGTAGGGAACTTACTTCTATACCGCTTTCAAAAACATCTCTGCCATATAGGTCATCCAGTTCAACAAGGAAATTGACATATATCTTTTTTACGCCAAATTTCTTTACCAAATCACATGCTGCCTTCATGGTTCCTCCAGTAGCTAATAAGTCATCGTGCAGCAGAACTACATCGTCAGCATCCAGTGCGTCTTTATGTATTTGTATGGTGTCTTCACCATATTCTTTGGCATAACTCATGTCTATGGTTTCTGCAGGCAGTTTTCCTTTTTTTCTGATGGGCACAAATCCAGCTCCAATTTTATTGGCTAGTACAGGTGCCATAATAAAACCTCTTGATTCTATTCCGACTACTTTGGTAATTCCCTTGTCTTTGTATAGTTCATACATTTCGTTTTCAAAAAAACGCATGCATTCGGGATTCTTGAATGCGGTAGTAAGGTCTCGGAAAATGATTCCTTTTATTGGAAAATCTACCACATCTCTAATTTCTTTTTTTACTTCTTCTGCATTCATAATGGTATTGGTTTAATGTTCCACGTGGAACAAATTTACGAAAATTGTTTCACGTGGAACGTAGTTATCGTCCTAATAAAACTAATAATACATTGATATCATTCGGTGAAATGCCGGGGATACGACTAGCTTGTCCGATGGTTTCGGGGTCAATTTTTGTGAGCTTTTGACGGGCTTCCGTTGAAAGCGATAAAACACTCTCGTATTGTACTCGTCCGCGAAGAGGAATGTTTTCCAAACGATGCAACTTGTCGGCTATCTGTCGCTCACGCTCGATGTAACCGCTGTATTTGATGCGTATTTCTGTGCCTTCAATTACTTCCTCGCGTTGACATGCTATTTGCTCTGTCATTTCTTTGAGGGCAGGCAATGTATTAATCAAGTCTTCCAAACCAATTTGCGGACGCATAACAATATCGGTCAGCTTGCATCCTTGTTTTAATTCTCCTGAACCTTTTGCAACCAACATGTCGTTTAGCTGCTGAGGTTTTACTGAATAATTGCCGATGAATTCAATCAAACGGTCTTGTGCCTCTTTCTTGTTTTTCCATAATTGATAACGCTCTTCTGTGGCCAATCCCAAACGGTAGGCACGTTCGGTCAAACGCATATCAGCATCGTCCTGACGGAGCAATATTCTGTATTCGGCGCGGGAAGTAAACATACGGTAAGGCTCGTCAACTCCTTTGGTCACTAAATCATCAATCAATACACCAATATAGGCTTCATCGCGACCTAATGTGAATGCATCACCACCCACGCAATTCTGGTGGGCGTTGATACCTGCTATCAAACCTTGACCGGCTGCTTCTTCATATCCGGTTGTACCGTTTATCTGACCGGCAAAAAAGAGGTTCTTGATGCGTTTTGTTTCCAATGTGTGATACAATTGGGTAGGGTCAAAGAAGTCATACTCGATGGCATAACCTGGACGGTATAGCTCGGCATGCTCAAGACCCTTAATGGTATGCAAAGCGGCAATCTGCGTTTCCAACGGAAGGGAAGAGGAAAAACCGTTTACATAATATTCTTGTGAATCGACACCTTCAGGTTCTAAAAACAACTGATGGGTTTCTTTTTCTGCAAAGGTAACTATTTTTGTTTCTATACTCGGACAATAGCGCGGCCCGATGCTCTTGATTTGTCCATTATACAAGGGGGAGTCTTTCAGTCCTTTTCTCAATGTGGCATGGGTTTCCGGATTAGTGTAAGTAATCCAGCAACTCATTTGCTTGAGCTGACGTTTTACATGCTCCAAATAGGAAAACTTGTGAAAATCGTTTTCTCCGATTTGTTCGGTCATTTTGCTGAAATCGATTGTCCGCCCGTCAAGACGGCAGGGAGTTCCGGTTTTCATACGGTCGGTTGTAAATCCAATCGAACGCAATTGCTCGGTAATGCCATGAGATGACGGCTCAGAAATACGACCGCCGGAAATCTGTGTTTTCCCAAAATGAAGCAATCCATTCAGAAATGTGCCATTGGTCAATATGACGGTTTGACTGCGCATTTCAACGCCCAGTAATGTCTTTATGCCTTTTACAGTGTTTCCTTCAATGATGAGTTCGGTTACAGTGTCTTGCCAAATGTGGAGGTTAGGGGTGTTGCTGATAATATGAACCCATTCCTCTATAAAACGTTTCCTGTCGCTTTGTGAGCGTGGACTCCACATGGCTGGACCTTTGGAACGGTTCAACATGCGGAATTGGATGGCACTCTTGTCGGTTACTATGCCCATCTGGCCACCCATAGCATCTATCTCTCTTACTATTTGGCCTTTCGCTATTCCTCCAACAGCGGGATTACAACTCATCTGACCCATTTTGTTCATGTCCATGGTGATGAGCAAGGTCTTTGAACCTAAATTGGCGGCAGCACAAGCCGCTTCACAACCAGCATGACCCGCACCTACAACAATAACATCGTATTTGAAATCCATATATAATTATATTGCTTTTGCTCTTGTATTCCAATTCAACTGACAGCAGGATGACTATACCTGTCTGACTTTTTCCAATCTTTCAGCGTCAAGACGCAGAAAAATAAACAGCAATATGGTAAATCCCCATAAGGACGAACCTCCGTAACTGAAAAATGGCAGTGGAATACCGATAATGGGTACTAAGCCGATAACCATGCCTACATTGATGGCCAAGTGGAAGAAAAAGACGCTGGCCACGCAATAACCATATATACGTGAAAAAGCCTCACGCTGACGCTCTGCCATTTTGATGAGGCGTAGAATAAAATACAGATAAAACAATAATACACCGGCAGAACCTACAAAACCCCATTCTTCTCCTACTGTACAGAAAATGAAGTCGGTATCCTGTTCCGGTACATATTTCAACTTGGTTTGTGTGCCGTTTAAAAAGCCTTTGCCTAAAACACCGCCCGAACCAATGGCTATCTTCGATTGGTTAACGTTGTATCCCTCGCCAGCCAGGTTCTTTTCAATGCCTAACAATACCTTGATACGGGTGGTCTGGTGAGGCTCCAATATGTCTTCAAAGATATAGTTGCATGAAAAGCAATAGGCGATGGAACCGAAGCAAAACAATATGACAAATACTAATTTTGTCTTGCGGTCTATCAAGGCAATGTAGGATAGGTATAGGCATGACACGATAACAATTCCAATTGATACCCATTGGAGATTGACGTCTATCCAATGGCAGGCAATAACGCTGATGGAATAAACGATAAGGATACCGAGCGCGAGAAAGCCAGTTTCTTTCTTTTTATGCTCTTTAAAATACAGGTAGAAAAGAATAACAAGAAGCAGAATGGCGCAACATATAATAATTCCAAGTGAACCGCTGCCTATTGCCAGTGTGGTTACGCTGTATTTGATGGTGATAACGAAGAATGTAACCGCTGCAACAGCCAGCAGAAGAATGATTCCGCTCATTCCCTCACGATAGAACATTAGGAAGAAGGAAAAGAAAACGAGTGCTGACCCTGTTTCTTTCTGCATAATGATGCAGAGGAGTGGCAAGAATAATATGCAACCGGGAATGATAAGGTCTTTCAGACTGCGTACTTTATATCCGTATTGCCCCATATATTTGGCCAATGCTAATGCCGTGGCCGATTTTGCCAATTCGGCAGGCTGAAAACTGATAGGGCCCAAAACTAACCAGGAATGCGAACCTTTTATGTTGGGCGCAATGAAAATGGTTAGTATCAGCAAAGCAACGATGAAACCGTAAATATAATAGGCAAAAATATCATAGAACTTTGAATCAATCAGCAGCAAAATACCGCCTATACCGTAAGCTGTCAGAATCCATATAAATTGTTTGCCAGCCCTATGGTCAAAATTCAATATGTTTGTTTGGTCAAAATCATAGCTCGCGCCATAGATATTGATCCATCCAAAAATAACAAAGGCTGTGTAAAGTCCGATTGTTATCCAATCCAACGCAAATTTCTTTCGGTTATTCTTTGACATCAGGGTTTGTTGC
>CALUKG010000164.1 GCA_944321155.1 uncultured Bacteroidales bacterium | reverse complement strand
AAGTAAATAATTTTTGCTGTTCATTTTTTTGCGTATCTTTGTACTTGATAATCTTTTGATTTTAAGGTATAATGTCAGATACTAAAACAATATTGGATTTCTTGTCGGAATTGTCTGTCCATAATGACCGGGCATGGTTTGCGGAACATAAGGATTGGTATGAGAATTCCAAGCGGAGTTTTGAGGATTTGGGAAATCAGGTAATTCGAGGGTTGGCCGGTTTTGATTCTGAAGTGAGTTATCTGGAGGCCAAAGATTGTATTTTCAGAATATACCGTGATACCCGTTTTTCCGCTGACAAAACGCCGTATAAGACGCATTTCGGTATGTTTGTGGCTGCAAATGGAGGGCGGAAAAGTTATCGGGGAGGATATTATTTGCATTTGGAGCCGGGAGGAAATTCTATGATTTCCGGTGGAGTGTGGTGTCCTACCCCTGATTTGCTGAAAGCTTTGCGCAAGAGTGTGTATGATGAAATAGAGGAATTTGATGCAATATTGCATGAAAATGAGTTTGTGCAATATTATGGAGGCTTATGGGATATGGATGTTTTGAAGAAAATACCGCGTGGCTATCCCAATGATTGGCCTTATGCTGATTATCTGAAACAGAAACATTACATGGTTAAGCATATGCTAACGGATGAAGAGGTTGTGTCTGGAGATTTTCTCTCTTCTGTTTTGGAAGGCTTTCGTTTGTTAGTGCCGTTTAATCGTTTTTTGAATTATACGGTGGATGAAGTCTTGGGTCACATGCAAAGATAGTGCAAGGCGAGTGCTGTGGTCAATGCAAAACTACGTTTTGTAAATAGTCCAAAGCCGAGCCGCAGCCTATCTTATGGAAAGATAGTGCAAGGCGAGCGCTGTGGTCAATGCAAAACTGCGTTTTGTAAATGGTCCAGAGCCGAGCCGCAGCCTATCTTATGGGAAGATAGTGCAAGGCGAGCGTTGTGGTCAATGTAAGACACAGCTTTGATAAGGACAAAATATGAATGTGTAACTTGATATAAAACTTATTATTATGATTTTAGACAGATTGGTGAATGCGGGATTGTATGAACAAGTACATCCTCGATTTAAACAGGCTTTTGACTTTTTGAAAAAGAATGATTTGAAAGCGTTGCCGGCAGGCAAGATAGAATTGGATGGAAAAGATTTGTATGTGAACGTCTTGGATTTTAAAGGGAAATCTGAGGCAGAAGCTAAAATGGAAACCCATAAAGATTATATTGACATTCAAGTGCCGGTAGATGGTGATGAGTTGATGGGGTGGAAGGCTACTGTAGATTTGTGCGAAGAAACTCAAGTTTATGATGCGGCAAAAGATGTTGCGTTTTATGCTGATAAAGCCGTAAATCTGTTTAAGGTGGAAGGCGGATGTATGGCTATTTTCTTTCCGGAAGATGGACATCAACCAGGAATAGCACCAGGAGCATCGTATCGGAAAGTGATAGTGAAAGTTAGAGTGTAAATAAAAAATAATAGGCTTTGGGCAATTTTGCCAGAAGTGTTTGTTTTGTAAATTGGATGCTATGAAGACATTGGCTCTTGTAAAATCGGACCCATGGTTGAAACCATATTCCGAAGCGATTTTTGGTAGATATCAGTATGTGTTGGATACGGAAAAACGCTTGACAGGCGGTAAAAAGAATTTGTCTGATTTTGCAGATGGTTATTTGTATTTTGGTCTGCATTTGGAAGGTAGTCATTGGGTATTGCGTGAATGGGCACCAAACGCAACAGCCATCTATCTGATTGGGGATTTCAATACATGGAAAAAAGATGAAGCATATGCTTTTACTGTACTCCCAAATGGTGTTTGGGAGTTGAAGTTGCCTAAAAAAGCATTGAAACACGCTCAGCTGTACAAATTGTTGGTAGAGTGGGATGGTGGTAGTGGAGAGCGTATTCCTGCATGGGTACAAAGAGTGGTGCAAGATGAGGAAACTAAGATTTTTTCTGCTCAAGTTTGGCATCCTGCAAAGCCCTACGAGTTTGTTCATAAGAAGTTCAAGCCGAAGAAAAATCCTCTCTTGATATATGAATGCCATATTGGTATGTCAAGCAATGAAGAAAAGGTGTCTACGTATGACGAATTCAGAGAACAAGTCTTGCCACGCATAGCCAAAGATGGTTATAATTGTATTCAGATAATGGCCATTCAGGAGCATCCATATTATGGTTCATTTGGCTATCATGTATCCAGCTTTTTTGCTCCTTCCTCCCGTTTCGGCACTCCAGAAGCATTGAAACGCCTTATTGACGAGGCACATGGAATGGGCATTGCTGTCATTATGGACTTGGTACATTCTCATGCCGTAAAGAACGAAGTGGAAGGATTGGGCCGTTTTGATGGTAGTGTTTACCAATATTTTCATGAAGGAGGTAGGCGTGAGCATCCAGCTTGGGACTCCTTGTGTTTTGATTATGGCAAGCCGGAAGTGATGCACTTCTTGTTGTCCAACTGCAAATATTGGTTGGAAGAATTTCATTTTGACGGATTCCGTTTTGATGGGGTTACCAGTATGTTGTATTTGAGTCATGGTTTGGGTGAGGACTTTAATGGATATGGTGCTTATTATAACTTGAATCAGGACGGTGATGCAATATGCTATCTGACCTTGGCCAACAAACTGATTCACGAGGTGAATAAAAATGCCATTACGATTGCTGAAGAAATGAGCGGAATGCCAGGACTGGCTTATCCAATTAAGGGAGGAGGAATGGGCTTTGACTACCGCTTGGCTATGGGTATTCCTGATTTCTGGATTAAGATGATAAAGGAGGTGAAGGATGAAGATTGGCATCCGGGACATATCCTGTGGGAATTGACCAATAGACGCGCTGATGAAAAGACCATTAGTTATGCGGAAAGCCATGACCAGGCCCTTGTGGGTGATAAGACCATTATTTTCCGATTGATTGATGCGGAGATGTATTGGCATATGCAGCATGGTCATACGACCTATATGGTGGACCGTGGTATTGCTTTGCATAAGATGATACGTTTGATAACGGCAACGACCATCAATGGTGGCTATCTGAACTTTATGGGTAACGAGTTTGGGCATCCTGAATGGATTGATTTCCCGCGTGAAGGAAACGGTTGGTCATATAAATATGCCCGCAGACAGTGGGAGTTGTTTGATAATGAAGACTTGTATTATCACGAGTTGGGCTTGTTTGACCAAGCAATGATACATTTGATTTCTTCCATCAAGAAGTTCAATGAGCTCCCGATATACACACTTTGGGATAAGGAAGGAGACCAAGTGGTGGCTTATCAGCGTGGTGAATATGTATTTGTCTTTAACTTCAACGGACAGCAGTCGTTTACTGATTATGGTATCTTGGCAGAACCAGGTGCATATGAGGTAGTGCTGAATACCGATGATAAGCGGTATGGCGGTTTTGGACTCTCAGATGATTCTGTGGTTCATTTTACTCAGTTCGACGCTGAATATGAGTCGTATGGAAAAGAATGGCTGCAATTGTATCTCCCTGCTCGTTCAGCCGTTGTTTTGAAAAAGAAGTAAACATCGAGGCGAGATAATCTATCGCTGGATGTGTTCTAATAAGGTAAGACCACTTTTGCTGCCGACGACAAAGGCGACGGGTGGTCTTCCGTTTTGTATAAGGTTGTCAATATATAGGGGTTCGCCTAATACAAACAAACTACATGCAAATGTATCTCCCGTTTTGAGTTTGGAATTGCTTGATTCTTCCACGATAAAAGTGCGGTTACCCAGATAGCGGAACATATAGGGCTTGTTGGGTGCAGGGCTGAAGAACCACATGTATGGTTCCTTTTTTATGTGCAGAGGCTTAAAAATGTTTAGTGTTGGTTTGAACAATTAGTTTTTTGTTATTTGAATAGTTTAGGGGCGGTTGGGTATATTCTATCTGAAAAACTATCTCTCTCATTTGCCTCTCCTTTTACCTTTTGCTATATTTGTGGACCGATATTTGTATATACTTAGACACTACTGTCCACTAAAAATGGACAAGGTTAAAAATTAAATAAATTCGGTTCACTAGAATCATATCGGTCTTTGACA
>CALUKG010000163.1 GCA_944321155.1 uncultured Bacteroidales bacterium | reverse complement strand
TCCAAGGCGGCCCGTATCACTTTATCCATATCATAATATTTATATTCGGCAAGGCGTCCACCAATAAGGAAATTATCCAAATTCTCCAATTTTGCTCTGTAGGAAGCATACAATTTATCATTCTTCTGATTGTTCAAGGGGTAATAAGCCTCCTCCCCTTTGGTCCATTCATGGGGATATTCACGGGTGATTACCGTATGGGGTTGTGTACCAAATTCAAAATGCTTGTGTTCAATGATACGTGTAAACGGAACTTCCCGTTCCGTATAGTTCACCACCGCATTTCCCTGATAGTTTGGCATCTCCAAGCGTTGGTGTTCAAAACGAAGACTGCGATACTGCAATTCTCCCAACTGGAAATCAAACAATTCGTCCAGCATTCCCGTATAAAGCACCTTGTGCGCCAACGCCTCCAATTGTGCACGCTCCTTGCAAAAATCCACATTCAATTTCACCTCAACACCCTCCAACAGAGCATTGACCAATTGATTGTATCCACCAACAGGGATTCCTTGATATGGGTCATTAAAATAATTATTGTCAAACACAAGACGAACCGGCAAACGCTTGATGATAAACGGAGGAAGTTCCTTGGCTGAACATCCCCACTGCTTTTCCGTATAACCCTTTACAAGCGTTTCATAAACATCACGCCCTATAAGTTTCAGAGCTTGTTCTTCCAGGTTTTGTGGTTCTATGTCTGCATATTCCGCGCGTTGCTCTGCCAATTTCTCCTCTGCCTCTTGCGGTGTTTTCACCCCCCAAAGCTGATAGAAAGTATTCATATTAAATGGCAGGTTGTATAACCGGCCTTGATAATTGGCTACGGGGCTATTGGTATAGCGGTTGAATTCTACAAAACGGTTTACATATCTCCAAACCTCTTTATCGGCAGTATGGAAAATGTGTGCCCCGTATTTATGCACATGAATTCCATCCACATCCTCACAATAGACATTTCCCCCTACATGAGGACGTCTGTCCACTACTAAGCAGCGTTTTCCCCGTTGCTTGGCTTCATGAGCAAAGACACATCCATAAAGTCCTGCTCCTACAATAAGATAATCATATGGTTTCATACATATTCATTGGTTATGCATCAGGGCGACCTTCCTTCTTATAGCGATAAGCGATAGAATACATATCATACATCGTTATAGGCATTAACAAAGCACGCAAGGTTGCTATAAACTGGTTCTTTTCCGGCGCATAAAATATTTTATTTCTGTTTTTTACCAATTCACGCAAAAAGAACAAACCACCATACCATTTTCTACAAAAATAGGCATCAAGCATCTTTCTGACATTCTCGGTACATGGTGCATCAGGAAAGCAATCCAACAAAAGAACTATCGCGTGTAATCTCTTATGTATAAGTGGCGTTATCTCTCTACGCCGTTTCAAATCCATATTACGCAATACAAGTCTCACAGCGTTTATCCATGTACGTTTGGAAATATCTTTTCGCTTTTCACCGAGAGTAGCAGAATATTCCAATCTTCTATGCCATGTTAAGATTCTATTTAAGTACCTAATCTTTCCATAAGCATTCGCAACAACAGCAAATATTGTATCATAAAATAGATTATCAAACAGTTGCGGCAAGAGAGAAGCAGAAATTTTATCTCTTATTTTACAAAAAAAATCATATCTTAATAACATCGTATGCCCCATCAAATTATTTGCAAAAAGCATCCTTTCCAAACAATAATTTGGCACACGCATATCTAACATATTAGCTGATGGAAAAATATTATTTTTAAACGATGGAGAAGGATGACAACAAATCCAATTATCCCCTATCGCATTTATTTGTTCCTCTATTTTCGTAAGTTCCCAAATATCATCCTGATCAGATAGCGCAATATAATCCCCCGTGGCATAAGCCATTGCGGTAAAGAAATTGTCATTAATACCTTTCCTTTGCGGCTTACGATGTATCTGCATGAACGGATAACGTGCCGCATATTCCTCCAATATCGCCATCGTATCGTCTGTACTTTGGTCATCCTGCACTATCAACTCAAAGATAGGATAGGTCTGATTGATAATAGTGTCCAGCTGCTGCCGTAAATAAGGAGCACCATTGTATGTACACATTACAACGGAAACTTTCTTCATATTAATTATCTATATGAATTATCAACGTACAATCACCCAAATCAATATTGTAACTATATTTCTTAAGACACAGGAACAGTAATTTGGAACAACCAGAATAATATCTATCATGCAATTCTATCATAAGAATTTTCACTTTAGAAAGCCATTCATGCGCCTGTTCATTAAACAAGTAACGTTCTCCACCTTCAATATCCATTTTAAGTATGTCTATCGTTTCCATTCCATATTGCTGCATCAGAGAAGGAATGGATATTGCACGAATAGGAGTCGGCTCTTCTGATTCTTCTAGACGGAAACAATTATTTGCCGTACCTTCATTTATAATTTTTAGATAGCATTCTTTATGAAATACACCCTTATTCACTGGAATTATATTTGGACAAGGTGCAACATTGACTTTCAGCATTTCAAAGTTCGATGCTTCCGGTTCGACCGTCACTATCTTTGCTTTCGGGAACTTAGAAGCTAAATAAGCACTTGTCAAACCAATATTACCTCCCAAGTCAATTATATTGTTAACAGGAAATTTCGGAGACACATCATAACTCTCCCTAACCTCCATTAATGTAGCAAAGTCAGACGTCCCCACACGCAAACAAACATCCTCACGAAATCCCTTGGGTCTCAAATGAATGTTCTTCCATTTCATACGATAAGCTATTGTCCATTTAAGTATCTGGCACAAACCAAGATTTTTCCATTCATCAGCCAACAACTGTATTTTTTCTGCCCGTTTCATAGTTTGCTATTTATAGGAATATCCTCCTGTTATTTTCAAAACCTCGCCATTCAGGAACTGGTTTTCTATGCAAAAATCGACCGCACTGGCAATTTCATCGGTGGTTGCAAAACGGTGTAATGCCGTCTTTGCACAAATATTCTCACGAATAACTGCCGGCTTGTTTTTTTGCCATTCAGAATCCACAAATCCCGGTGCAATGGCATTCACCGTGGTTTCCGTTCCCTCAAATTCCTTTACTAAATTTTTTGCAAGAGCATGGACAGCTGCTTTGGCCACAGCATAAGCCAACGAAGTTGCATGTGGCAGTATGCCCATCAGAGAGCCTATAAAAATAATACGTGAGTTGGGACATATATTTTCCCACAAATCACGTATTAAATAGAAATGTCCATTCACGCAAACCCGCATCACCTTTTCCCAGTCTTCATCAGAAATATCTTTTGCCGCTTTCCGCACAGTAGTGCCCGCATTGGCAACAATACAGCTAAGCATCACCTTCTGTTGCTTTAGGGTATCGGCAAATTGGTGTATGGCTTGTGCATCAGCCTGATCCAAGTGGATAAAAAACAATCTGTCGGCAAATTCTTCCAAACTTTTCTGCGCTGCCCGTTTTGCCTCCTCGTCATGCGCATAAGTAGCATAGACGGTATATCCTTTCTGCAGCAAATGCGTCACCACAGCCAAGCCAATGCCTTTGGTGCCACCAGTAACAATCGCATTTTTCATCTTACGTCCGGGTTTGGCTGGTGATCAATCTGTTCCTTTAACGCATGGTATTTGTCGACAATCTGCTTTTTAATGGAAGAGGTAGAAACCCCGCTACCATACGGAAAATAAAATACGGTAACACCCAATTCCTTCAGATAGTCGTATTTTCCCGTCCAATCATCTCCCACCACAAAGACATCGATATTGAGTTTCTTGACCAATTCCGTATGGTCAAGTGTGCGCTGGGGAATAACAATATCCGGGTATTTCAGGGCCTCTATGATAGCCAGACGCTCTTCAAAAGGAATGATAGGCGGTTTCTTATAAGAGCAGACCAATTCATCGGTACTGACTCCCACAATGAGGGTCTCGCCCAAACCGCGCGCATATTTAATCATTTTCAAGTGGTTGGAGTGGAACATATCGAATGTTCCGGATGTATATACTACCGTCTTGCCATTATACATACCATTCTGTTTTTAAGGAATGCACAAATATACAAAGTTATTCAGCAAATGACAAAAAA
>CALUKG010000162.1 GCA_944321155.1 uncultured Bacteroidales bacterium | reverse complement strand
TTTGACACCGTAACAACTCTGATATTAAGTCGTTTAGCGTCATTTCTCCCGTTTTTCGAGGTTATTCCAGAGATTTTCCGTAAGACAGGAAGCGCCTCGGCATAATCAAACCACAAAGTTCGCTTTATATTTGCCTTTGCGCTCGGCTTTCGCTATCTTTGCAGAAATTTAATGCGGTAGAAAAAACAAGAAAACAAGATGAGTAAATTTGTTATATATCAAGTATTACCCCGATTATTCGGAAACTATATTAGCACACGCAAACACAATGGCAGCATAGAAGAAAACGGTTGCGGAAAATTCAACAGTTTCACCCCCAAAGCACTGAAAGCCATACGCGACTTAGGGGTAACACACATTTGGTTTACCGGAGTAATTGAACACGCCACTCAAACAGATTATTCAAATTACGGTATACGCAAAGACCATCCTGCCGTTGTAAAAGGAAAAGCTGGCAGCCCATATGCAATCAAAGATTATTACGATGTTGACCCCGACTTGGCAGAAAACGTTAATAATCGCATGCAAGAATTTGAAGCTTTAATTGAACGCACACATAAAGCCGGCATGAAAGCCATCATTGATTTCGTGCCCAACCATGTTGCCCGCCAATATGGATCAGACAACAAGCCGGAAGGTGTAAGTGATTTGGGAGAAAATGATCACAAAGAATGGGCATTCTCACCATTGAACAATTTCTACTATATCCCTCACGAAGCTTTCTTACCTGATTTTGATATTGCCGATTATGTTGAATTCCCTGCAAAAGCTACAGGCAATGACGTATTCAACGCTCACCCCACCCATAACGACTGGTACGAAACGGTTAAACTGAACTATGGGGTCTTTTATAATGGAGGAGGGGAAAAACAATTCTACCCTACTCCTGATACTTGGCACAAAATGTTGGATATACTTTTATTCTGGTGTGGTAAAGGAGTTGATGGATTCCGTTGCGACATGGCAGAAATGGTGCCTGTTGAATTTTGGCAATGGGTAATACCGCAAGTAAAACAACAATATCCAGAAATCATTTTCATAGCTGAAGTATACCAGCCCCATCTGTATCGTACCTATTTGGAAAAAGGTCATTTCGACTATCTGTATGACAAAGTAGGTTTATACGACACACTGCGTAATGTGACCAGCAAAAACCATGCGGTGTGTGAAATCAGCCATTGCTGGCAATCATTGGACGACATGCAAGACAAAATGTTGAATTTCTTGGAAAACCATGACGAACAACGTATTGCCTCTGGTTTTTATGCAGGAAGAGGCATGTATGCACAACCAGCCATGATAGTGGCCGCCACATTGACCAAAGCTCCCGTGATGATTTATTTCGGCCAAGAACTTGGCGAATTGGGCATGGACTCAGAAGGTTTCAGCGGAGTGGACGGACGTACCACCATATTTGATTACTGGAGCGTGAAGAGTATACAAGCATGGGCCAACAATGGGAAATTTGACGGAAGCCTCTTAAATGAAGAACAACGTGAATTAAGAGCCTTCTACCAGAAACTGTTGCATATCACTTTGAACGAAAAAGCCATTACAGATGGTACTATGTATGATTTGGAATATGCACAGTACCCTGAGAGATTCAACAAGCACGAACAATACACCTACATCCGTAAGTTCAAAAACGAGCTGCTATTGTTCGCCCTTAATTTCGATGACAAGCAGGTGGACATCGACATCCATATTCCGCAAGAAGCGTTTGAATATCTGAATATATCGCAAGACAGTCAATATAACTATGTAAACCTGCTTGATGAAGATGAAAAGGGAATCTGTACTCTGTCATCAGACAATGATTTTAACACTCAATTAAATGCTTGGAAAGGCAAGATTTACAAACTGACACCACACACAACACGTAAAAGCAGAACAAAAAAATGAAAACAATTTTCGAACTGATACGCTGGAAAAACATTCTTTTTCTTGCATGCAGTCTCATACTAATGCAATATGCAGTAGTCAATCCCACATTGGCTATTTATGGTTTTGAGCCACAATTAGGTAGCCTACAAATCCTATTGATGATTGCAGGCATATCACTCATTGCTGCTGGAGGTTATGCCATCAATGATTATTTCGATGTAAAAATCGATGAAATCAACAAGCCTATGCGCCGAATAGTTGGTCGCCTCATGGACAGAAGGCAAGCCATGATTTACCATCAGATTTTTACCATAACAGGTGCTATATGTGGAATAATTTTAGCTATATGGCTGAAAAGCTTCACCCTAGGCATAATATATGTATTCATTCCCGGCTTGTTGTGGTTCTATTCTGCCAGTTACAAAAGACAATTCTTCATTGGAAATCTGATAGTTGCCTTTCATATAGCCCTTTCATTTCTCATAATAGCTATTGCCAATGTCATACCACTGACCAACCAATATGGAACGCTTCTGCATGAAACCCCTATTTTGAAACAAATATACGGCTGGATTAGTGGTTTTGCTATCTTTGCATTTCTGTGCACTTTATTGCGAGAAATAATTAAAGACATTGAAGACGAAAAAGGCGACCGTGAATTTGAATGCCATACACTCCCTATCAAATTAGGCATTACAAAAACGAAATGGATTTTATATGCACTAATTGTCATCATATGTGGGCTCTTATGTTATGTAAACTACAGTCTGTTGTATTTCCCCGTCAAAGGTAGTCTTTCCACGCGCTACATGATATTCGGGTTATTATTGCCTTTCGCTGCATTGGCCTATTTAATCATAATCGCCAAGCGTAAAAATGATTACCATAATGCATCTACCATGTGTAAATTCATCATGGCATTGGGCGTATTGTATAGTATTATTTATTATTACCTTTTGGCCCAACAATATGGTATATCATTATTCGGATTGTTTGTAGTGAAATAAATTCGGTTGTTAAAGTTTCAAGCAATCTACTTGCAGTTTATCAATATCGTATACACCATTCGTGCAAAAAGAGTATTTTTGCAGCATTTTTAGAGTCGCAGAGTAACATATATAGATGAAAAGAACAAACATTATCATACTTATTGCTGCCATAACTACATTATCTTTAGTGGCATCAGAAGACAACAAGCAAACATCAATCAATGGAATTACCATACAGACAAAAGCGGGAGAACTAACTGCTACACTCATCTCTCAAGGTTATAATCCTCGTGAAATTACACGTCTTACTCTAAAGGGAACTTTGGATGAACGAGACTTCTCTTTTATGCGAGAGAATATGCCTCAACTCCTTCATCTGGATATTTCCGGCATCACAAACTCAACACTCCCCACTACAGTCTTTGCCAATAATGCCACATTATCGACTGTTATCTTACCAGAAGGATTAACTATAATCCCTTCTGAAGCTTTTAAGAACAGCCGTATCCAATCCATAATTATTCCTTCTAGAGTAAATACCATAGGAGATTATGCCTTTCAAAACTGTACCTCATTGGTTTCCATTGCTTTACCAGAAGAAATAAACAGCATTGGTACATATGCTTTTGAAAATTGCCGTTCACTCTCCTCTATATCCATTTGCAGTATTATTTCATACGGAGACTATTCATTTGACGGATGCATAGCCTTAGAAAAAGTCATATATGCAGGAAATCTTTTGGATTGGTGTAACCAGACGTTCGCCAGCCTAACATCCAATCCATTATATTACGCCCACAATCTGTATATTAACAATGAATGTATAGAGAAATTATATATACCAGAGGAGATAGTCAGAATTGAAAAATATACCTTTGCTGGTTTAAACTGCAAGTCTGTCGTCATTCCCAATACAACTACAGCCATCGGTAGCAATGCATTTTATAATTGCAATCTGCAAGATATCCATATTGGTAACCATATCAAATATATCGAATACAATGCTTTTGAATTATGTACAGATTTGCGTAACATCACATGCTCAGCTGTAGTACCTCCACTATCCAACCAGACATTAACAAGCATTAATCCACAAACATGTAAGCTACACGTACCTAAGGAGGCACTTATCAATTATTATCAATCAACCATTTGGAGTCCCTTTCTGTATCAAGCAAAACAATAATATCCTTTTATTGCTGTCCGATAAACTCGATTAAATATAAAAATGTAGTGCTCGGCCATTGTGTATTCAGTGGTCGAGTCTT
>CALUKG010000161.1 GCA_944321155.1 uncultured Bacteroidales bacterium | reverse complement strand
TCACCACGGTTAACACTCAATACCTCACCGCTAACAGGTGATACAAAATTCATTTCAGCGCATTTCTTGTCGTGAAATAGCGGAGTGCCGGCTTTCACCTTATCGCCTACTTTTACCGTTACTTTGGGGGTGATCCCGACAAAATGGTCAGGGACAACGGTAAAGACTTCGCATTGAGGATTGCTGCCGATTGTTTCTGCGGCTTTGCCCTCTATGGCAATGTCTAACCCCTTTTTAAGTTTGATTCTTTTACTCATACAATGAAAATTGCAAATGATATTTTTTTTTGAATATGTTCTTTGATAATGGTTAATGTTTTGGATGCCAGCTGTGTATTTCTTTGGGAATAATCCACTTCCTATTACAGCTTCATCCTTTGTTTAAGTCTGCAAAAGTAAGACTTTTATTTCTATTATGGAATATATTACGGAAATTTTTCCCTATATTTTTTAATGCTATAGCTGTTCTTTTTTACCTCTTCTGCCGCATCGCATTTTATAGTCATGGGGAAAACGGTTGATGGGATGTACATATGTGTACAAACTATTTATATCTTGCCTTTACATGGGCCTTATAAGGCGTGTAGGAAAGATGGCATTACTTCCTATCGATTATTTGCATCAAAACCAATCTTTTTCTCTACCTTTGCGTAAATTTTATACGAATGTTTATGATAACGAAACACATTCCCAATACAATTACGTCGCTTAATCTTTTTTCGGGTTCAGTCGGTGTGGTGATGGCTTTTCAGGCAAATTATCAAATTGCTTTAGCTTGTATGCTTTTGGCAGCTGTCTTTGATTTTTGCGATGGACTTGCTGCCCGTGCGTTGCATGCCTATTCGTCTATAGGAAAAGAGTTGGATTCCTTGGCTGATGTGGTAAGCTTCGGCTTCTTGCCGGCTACTATGGTCTATCAGATGTTGACAGTGGCGTCTGATAATGCCTATTTGCCTTTTGCAGCCTATATCATTACAGTATTCTCTGCCTTAAGGTTGGCAAAGTTCAATGTTGATGAACGTCAGACATCGTCCTTTATCGGATTGGCAACTCCTGCCAATGCTATTTTTTGGGCAGGTCTGGTTGCTTCCTATCATTCATATGCGGAGATATATCCTTATGCGGTTATTGTTTTAATCCTTTTAATGTCGTTTTTGTTGGTAGCGGAGGTCCCTTTCTTTTCGCTTAAGTTCAAAAACCTGAAATGGAAAGACAATAGCATACGCTTTATTTTCCTGATAGTGTCTGTTGTTCTGCTTCTTGTGTTGCGGTTGGATGCTTTCATGTGGATTATTTTGGCGTATATACTGATGGCTTTTGCTGCATGGGCTATGGCAGCTGTGAAGAACAAAAAATAGGAGGTAGTGAATAACGTGTTTCTCATTAAAGAAAGAGAGTAAATTGTAATGATACAAAGGATAAAGGAATACATACTTTCTCTGCCTAGAGTCACAATGAATTCGGATTCCCATGGAGATGTGGAGTTCTTGTATGACGGCAAGAAGGTATTTGTGCGTATAACTAATATAAACGACAATGCTTCTATTCTGTTCAGAATATCCCAACCTTATACAGATGTTGAAAAATTCAGTCATGTTGTAATTCGTCATTTCAGTTGGTTTGGATTGCCGCTTTCCGAAGAAGTGGAATGGGAAACATATAGAAATGTCATAGTTCAGGCCTATCAGTTTATCCAACAGTTAATAATTAGGAAAACCCGTATCAGATATGCAGCCACCATTGGACTTTTTGATGGGGTGCATGCGGGACATCGGTATTTGTTGCGACAGTTGGTAGAAAATGCTGCTGGGAAAGGTTTACGGACTGTGGCTGTTACTTTCGATTGTGCGCCCAAGTCCATACTTTATCCAGAATCGGCCATGCCTCCTTTGCTCTCCTTGAAAGATAAGATAAACCAGTTGTATGAAACGGGAGTGGATGAAGTATATGTCATTCATGTGACGACTGAATTTTTACGCATGTCTGCGCTTACTTTCATGCATGAGTTTTTGGTTAAACAGTTGAATGTGGGAATGCTGTTGCTTGGGCACGACCATGTATTTGGGAGTGATAGACCGCAAAACAAGAAATATTATGATGAGATAGGTGCGCATTTTGGAATTAAGGTATGGCATTGTGAACCATATTATTTACACGAAACAAGGGTCAGTTCTTCCAAAATAAGGCAATCTATCCAGAATGGACAAATGGAATATGCAGCCCAGCTGTTGGGTCATCCCTATCGGATACAGGGCAAAGTTGTGGCAGGCCGTCAATTGGGGCGTACCTATGGTTTTCCAACAGCAAATATTCAGCTGGAAGAAAGACTGCTATTGCCCAAGGATGGTGTCTATGCGGCTTATGTGATACACAAGGGTGTGCGCTACAAAGCTATGCTTAATATTGGCAATTGTCCTACCGTATTAAAGCATGAAAAGACAATAGAGGTACATATCTTTGATTTTGAAGAATTGATTTACGGAGATGATTTGCAGATAGAATTGTTACATTATCTCCGTGAAGAAATCCAATTCAAGTCGTTGGATGAATTGTCTGTGCGTCTTCAGGAAGACTGCATACAGGCACGTGCGGTGTTGTCTTAGACGGTTAACAGAATGGGCCAATCCGTAAAAAGTTTTCCCTGGTATGTTGTATTCAAAAAATAATACTGTGAAAAAGATAGTGCAAAGCGAGTGGAGAAGCAAATGCAAAACGCAGTTTTGTGATTTGATTATTCCGAGCTGCCGCCTGTCTTATGAAAAGATAGTGCAAAGCGAGTGGAGAAGCAAATGCAAAACGCAGTTTTGTGATTTGATTATTCCGAGCTGCCGCCTGTCTTATGAAAAGTTAGTGCAAGGTGAGTGGAGAAGCAAATGCAAAACGCAGTTTTGTGATTGGGCAAGCCCAAACAGCAGCCAATCTTCTCAAAAGATAGGATTTGTTGCGGATGTTGACCCATTTCATGACAAAAAGGCTTGGAGTGGCACCATCTATAAATTGTGTGAGGCCATACAGCAGGCGGGTTATGATGTGATATGGATTCCTTATAGAAGAACCGGCTTTCAACATTGGTTATTGAAAAAATATTATAAGTTGCTTTGGGGCAAGAAGGTCTTGCGTGACCAGAACAAGGCCTTCTACCGACTCTGTGCAAAAACGGTTGATAATGATCTGTTAAATTCGTGCGATTTCCTTTTCTTCGCTGGCCATGCCCAAATGGCTGCTTATTTTGAGGTTAAAAAGCCGGTAATATATTATACCGATACGACTTTTGAATTGATGCTTGATTATTATTGGTTTGGAGTGCCGGCCTCAATTATACGTAAAGGCAATGAAGTGGAGAGAATGGGAATACATAATAGCGCATTGAATATCCGTGCGTCACAATGGGCTGCTGACTCGGTTATCCATTTTTATGGAGCAAATCCAAAGTCTGTGCATGTGATTGAAATGGGAGCTAATGTAGCCGATGCTGATATTTCACCAGTCGAACCTTATGTATCTGGTGAATTGCGTATTCTTTTTTCAGGCGTGGAATGGGAGAGGAAAGGAGCAGAAACGGCTATTCTAACAGTGGAAGAGTTGAATAAGCGGGGTATAAATGCCCGCCTGATTATGGTGGGTATAAAAAAAGTTCCTGATGCCTATAAGGGGATACCTTATGTGGATTATGTAGGGTTTTTAGATAAAAATGACCGGCAACAATATGAACGTTATATAGAAACGGTTAAAAGGGCTCACATTTTTCTTTTGCCAACGCAAGCTGAGTGTGCCGGAATTGTGTTTGCAGAAGCTTCGGCTTTTGGAATTCCTATTTTTACATACGATACAGGCGGAATACCAAACTATGTTATTAATGGGGTGAATGGCTATCGTCTTCCAATGTCATCCTCTTATGTGGCATTTGCCGATAGTATAGTTAAGACAATTCAGGCGAATGAGCTTCCTGTCTTGAGTAGAGGTGGTTTGCAACTCTATAAAGATAGACTCAATTGGAATGCATGGGCGCAGTCTTTCCGGAAAATAATGGACGAAACCTTTGCTCGCAAGTGATGAGTGTGATTTATAGTAAACAAAGAGGGTGACCCAAAAGTCAACATGATAGCCTTGAGGTCACCCATTTCTTATTCTTTCCGTTGTCATTTAGAACA
>CALUKG010000160.1 GCA_944321155.1 uncultured Bacteroidales bacterium | reverse complement strand
GGTGTGATTACGCTGGAGAAAAAGGACGTTTTAATAGAGGAAACTTTGGTGAACGCCATAAACGGGATTCTGGCACCGATGGAGAAAAAAAACATTGATCTGACCGTGGATTGCCCGGAGGGTCTGACCATTTCCCATGATAGCCGCTGGACTTCCGAGGCCCTGTTCAATCTGCTGGACAATGCGGTGAAGTACACGCCTGCTGGCGGCAGCATCCATGTGTCCGTTCAGAATTGGGAAATGTACTGGAAAATTGATGTGACTGACACGGGCCGGGGCATCCCGGAACGAGAGCAGGCCACGATCTTCAAGCGATTTTACCGGGAAGAAGCGGTACATGAGGTAGATGGTATCGGCATCGGCCTATATCTGGCGCGTGAGATCATTACCATGCAAGGGGGGTATATTTTGGTGACTTCCGAGGTTGGAAAAGGGTCTACTTTTTCGGTATTCCTGCCACGAAACTAATCAAGCGGGGGTCTGCCTATGTAGCCTCCCGCTTTTTCAAAAGTTTTTAGTATCATAGATTTTAGGACATTTCTGCAACATTTGGCCGTTATCCTTTTTGCATCAAGCAAAGAAAGGCGGTATTCCTATGAGTATCTTACAAACAAGTGATTTGAAAAAATATTACGGCACGGAGCCGAACATCACCCGCGCCCTGGACGGCGTGACCTTTTCCGTGGAGGAAGGCGAGTTTGTGGCTGTGGTCGGTACATCCGGTTCCGGTAAATCTACCCTGCTGCACATGATGGGCGGCCTGGATACTCCTACTTCCGGCAGCGTGGTGGTTCGCAATAAGGAACTGGCGAAGATGAATGACGAACAGCTTACCATCTTCCGCCGCCGCAATATCGGCTTTGTGTTCCAGAACTACAATCTGGTGCCTATTCTGAATGTGTATGAGAACATCGTCCTGCCCGTGGAACTGGATGGCGACACAGTGGATAAGAAATTCATGGATGAAGTCGTAAAGATGCTGGGCCTTCAGGATAAGCTCCAGAATATGCCCAACAACCTTTCCGGCGGCCAGCAGCAGCGTGTGGCGATTGCCCGCGCCCTGGTGTCCAAACCGGCTATTGTTCTGGCCGACGAACCCACCGGCAACCTGGACAGCAAGACCAGCGCCGATGTGCTGGGCCTGCTCCAACGCACCAGCCGGGAGTTCAATCAGACTCTTGTAGTGATTACCCACAACAACGAGATCGCCCAGCTTGCCGACCGGATCGTGCGCATTGAGGACGGGAAAATTAAGGCATAAGGAGGTTGGCAGCATGACATTACCATTTGAAAATAACACAACCCAAGTTGTAAAGCGGCTTGCAAAAAACAGCTTAAAGTCTGGAAAATTGCGAAATATCTTGATTGTTCTTGCAATCGCTCTTTCTGTTGCATTGATGTCTGGGCTGGCTCTTTATATCGCCTCTATGGAAACATCGAATAGTCGGCAACTTAATAATTTGCAGCAAGTGTTTTTCTATGACATTACAGAAACACAATGCGACATGCTTCGGCAGGACAGTCGTATTTCTGAAATAAGGGTAACGAAATATGGCAAACGATCTGAAATTGAAAACTATATAATCTGGCCGATGTATATTGAACAATCTGAAGGAAAAATTCAAAGTGTAGAAATTTCCGAAGGACACTATCCAATCGCTGAAAACGAAGTGGCTGTCGATCAATCCTATTTGGAACGCATTGGAGAGAATCTTTCAATCGGGGATACCATTTCATTTTCCTTTTATGACGGAACGCAAGAAACTTTTGTTCTTTCTGGTCTTACCAATACGGGTTCTACATCTGATGTTTACCCAATTTACTTTTCTGAACAGTATGCAGAAACAGGAAATCAGTTAAAAGATACCTTATTCGTAGCTGCCGCACAAATACAGGGAGCCAAGGCTATGACTGCTGATGAGTTTCTTGATACCATTCATGCAATCGGATCAGATTGTGGTATTGATCGGCCAAGTATTGGAGAAAACAGCGGGTTTGTTCAGTCATTGACATTTAACCCCAAAAATATGTTAATTGCCCTCTGCATTGGTTTGGTTGTTATGTTAGCTGGCGTGGTGGTGATTTATAGTATTTTCTATATCTCTATTGTAAATCGTATTCAGTATTTTGGACAGTTGAGAACCATTGGAACAACTGAAAAGCAGATTAAGCGCATTGTCAATCGGGAGGGTACTTTACTATTTTGTGCGGGTGCGCCGCTGGGATTAGCGATTGGTTCTCTGTTTGCATGGATTCTTAACACAGAAGGATGGTCCTGGATAAACTTCCTCATTTGGGGAGGGTTGACTATCATTGTGGAGTATCTTGCGGTTTTATATTCCATTCGTAAGCCGGCTCAAATAGCGAGCAAAGTATCACCCATTGAAGCATACACAACCAAAGGAACCATGCAAAACTTAAAGGCTCCGAAACATAAATTCAGAAAAATTACACCATTTACAATGGCAAAGATGAACACATCCCGAAATAGGAAAAAGTTTATCATGACCTCTCTCTCGCTGGCAATCAGCGGTATTATTTTTATGGTCGGATCGACCTTTTTGGCTTCCTTTAATCAGGAAGCATACGCCAGGAACGGCATGATGGAGTATGGTGAAGTGCGGATTTATTTATCAGAAAATGCTGCGCAGGTTAATGAACAAGGATATTCAGGAGTACAAGTTGATAATCCGTTGAATGAGACTTTGATACAGGAAATTTCTGATATAGATGGAGTCAATCGGATTATTGCGTTTGAAAAGCTGTACGGAACCTTTGAATATAATGGTCGCCGGGAGGACGATTATATCGTTCCTTTTACAGAAAATGAGTTCTCCTATTTATCCAAGTACATGGATACGCAGGATAAAACCTATGCTGATATTGTAAAGAACAGAGAAATCTTTGTTTTGAAAAATGATGCTGTGGAAGAAATCTTTGGCTGGAAATTCAAAACTGGTGATACGATAACATTTGAGTGGTTTGATGGGACAGAGTACCGCAAAGATACCTTTACCATAGGCGGTGAAATTACAAACGAAAAAGCATACAACGATCCAGAATGCTTTACGGCCCTCGGTGCATCTGGCTGGTTTTTGATGCCCGCTGATCTTGTCCACTCCATGATACCGGAAAACTACAATATCAATGCGGAATTTCTTGTTTCAACAGAATGGGATTCCAAAGAAGTGGAAATTACACAGCAGCTAAATACCATCATAACAAATTCGGATAATTTACAAATGCGAACCTTACGAGATTCCATCAATAATAATGCAGGAATGTATAATACGCTTTTGACTTCCATTATCGGCATCAGTATTTTTATAATGATGTTCAGCCTGATTAGCCTGATCAATACCCTTGTAACCAATATTATGACTCGAAAACAGGAATTGTCGGTTTTACAGTCTATTGGCATGACACGGCAGCAGCTTAACAAGATGGTTCAGTGTGAAGCCGGATTGATTGCTGTATGGAATATTGCCATTACCCTGTTAGTAGGCGGTTTTTTAGGATTTTTGCTGATTTTTAGTTTGAATGGTATTGGCATGAATTATTTACATTGGGCGTATCCGATGTGGTTTGCATTTGCGTATGTCATCATCATTCTTGCTGTGCCAAGACTCATTACAAAGGTCGCAATCGACCTTCTCCGCCAAAAACCTCTGGTGGAAAGATTGCGTGAGACTGGCTAAATGAAGGATTTGTATGGTAAATCACAGTGAAAGAGGGCACATGACATCCGCCGTTCAATCGAAAAAACAAGTCTTATTGAAAATCTGCGAACGGAATAAACGCTGACTTTCGAGAGGTAAATTGGTCGGGACAGAGATTGCTTGTCCCGACCAATTTTTGCTATTTGTAAATTTTCTTGAACCATATTGTCTTTTTGTTCACCTTGTGTTATAGTGTTATATATAATAGCATAACAGTTAAAACAGTGAGAAGGTGAGATGGATTGAAACTAATTATTTCAAATGTATCTGGTATCCCCATATATGAGCAAATTAAGCAGCAGGTCAAGGCGGCAATCCTATCTGGAGAACTGAAAGAGGACGAAGCCTTACCTTCCCTCAGAACGTTGGCAAAAGATTTGAAAATCAGCGTCCTAACAGTTACACGGGCTTACACAGAATTAGAGCAAGAGGGATTTGTCAAAAATGT
>CALUKG010000159.1 GCA_944321155.1 uncultured Bacteroidales bacterium | reverse complement strand
AAAAAACAAACAATAATGATACAGAAGGTGTAGACACTAACGTTGTCGTTGATTCTGATGATAAAAACAAATACGAGAAACTGCTTAAATTGGTTGACAACTGGCTCACAAGCGAAACCAATATACTCAAGGAAAAACGCAATGCACAATTGCTGAAAGAAGATGAATATCAGAAAGAAACGGTAAAACTCGCACTCGAAGCTGCACAGAGGAAGCTTGATATTCTTAAAGCTGCAAAGGGCGAAGAATCAGCTATATATCAGAATGCCTACTCAAGGTTTCTTGACATTCAACATCAATTAAATAATCCGCAACAACAAGACGATGATAATGTTGTTACTGACGACAAGGACGAAAAACGCAGACAGGCTCTCAAGCAATTCGGCCTTTGGACGGATGAAATGGAGTTGAACCAATCCCTTTCTATCCTTGAACAATACTATGCTGATGCGTTGCTAGATGAAGACGAATATCAACAAGCCAGACAAGCATTGCTCGACGCATACAACCAAAGAGAAATTGAAAAAGAAAAGGCCAAACGCCAACAGATTGCCGACTTGGCTTACTCCACGCTTGACCAGATTCTCGGAGCAACTGAAGGTTATATCAATGCAGCTGCCGATGCCGAAGTGGCCAAAACAGAAGCCAAGTATGACAAAATGATTGAAGCAGCCGGCAACAACACCGCACAGCAGGAACAGCTTGAAAAGCAGAAAGAGGAAGAAGTAAACCGCATTAAGGCTGAAGCTGCCGACAAATCATTCGGACTGCAAATTGCCATGGCCATTGCCAGCACAGCCCAGTCAGCCATAAATGCCTATTCTTCGGCAGCCGCTATTCCTGTTGTCGGATGGATTATGGGCCCAATTGCAGCAGCTGCTGCTGCAGCTGCCGGTGCTATCCAATTGGCCACTATCAAACAGCAGCATTCTGCTGCCAAAGCCAACTATTGGACGGGCGGATATACGCCCGACGGCGCATGGAACGAAGAACAGGGTACTGTTCACTCAGGCGAATTTGTGGCCAACCGTTTTGCCGTGCGAAATCCTGCCATTCGCCCGGTACTCGACATGATTGATACAGCACAAAAAAACAATACCATTGCGTCCATCACAAGGACCGATGTTTCCCGTTCACTCGGAAATACTCCTTCAGCCCCTTCGGTCGTTACGCTCGATGCTTCCTATTTCGATGCAGCCACGCAACGTTTTGGCAATGCTGCCGAACGGCTGACAAAACAGCTTGACAAACCCATAGAAGCCACTGTTACCATTGAAGGGCGCAACGGATTGGCCGAACAATGGGACAAATACAACCGGCTCAAGAAAAACAAAGGCAATTAACTTATAAGATAATTTTCTGCACATGATACGACTAATAATAGATAACCATACAGCATCTTTGAGCAGTGACGAAAAGCTGAAAATCCAGCATGAAAATCCTTTCACCACGGAAAACGGAGAATATACCTATGAAATCACACTCCCCATGGACAGTGTGAACCAAAAGATTTTCGGCCACATTAACCGCCATGACGTTGCTCAAAAGAAAATCACTTTTCCCGCCATGCTCTATTCCGGTATGACGCTCCTGCTGAGCGGAACAGCAATAGTTACTTCTGTTTCCGATGAAGATGTGGGAGTGCAGTTGGTGGGACAAAATTCTTCCACTAATTTTCTCTATGACGATGTTTACATTGATGAAATGAACCTAGAAGAGTTTTTTGTGACAACTGACTTCTCTGATCTTCTTCGTATTCCTGTTGTCAATGAAACAGACGGTAAAATCATGAATGAACACCATTATTTTACTCAAAATGATGGTCAAACATTCCTTCTTCAAATGGGGCGTGCTCCTATGTTGCCTGGTTCTGGTGTGGATTATAGGAGCCCTACGGCTTACAGTTTCCGACTATCAAAATTACTTTCTGCCATTATCCAACGATTGGGACTTTTTGTCAATACGAATGAATTGGAAGGTACATTTTTCAATGACATCGTTTGCATAAATTCCACCTTTAACTATTCCAGCCGTTTTATTTCGACTGTCATCCCTCATTGGAGCGTACGTGAGTTTTTTCAAAACCTCGGTCAATTTATGGGAGTTGCTTTCGTTTTTGATATGAACGGACAAAAAGTTGATATTGTTTCATCTAAAAATTATACGAATAACAACGCCATACATATTTCCGAAGTAGTGGATGAATTTGAATGTTCGGTTGATAATGATGAAACGGAAAGTCAATCCGTTGACATATACGGATATGACTTGGACAACGAACAGCAGAAGCAATACGAACAGGTTGACCAAAGCATTTATAACTTACACAAATATCTTGGTGCACCTGACATTAACACGGCATATCAAATCATTGACGCAAAAGGCGATGACAAATACACCTATATCATAGGCGTTGGAGAAACAATATATGCAGCCCAAGAAAACAGTGCTGCCCCATATGGTTTTTACCTCAGACCCATTGACAACCTTCGAGCTTCAGGACAACTTCAGCAAGAACCCAATGTGTCTTTAAAGTTTGTCCCTGTCCATTACACCATTGCGCCTATAAATGTTTTCAAAATTGAAGATGGAAAAGCTACTCTTTTAGGAGCTGACCAGGGAGTGATCTATCCCATGGTAGAAGGTATTGAACTTAATGAGGCATTGAGCCTTAAAAGGAACGATGCGGAAGAAGACGCAAACATCATGGAATTTATTGAATCTTCATCCAGTACTGACCAATTCAAGCCCGATAAATTCCATGTGGCCATCTATGATGATTATGCGCTGCAAAGTATTGAGTTTGAAATTGGAGAAGGAGCTACAAAAACAGTTTTTGATTTCCCGTTGCCTTACGTCATAAACGATAGTGCTTATTTTTGGTTTTTAAGAGCTCAAGGCCAGTTCTATGCCAACCCCAACCGAACAAAAAGCCTATCCTTGCAGAAGATTGCTGGCCAGCAAACCATTGGCCAATACATCAGCGAGCGCACCATACAATATGACAAATCCGTTACCTACAAAAAGCAGTTTATCTTTCGGAATGGCATTCCTGATGTAAGGGCAAAATTTGTCATACGGGGAAAAACCTACATCTGCAACAAACTTACCTTTGAAGTTGATAACAACGGCATCATACCACTCATGGAAGGAGAATTTTTTCTCATCAATTGATCATTTTGCTGATGTCAGCAAAATAGTTTACATTTGTGTATGTACAACGACAATAGTGATAAAAATTGATTTATTCATTTGCACAAGGGGTCTGTCGTGAGATACACCCCTTTTTTCATACTCGCTTTTTTCTTCTATTCATTTTTTTACCGCTCTATCGGTTTTGCTATTCTTAAATGATATTAAAACTACTATCATTTATGCGCTTTTTCTTTGGTAGTAATATTAATATCATTATCTTTGCAGTGTATTAATAAACAAAAAATGAAATATAATGAACTAGCTAAACTACTAAAGAAATCCGGTTGTTACGACACCGGAGAACAACAAAGCGGCCACCCGCTTTGGTTTAGTCCCAAAACGGGGATGTACTTCAGGATGAGCAACCATGGAGCTCAGGAAGTGGCCAAGGGGACATTAAATGCTATTAAAAAGGCAGCGGGGATTTAATCCCCTTCCCCGCTGTTCCTATAAAATAATTATATATATATCGGAAATGAAAAAAATTAATGCTATTATTGAACGCGCATCTGATGGTACATTCAGTATCTATATGGATGACAACGAAATGGATTATCTAATCACTGGGACAGGCAATACAGCTGCCGAAGCAATTGAAGACTTCAAATCCGGATATCAAGACATGAAAAAATTGTTTGAAAACAAAGGAAAAGAATTCCAAGAAGCGGAATTTGTTTTCAAATACGACATGGCATCATTCTTAAACTATTATTCAAACATTATTTCTCTTGCTGGGTTGGCACGTCTTACCGGAGTTAATCAGCGACAATTGAGCCATTATCTGACTGGACGTCGCCGCCCATCACAACAAACAGTGGAAAAAATGCAAAACTGCATTCACAATTTTGCTAAAGATTTGGAAGCTGTCAGATTTATTTAATAATCACCCATACTACACATAGAGGCCGACCCAAAAGTAAAATTTGAGGTCGGCTTCCTTTTTTTTTAATTCTCAAAGATATTCAGTTGTATTTTTC
>CALUKG010000158.1 GCA_944321155.1 uncultured Bacteroidales bacterium | reverse complement strand
TTTGTTCTATGCAAACAAGCAAAATAGTAGGAAAGTTTCAAGTTTTTTCCTTACTTTTGCCTGAATATATCATTTTAAACTATCAAGAAGGCGCTTCAAATATTGCTTCTGGTTGTCATCATGATTCTTTTCATGCTGGCGACAACAGCTATCTTCCTGCACAACAAGAAGATACAGACACTTATAGCGCAAGTGGCCACTATAGAGCTGTCGGAATATCTCCAAACCGATATTCACATAGGAAAATTGGAGTATAAGTTTTTCAACAAGTTGGCCATAAGCGACTTGCAGATAGATGACCAGCACGGTCACAAGATGATATCCGTAAACAGCATTGAGGCCCAATTTGACTTATGGGGATTTTTCAGTAAAAGATTCACTATTCAGCAACTGGACCTTGATTCCGCTTATTTTTTCATGGAAACAGACACCGCCGGCATGACAAATATTGCATTTTTCCATCGTCTGTTCAACAACCCTAATGCAAAATTTGATGCTTTAGTGGAAGTGAAAGATGTGACCATAGCTTCATCACGCCTGAAGATAAGGGACATGCGTTATCCACAGGCTGAACCAGGCATGTTCTCGCTTCATGATATCGACATTGAGCAAATTGAAGCCATCGTCGCCATGGAGCACCTATCGCCCGACTCGCTCAACGCACAAATAGATCACCTGAGTTTCAAGGAACGCTCGGGGTTGCAACTGATAAAAATGCAGTCGGAATTGATTGCCAACCACAAGAGCGCCATGTTCCCCGAACTGAGTATCAAGCTGCCCAACAGCTACCTGAGCATGGATACGGTCACATTTGTCTACGACAGCATCACCCGAAATACGGTTGGCGATTTGGCCATCAACATACCTTTGAACCAGTCGAACATATCACTGGGCGATATCGCTCCGCTGCATCCGTCCATAAAAAACATGAACGGAACCGTAACCCTACAAGCCCACGCAAAGGGTACGCTACATAATCTGAAAATCGACAATATTGCCCTGGATTATAATTACCAGCCCGTACTACGAGGTCAAGCCCAGTTTAATGGTCTGCCCAATATTTCGCAAACCTTCATCTATGCTGAAATCAGCGACTTATCCTTTTCCAAAGGTACCTTGCAGGACTTTTTATCCGACATGACCAACAGACCTTTTACACTGCCCTCCCCCATGGCTCAATTGGGTAAAATGAAATACAAAGGCTATTTTTCCGGCTTTTACAACAACATGGTTGCCTACGGTACCCTTAACACGATGCTGGGCAATGTGTCCATGGACTTATTACTCAAGGCATCTCAAGATTTTAGCGACCTCACTTTCAGCGGCAATATCAAGACTACCCGCTTCAAACTCGGTCGGCTGTTAGGTAACAATCAGATAGGCAACATCTCTTTCTCTATTGGAGGAACAGCGCAACAAGATTCCATTCATCCTCTCCATGGAAAAATAGACGGCAACATCAAACGACTGGATTTGAAAGGATATGCCTACAAAGACATCAAAGCCAACGGTCATTTCAACAACAAAGGTTTTGACGGGCAACTCTCCATCAAAGACCCTAACCTGATGGCTGATTTCAACGGCATTATTGACCTGAGCCAAAAGGTACCAATCTTCCACTTCAATTTTGACTTGGACCGCTTTGACCCAAAAGCGCTGAAATTATATGACAAATATGAAAATGCCAACCTTCAAGCCCAATTGTCGGTTAACATGACAGGAAATTCATTGGATAACCTGAATGGAGAAATGTTGCTGGACAGCCTATTATTTACCAACGGCGACAAAAATATAGCAATCAATAATTTCATCGTATCTTCCACCACAACAGAAAATACGACTAAAGTAGTGGTACAATCCGATATACTGAAAGCACATTTTGCAGGAAAGTATCTATACAGCGAACTTCCCGGCACCTTCCAGCATATAGTATATAACTATTTGCCCTCTTTATTTACACCAAAACAAATTAAGGAAATGCAAAGCTTACGGAGAGCAGATTCCATGGAATTCAGCGTTTATCTGTACAGCACACGACAACTGAGCGAGGCACTCGAACTGCCATTCTCATTCAACGATATATCCATGGTCAAAGGACATTTCAACAATCAAGGAAATCATTTGGTAGTACGTTTGGGCATACCCAACGCCACATGGGGCAAGGCTCAACTGAACAACATCACACTAAGCCTGGAAGGTAACAAGAAAAATGCACAACTGGCTTTATTTATGCAACAAGGCAGTTCGCATACGGTTTCCTATATGACACATATTACGGCACAGCAAGATACCCTCAGCACCCGTATCAACTGGTCCAACTCTGACAGCACGGCAAACAAAGGGACTTTCAATGCCATGCTCACACTCCAACCTGGTGAAAACATTCCTCAGGCACAACTGGAAATACTGCCGACACAAATCATCCTGACCGACTCCATCTGGCAATTGTCGTCAGGTCCCATTGTCCTCTTGCCCGACACTACCATTCAAATTCAAGATTTTGATTTCCAAAGCAACACACAACTTTTACATGTAGACGGACGTATAGGGAGAACCCATAACGATAGTCTGAGCATCCAGCTCAAGGAAATCGATTTAGGCTATATTATCAATATGTTGCCTGGAGAAATGGAAGTAAGCTTCGGTGGTGACGCAACTGGAGTGGCCAATATCTACAATACCTTGAAACAACCTGTTTTCAATGCAGATATCCTACTGAAAAACGGCCAGATTAACGATGCGCCCGTAGGCGATGTCTATGCCAATGCCCTTTGGGACAGAGAGAATCAGGAAATACGCATCAAAGGTCATTCCACACAAAACAACGACACCGTAGCCATTGTCAATGGAACTATCGCACCGCTAAAAGACTCGATTGAGTTTTATTACGATGCCAGGGGATTTAGCGTAGGGTTGCTCAATCGATACATGAACAGCTTTGCCGAAAACGTGACCGGCAACGGATATGGAAAGCTCAGAATGTATGGAAGGCTCAGTCAAAAAAACGATATTCACTTTGAGGGACAAGCATACATCAAGAACGGCAGTATGAAAATATCCATGCTGGGTACACCTTTCTATTTCAATGACACAATAACCATGACCCGCACCGCCATTCTACTCGACAATATAAATTTGACCGATGCGGAAGGACATCCTGCCACACTCAACGGTCAAGTAAAGCACGACGGCACTTTCCAGGACCTGACTTACAGAATACGCATCAACTGCAACAATCTGCTGGCCATGAACACCACCATGGCCGACAATGATTTCTTCTTTGGAAAAGTGTATGCATCGGGCAATGTCACCATCAGTGGCAACGAATACGAATCAAACATTAACGTGAATGCACGCACCGAGCCCAATACCATCTTCAACATCTCATTGGCTTCGGCTGCCGTTGCTACTGACAACTCTTTCATCACTTTCCTCGACCCTCACAAGATTGAAGTGACGGAAGAAAAGGCAACCCCACAAAAGCCAAGCAATGCAGAATCGCACGTAAAACTGCGTCTGGCCATTGACGTTACCCCCAACGCCACCCTGCAACTGATCATTGACCCCAAAACGGGCGATGTCTTGACGGCCCGTGGCAATGGCAACATGGCTATCAATTATGACTCCAACGGCGATGATGTAAGACTTTTGGGCACTTACACCATTGAATCGGGAGACTACCAGTTTACGCTGCAAAACGTATTCCGCAAGAACTTCAGAATAGCACAAGGCAGCAGCATCACATGGACAGGCGACCCCTTCTTTGCCACCGTTGACATTAAGGCGCTCTATAGCCTGACAGCTTCCTTGCGCGACCTGATGGATGATGTGCAGATTGAGGCTACCACCCAACGGACCACCGTACCGGTCAACTGTATCTTGAACCTAACCGGCCAACTGACATCCCCCAATATCCAGTTTGACATTGATTTGCCCAACAGTGACGAAGCATTGAAACAGCAAGTGCGGAACATCATCAACACGGAAGAAATGATGAATCGGCAGATTCTGTATCTGCTTATCTTCAACAAATTCTACACACCGGAATACATCCGTGCCAGCAACACCAGCGTGAGCCAGAATGAGGCCTACTCACTGCTCAGCTCTACCGTTACCGGCCAGATAAACAACTGGATTTCCAAACTGACCAGCGACTTTTCCTTCGGGTTTAATGTCAGGTCATACGG
>CALUKG010000157.1 GCA_944321155.1 uncultured Bacteroidales bacterium | reverse complement strand
GGGAGAGTAGGTAGCCGCCGTTTTTCAGTATCCTTCCGGAGATGTTCCGGGAGGATATTTTGTTTTATACAGATCTGGCATATGCTATAAAAAGTCTCAGCATAGCTTCAAATTTTCATAACATATTGCTTTACAAAAAAATAATCCTAACATTTTTGCAACTATACAAAAAATGTTTACCTTTGCCCGACCATAACTATTCTACAAATAAGAATACTATTGTACTGGTCGAAAAACACATAGCTTAGCTACATCACATTTTACTAACTAAATAATATTATGGCAGAACAAAAATTAAATCTATTGGCAGATTTTCCCGCCATCTCTACTCAAGAATGGAAGGATAAAATTATTGCCGACCTCAAAGGAGCTGATTTTGATAAAAAGCTCGTTTGGAGGACTCCGGAAGGCTTTAACGTTATGCCTTTCTATCGTCAGGAGGATATTGAAGGTTTGCAAACAAAAGACTCTGCACCAGGTAAATTCCCTTATGTCAGAGGCACTAAATTGCATAACAATTGGTTGGTTAGACAAGACATTGACGCAAAAGATGCTGCTAAAGCCAATGCTAAGGCATTAGATGTTCTCAACAAAGGTGTAAATTCCCTTGGATTTAAGCTCAATAAGGCTGAATTATCAGCTGCCTATATCCAAACCCTCTTGGAAGGCATCTATCCGGAATGCGTTGAATTGAACTTTACGGTTTGTGTTAGTAAATCAGTTGAATTGATTAATTTGCTGGCAGATTATTTCAAGGCAAAAGGATATGATTTGAATAAAGTATGTGGTTCTATCAATTGTGACCCAATTAATAGAATGCTCAAAAAAGGCAAACAGCTTCAAGTTTCTGCAGTTGCTGAAATTATTAAGAATGTATATGAGGCAGGCAAGTTGTTACCTAATTATACTGTAGTTGCAGTTAATTCATTGAGCCTTACAAATGCGGGTGCTTATTGCTCACAAGAACTGGCATACGCAATGGCTTGGGGTAGCCAATACATGCAAATGTTGACAGATGCAGGAATAGATGCAAACGAAGCTGCAGCTGCAATTAAATTTAATTTCGGTGTGGGCGGTAACTATTTCATGGAAATTGCAAAATTCCGTGCTGCACGTTGGTTGTGGGCTGAAATACTGAAAGCGTTTGGATGTGCAGAGGAAAATGCAAAAATCAAAATGCATGCTGAAACATCAACTTTCAATTTGACAGTATTTGATGCTCATGTTAATATGTTGCGTACGCAAACAGAAGCAATGAGTGCTACGCTTGGTGGAGTAGATTCTCTGACTGTTTCTCCGTTTGATGTAACATATAAAGAGTCAGATGACTTCTCTGAAAGAATTGCACGTAACCAGCAATTGCTTCTTTTGGAAGAATCACACTTCAATAAAGTGGTTGACCCGGCTGCAGGTTCTTATTATTTGGAAAACCTTACAGCTCAATTGGCTGAACAAGCTTGGAAAATCTTCTTGGAAGTTGAAGATAATGGAGGATTCTTTAAATCTGTAGAAAATGGAACTGTTCAGGCTACTATGCAGGCCACTTCTGAAAAGCGCTTGAAAGACGTTGCTTCTCGTAAGGAAATCCTGTTGGGAACCAACCAATTCCCTAACTTCAACGAAGTGGCAGCATCTAAGATTGAAAAACAACAAGGAGAAAAGGCTTGCAAATGTGGATGCTCTGTTGAAACTGGCTTGCAAACGCTTCCAACAACGAGAGAGGCAGAACAATTCGAATGCTTGCGCTTGCAAACAGAAGCAGCTGCAAAACAACCTAAGGCATTCATGTTGACAATTGGTAATTTGGCAATGCGTTTGGCACGTGCCCAATTCTCTTGCAACTTCTTTGCTTGTGCAGGATATAAAGTAATCGATAACTTGGGCTTTGAAACCGTAGAAGATGGCGTTAAGGAAGCGCGCAAGCAAGGTGCTGATATCATTGTTTTGTGCTCTAGCGACGACGAATATGCAGAATTGGCTCCAAAAGCAAAAGCAGCTATAGCTGATGGTAACGAAATCTTGGTAGTTGCCGGTGCTCCTGCATGTATGGAAGACTTGAAAGCACAAGGTATTGACCAATTCATTCATGTAAAAGTGAATGTTCTTGATACATTGAAAATGTTTAACGAAAAACTTTTGAAGTAATGAAACCTAATTTTAAAGATATTGATATCAAGCAAGTTGCCGCTTCAAAAGTAGAAGGCAACAATGCAGCCGATTGGTTGACACCGGAGCAGATTCCCGTTAAGTCTGTATATGACAAAAAAGATTTGGAAGGTTTGCAACACCTCGGTTATGCTGCTGGTCTTCCTCCTTTCTTGAGAGGCCCATATAGCGGCATGTATCCAATGCGTCCTTGGACTATTCGTCAATACGCTGGATTCTCAACCGCTGAAGAATCAAATGCATTCTATCGCCGTAACTTGGCTTCAGGTCAGAAAGGTCTTTCTGTAGCATTTGACTTGGCTACACACCGCGGATACGATGCTGACCACGAACGTGTGGTTGGTGACGTGGGTAAAGCTGGTGTATCTATCTGCTCTGTAGAAGATATGAAAGTTTTGTTCGATGGTATTCCTTTGAACAAAATGTCAGTTTCCATGACCATGAACGGTGCTGTACTTCCTATCATGGCATTCTACATCAATGCAGGTTTGGAACAAGGTGCTAAGCTGGAAGAAATGGCTGGTACCATCCAAAACGATATTTTGAAAGAATTCATGGTGCGTAATACTTATATTTACCCACCTAAATTCTCTATGAAGATTATCGCCGACATCTTCGAATATACTTCCAAAAACATGCCTAAGTTCAACTCAATCTCAATCTCTGGTTACCACATGCAGGAAGCAGGTGCGACAGCTGATATTGAGTTGGCATATACTTTGGCCGACGGTTTGGAATATTTGCGTGCTGGTGTTAATGCAGGTATGGATATCGATACATTTGCTCCACGTCTGTCATTCTTCTGGGCTATTGGTATGAACCACTTCATGGAAATTGCCAAGATGCGTGCTGGTCGTCTGTTGTGGGCTAAGATTGTGAAGAGCTTTGGAGCTAAGAATCCTAAATCTCTCGCATTGCGTACTCACTCTCAGACTTCAGGATGGTCACTTACCGAGCAAGACCCATTCAACAACGTTGGTCGTACTTGTATCGAAGCTATGGGTGCTGCTTTGGGTCATACTCAGTCACTCCACACCAATGCTTTGGATGAAGCTATTGCATTGCCAACTGACTTCTCTGCACGTATTGCACGTAACACTCAGATTTATATCCAAGAGGAAACCAAGATATGTAAGGAAATCGACCCATGGGCAGGTTCATATTATGTAGAAGCCTTGACCAATGAGTTGATGGAAAAAGCTTGGGCTCATATCCAGGAAATTGAAAAATTGGGTGGTATGGCTGCTGCTATCGAAACTGGCATTCCAAAAATGCGTATCGAAGAAGCTGCTGCACGTACTCAGGCTCGTATTGACTCTGGAAGACAAAAAATTATCGGCGTAAATGAATATCGTCTGGAACACGAAGACCCAATCGATATCCTCGAAGTTGATAACACTGCAGTTCGTAAACAACAGATTGAACGTCTGCAACAGTTGAAAGCTAACCGTAACAATGAAGACGTTCAGAAAGCACTTGACGCTATCACCAAATGTGTTGAAACTGGTGAAGGCAACTTGCTCGAACTGGCTGTAGAAGCTGCACGCGTACGCGCAACATTGGGAGAAATCTCTTATGCTTGCGAAAAAGTAGTAGGACGTTATAAAGCAACCATTAGAACCATTTCAGGAGTGTATAGTTCAGAAACCAAAAACAGTGACGACTTCAAGAAAGTTTGTCAGATGACAGCCGACTTCGCTAAGAAAGAAGGCCGTCAACCACGTATCATGATTGCCAAGATGGGTCAGGACGGACACGACCGTGGTGCAAAAGTAGTAGCTACAGGTTACGCTGACTGTGGTTTTGACGTGGATATGGGACCATTGTTCCAAACACCAGCCGAAGCTGCAAAACAAGCTGTAGAAAACGACGTACACGTATTGGGCGTTTCTTCTTTGGCTGCTGGTCATAAAACTTTGATTCCTCAAGTAATTGAAGAACTCAAAAAATTAGGTCGTGAAGACATCATTGTGATTGCCGGTGGCGTTATCCCAGCACAGGATTATGATTTCTTGTATAAGGCAGGTGTTGCTGCAATTTTTGGTCCTGGTACCAATGTTGTGAAAGCCGCACAAACCATTATGGAAATCCT
>CALUKG010000156.1 GCA_944321155.1 uncultured Bacteroidales bacterium | reverse complement strand
CAGATTTATCAAAGAGTTTTATTGGTTAAATTAATGAATACCAGCAAATAAACATATTTTTAAGGGACGACTAATTATAAATTTATAATAGCTATTTGCTGACCATGCAGAAGTGCTCGGACTAATTTCTACAGTTCCATTGGATGTAGTAATATTTAAATCATTAAGTTCTTTTTGGTCGATTATTTGAGTGAATGAGGCATCAGACGCAACAATCAATGAAATCGAATTTACCTTTATTGTTGTATTACTGGTTCCGTTATGAGTAAGTACAATTTTGCTAATCGCTGACTGTATTGAATTCTTCGAGGTTATTGTACGATTTTCATTAGAAAGAGATTTTCCTCCAATTCTCCAATATTCTCCTATTGACTGATTACCAGGTGCGTTCCACCCGACACCATTAATTGTTACATCATAATATGTAGCATAATTTGAATTGTCTTGATTTTTTTCGCAATTTAAAGTGTATGCTATTTCCTGCGCCCTCACATTTCCGCAAAACAAAAGAGCCATCAAAAGCAAAGTCATTTTAAGAAAACGCCCTGAAGTTTGATTGAAAAGCCTTGAAGCATAGCCCATAATAAGACTATTTGAAGCCATAATTCGCTGTAAATAAAATGCCGCTTTCATATCATTAATTAATTATAAAATCACATCCAATAGATAAAAACAAAGATAGGAATTATCTTAAACCCAAATCGGTCATTAGAGGCTGATTATTTGTGGTCTTGATTGTAATGCGCTGATAAACAATGATTTAAAATCTCATTTTTCTAATGACCGCCATTAGAAAATCAAGATTACAATATATTCATTTTCAATGCCTTACAATCAAGACCACGAAAATTGGATATTCTAACGACCGATTTGGGTTAAACTTTATTATTACATCCATATTACATTTTAGTCTATTAAGTTTTTTTATATTCTCAAACAAAAAAAAGCCACGCATAGCGTAGCTTTAAAATGAAAGAAAACAAGTTCAAATTATTTTTCAAAACCAAAGGCATCCACTTGGATAATGTATTGCGCCAATCCTTCTGCATTCAATGCGGTATATTCCGATTTGAAGCGCTCCAAGTTGAAGTCTATGGTCAAGCGGCCGTCTTCAGGCAAGTCCGTAATGGTCCAATACTGAACATTGAGCGGAAGCCCCGGTCCCCAGTTGGCACGGTCATACCAATACGTACCTGCTTGCGGATACGTGTTTCTATTGGAATAGTCGCATAGCTTAAAGCTACTCGAAATTAAATGAAAGCGTAAGCAAACGTGAAGTGAGCCTGTCAATGGCATTGGTATAGAAATGCACAGCAGGGTCATTCAGTTCCGGACGCTTGCTGAGAGGAGTCAACACATTGTTAAATCCAAGCGCAAATTTCAGTTCAGGTGCCAGTTTGAAGAAAGAAAAATAGATTTCACACCCCACACCGATTTCCAAGAAATAATCAAAGGTATTAAGAATGACATAGCGTTCACGGTCGCGTCCCACATCAAACGAGACACCACCGCCCAGCAAAATATAAGGCCTGCCATTCCATTCACGCTCTGCGGTATATTTCAAATAGAACGGCACCATGATAGGCATGGAGATGACATCCGTCTTATAGGCAACAGGGTCTTCTTTGGTAGAGCCGTCAGGTTTATAGCTGATGGTGCGTTGGCCAAAATGGAAAGTAGGATGTGTACGCACGCTGAAATAACGGTTCAAACGCGCTTCCCCGATTACTCCCACCGAAAAGCCAGGCATCAGCGAAGATACACGTGCCTGCAACACCTCGCCGTTGGGACCACACGGCAACATACTGGGGGTGAGAGCCAAATCCATAAAATTAAGTCCCAATGAGAAACCAAAATGGAAAGGTCGCTGGTCGGCATAAGGAAGGTTTTGCGCTTTCATGGGCAACAAAACTCCTATTGATAATATAAAGACAAATACAAACTTTTTCATACAATCTCCTATCCGATAAACGGAAAGCGAAGCTTTTTATTGTCTGCCTAAGCAAGTATCTGCAAAAAAGCCCATACAGCCACAGAAGCTGCCAACAAACTGTCAAAACGGTCTAGAATACCGCCGTGTCCCGGCATGATACGTCCGAAATCCTTGATATTAAAGGAGCGCTTGATGAGCGACTCCAACAAGTCGCCCAATGTGGCAGCTACCACCACTATTTCCGCAAAGAGCAACCATTGCCACAAATCGAGCGAAACCTGAGAAAATTCAGGGAAAACCAAAGCCGCATATTTATAGCAAAGCCATCCTGTAAGCAATGACATAGCTGCTCCACCCACAAAACCTTCCCATGACTTTTTAGGGGAGACACGCGGGAACATACGATGTTTGCCCAAAGTTACGCCGAACAGATAAGCCCATGAGTCGTTCATCCAAATGGTTACAAAAAGAATTACAAGCCATGCAGGCTGCCAGGAGGGATGAAAAACGATGAAATTAAGCAGAGACAAAGGTAAAGCCACGTAAGCCTGTCCCATGATGAAAAATGCCATGTTATGGACAGGAGTCTCCTTTTTCCGGAAGAGTTCCGCAAACAAAACGCACAATACAAAAAGCACGTAAACAGCGAAACAAGGGAAAGAAGAGAAACCACTGGCCTTCAAAAATGCTGCCACAAACAGCACAACGCCCGCCAGAATGCTTGGAAACATCAAGAAAGAAAACTTTTCAGCTTTGGCAGACTCATGATAGAATTCATAGAGGCCTATTGCTGTAAAGCACGCGAACAACACGGCAAATGCATATGGAGAAACAATCAATGAGCCTAATACCAACGCAACGAAAACGGCACCGCTCAATGTACGTGTTAACAATGTCTTCAACATAATCAAAATCAAAAGATAAAATAATGTGCAAAGATAGTGAAAGGCAAGCGCAATGGCAAAGTGAAAACAAAGTTTTCGGCATTGACAGAGCCGAGAGGCCTCCTTGCTCAGGAAAAGACAACGAAAGACGACAGCAGGAACAAAGGCAAAACGCAATTTAGCAATTTGACTATGTTCTGCCGTTTCTATCTATTCATTGGGCATACGAAACGAGACAAATAGTGAAATCAGCACATAAATCAACAGAAAAACCACCCAAGAGGTTGAATGAACAAACATGCAATAGGCAGCCAAGAGCAACATAAGCGTTGACATAAAACCAATCCGTCCCAAGCGCATCGTCCGATTGTCTTTCTGCCTGAGGTCTTGAGCCATCAGAAAAGAGTGCACCACCATAAAGACGGCACCTGCTGCAAACACATAAGGCGCCCAAATATATGTAAAGCAGTGGGCAAGCGAACCAACCAACAACAATATGCCGCCAACAATTATGAGGATTTTCGTATATTTCATTCTTATTCCTTTATAATATATACATCTTCATTTGCACGCTTCATATAATACTGTTCACGGGCAAATTTCTCCAGATTACGATTATTGGATTTCAGTTCATTCATCTTTTGCCGATTCGTTTCTGTTTCTTTCCTATAATGTTCGATTTCCTTGGTCAGCACTTCTATCTTGTGCTTGTTTCTAAAACGAGAAATAAGGTTATGCTCATCAAAGAAAATAAAGTAAACAACAAACACCAACAAAAAAAACAGCACAACACTCTTAAGGGAAACAGCAGGAAAACGCCTCTGCCATTTCTTTTTACCCACATTATCTTTATCAGAATCGGACATGAACCTTGTATTTTTATACCAAAGCACAAAGATATGACTTTTTTATGTAACACCAAGAAGTGCAAGCAATGAGGTGGAATGTAACAGAAAAACACATCCATGAGATTTTCCTTTATCTCTTGCGTATATTGCAGAAAATCCGTATCTTTGCGCCCACAATTTATACAATCATTTTATTAACAACCAAAAAAGCTAAATTTCAGTATGTTAAATCATTATGAAACCGCTTTCATTTTGACTCCCGTTTTGTCTGACGTTCAGATGAAGGAAGCGGTAGAGAAATTTAAAGCTCTTTTGACAGACAATGGCGCTACCATTGTAAACGAAGAGCTGTGGGGTTTGCGTAAACTGGCGTATTCCATCCAGAAAAAATCAACCGGTTTTTATGTATTGCTTCAATTTGATGCAGAACCATCGTTGATTGAAACATTGGAAACAAGCTATCGTCGTGACGAACGTGTTTTGCGTTTCTTGACGTTCCGCTTGGACAAATATGCATATGAATATGCAGAAAAGAGAAAACATTTAAAAGCAGCTAAAGCTGAAAATAAGGAGGAATAGGACATGGCAGCAAATCAACAAGACATCAGATATTTGACTCCGG
>CALUKG010000155.1 GCA_944321155.1 uncultured Bacteroidales bacterium | reverse complement strand
CTTTTTTAGTAATTTTGCGTCCCCAAAATAATTTGAGTCCTATTTATGATTGTCTGTATTGCCGAAAAACCATCTGTAGCGAGAGACATTGCCGATGTCTTGGGTGCCCGTACCCGCAAAGAGGGATATATAGAAGGAAACGGGTATCAGGTTACCTGGGTATTCGGACATTTATGCGGCCTTTACGAACCTCACGAATATACAGCCACCTGGAAGCAATGGACACTGAGTTCCTTACCTATGATTCCTGAGCGGTTTAGCATAAAGGTAATGGATGATGCCGGCGTACAGAAACAATTCAATATCATCAAGGAATTAGTGACCAATGCAGATGAAGTCATCAACTGTGGTGATGCCGGACAAGAAGGTGAGCTTATCCAGCGCTGGGTTTTGCAAAAAGCCCAATGCAAGTGCCCTGTCAAACGCCTTTGGATTTCATCCCTTACGACAGAAGCCATCAAAGAAGGTTTTGCCAAACTAAAAGGGCAAGATGAGTATAAGCTGCTATATGAGGCAGGCCTGATGCGTGCTATCGGTGATTGGCTTTTAGGTATGAACGCAACACGCGCCTATACACTACGCTATGCCCAGCGGCAACAGATTTTATCCATAGGACGGGTACAAACACCAACACTGGCACTTATTGTCAAACGACAACAAGAAATTGAACAATTCAAACCTGAGCCTTATTGGGAAATCAAAACATTATATCGCAACACCACCTTTTCCGCCTCACAAGGACGTTTCTCTAATGAAGAGGAAGCCAAATCATATGCTGCCAAAATACAGGAGGCACCATTTTACATCACCTCTGTAGAAGAAAAGAAAGGTACGGAAAATGCGCCACGTCTATTTGACTTGACTTCATTACAGGTGGAATGTAACAAGAGATTTGCCTATTCAGCAGATGATACACTTAAAATCATACAAAGTTTGTATGAAAAACGGGTCACTACCTATCCACGCGTCGACACGACCTATCTGAGTGATGATATATACCCGAAGGTTCCAACCATCCTCAAGGGTATCCAATCATTGTATCCTCATTTAATAGAACCGCTCAACAAAGTAAAACTTCCCAAAAGCAAAAAGGTATTTGACAACAAAAAAGTAACGGACCACCATGCTATCATACCTACCGGTGAGTTGCCCAAAGCCTTGAGCGAACAGGAACGCAAAGTGTTTGACCTGGTTGCACGCCGATTTATTGCCAACTTTTATCCTGAGGCAAAAATAGCAACCACCACTGTTTTGGGAACAGCGGCAGACGTGCCATTCAAGACGAGCGGTAAACAGATTCTGTCACCAGGATGGAAAACCGTGTTCATGACCGGCCCAACCGATAATGATGACAAAGAAGAAGAGGAAAAAACCTTGCCACTATTTGTCGTGAGCGAAAGCGGGCCACACGAACCCAGTTTATTGGCCAAGCAGACCACACCGCCCAAACCCTATACTGAAGCCACACTGCTCCGGGCAATGGAAACAGCCGGCAAATTTGCGGAAAATGAAGATTTACGTGATGCCTTGAAAGAGAATGGCATTGGCCGCCCCAGTACGCGGGCAGCCATCATTGAAACGCTCTTCAAGCGCAACTACATCAGAAAAGAAAAGAAAAACCTGTATGCCACAGATACCGGCATCGACCTGATTGCCACTATTACTTCCGATTTACTCAAATCTGTAGAACTAACGGGTATCTGGGAACGTAAACTGCGTGAAATTGAGAAAGGAAAATACACAGCCATAGACTTTCTCGGAGAACTCAAACAGATGGTACGCGATTTGGTTCTGCAAGTAAAATCGGACAAGTCTGGTGCACAATGTCCTATCTGCCGTAAAGGAAAAGTCATTAGAGGCAAAACAGCATATGGTTGTAGTCGTTGGAAAGAAGGATGCAATTACAGGGAACCGTTCTAACAATCCTTTCTGTTTTTACTAAAAACAAAGCTCCCCACCTCGTTATTGAAGTGGGGAGCTTTGTTTTATTTATGACGTTCTATCCGATTAATAGAAGTTAAAACGATTGTCTTCTACTTCTGCATCTTCGCGCAAATTTTGCATTACCATGTATGGGAATGAATAGGACATACGCATATTCATCTGCATAATTTCTGATGCTTCGTCATAAGTAGAAATCACAGCGGATACGCTATCAACTCTTACAACATAAACACCCATGTTACCTTTAAGCGGAGCTGATGTCTCGCCAGCCTTCAATGCAGTAGTAGCACCAATTACATATGGTTCCATTCCTGCACTGCCAAAGCGGTAGCTAGCCATGTTGACAGCTTCTGCTGTTTTAATGTCAGAACTTGTAGTTTGAGCCACCTGTTCCAGGCTCTTTCCTGCCAACTGAGTCTTCAGTTGTTCTGCTTTCTTATCGTTTCTCAACTCAATTCTCAATTCAGCAGCAACATCTTCTATTGGTCTGTATTCACTATCGCTTGCTTTAACAAGAGTTGCCACTACAAAATAGTCGCCACATTCAAACACATCAGAAACAGCACCTTCTTTTGCTTCAAATGCCCAGCGAACAAGAGGTCTTGATTGTTCCAACTGTCCAACCTTTTCATCGTTTTTGTGCAAGTTGTAGCCAGATTGAAGAGCCATTGCTTTTTCCTTGGCAGCTGCCTCAAACTTCTCATAAGAATCATTTTCCACAATGAACTGTTTTGCTTCATTGTAAAGATTGCTTTGAGTACGGCTGCTTGGAACAACCTCATGTTGATAAATAGCCAATCTTACTTTTGGAGTAGCAGGACTCTTTTCCATAATTTGGAAAATCTGATATTCAGAACCGCTTCCCAATACAAATATTTCATTTGCATTTTTAGTAAATGCAGGAGTAAACACCTCTTCAGGAATAGTTGCCTGTGAAACCCAACCAATCTCTCCACCATTTTGAGCTGTTTGGGCTACTGCAGAATATTTAGCTGCCAATTCAGCAAAATCAGCACCAGCCTCCAATACTGTTTCCAAGCTATCAGCAAAAGCCTGTGTACTATTCTGTAAATAGATGTGGCGCAATTTCACAGAATCAGGCATTTGAATACCTGTTTCAAGAATACGTGCCATCGTATATTTCTTTCCGTCAAACATAACCGGAGTCACTGCATTTACTGCATTACTGAAGGCAAAATCCTTCAATTCAGCAGGAACAGTAGCTTCTGAATAATAATATCCAGTGTAAGGTACATCTGAGCTTCTGTTTACCAAGCTAATCACATCTTCAGAAGTGCAGAATTCTTCATACATATTGTCGCATTCTGCCTTTGCCTGATCAAAGTCGTCTTGAGAAGGAACGATTTCAAAGGTAGCATACAATATATTTCTGTAAGGTTCTTGCTTATATTGTTCCTTACGTTCATTATAAAGTTTCTTTACTTCATTGTCACTTACGGTAAACAATGAATCGCTCAATGCGTAGTAAGGCTGCATAACATAAGAAGCTGCTATGTTCTCCTTGCGTCCCTCGAAGTTCAACTTGGCATCAACAGCATTGGCACTGATTGCATCATCCAGCAAAGCCAGATATTTTTCTTGGAGAATGCTGGTACGAACAGCATTTTCCCAGAACAACCAATATTGTCTCAATTGGTAAATTTGTTCATTGTTTTCAGCATCATCAGAATTGACAACAGAAACGAAGTTCAACAAAACATTGCGGCTGAACATGCCATTTTCGTCAACAAATGCACGACGCTGCATAATCAGCGGGTGGATATTATTGCCAATCAAGCGGTCAGACAATTCTTCTGTAGTCACAGTAAGACCCAACTTTTCAGCTTCAGCATTCAACAGTTTTTCATTTACCAAAGACTCCCATACAGATCTTCTTATCTGATTTGTAAGGTTCTCATCCAAAGACTGTACACCAGATTCAATTTTATATACTTCAGTCATCTGGTTGATAGCTGATTGATATTCTGTGAAATGAATACCTTCGCCATTTATCTCAGCTACATTTTCACGTGACTTATTAAAGTAAGTTGCACCGGAATTAAGGAAGTCACCAATCAGGAATGCCAACAAAGCCAAACCTACAACCACTAAAAGCAATACGCTTTGGTTTCTAATCTTTTGTAATATTGCCATTTTTCTCTATTGTTTTTAATTTATTATTCTTTGAAAGAAATGTTTGAGCGCACGAAGATACAGCTTTTTGTTCGAGTATCAAAGAAATAGACACATTATTTTTCCGCAAATCAGGCTATTACTCTCGCCACAGCCTGCCCCTCATCCCCTCTTCAATCAATCCTGCTTAACATAACGAGAAAAGTAGATACATAAAAAAGGGAATGTATCACGACACATTCCCTTTCCTGACTTCGTCATCGTGTCACCCAAAAATTTTCATCAAAGAGTTTTGCAATTTTCTGGTGCCTTGCCATCAG
>CALUKG010000154.1 GCA_944321155.1 uncultured Bacteroidales bacterium | reverse complement strand
CGGCGCTTTAGTCCTGTGCATTTGCGATTGAGACGGACGCTGGAGTCCTATGCTACTGGTTCCCGCATCGGAGTGCGGGAGGACATGAACGGCGGCGCTTTAGTCCTGTGCATTTGCGTTTGAGACGGATGCTGGAGTCCTGTGCTACTGGGTTCCGCATCGGAGTGCGGGAGGACGATTGTAATTATAATGGATAAAGATGCCTATTAGACAGTATGTGTTTTCTCGCTTTATCTATATATTCTATTTTGGCAAAGATTTGAGCCTTTCTGTGACTCCATTTTGCTATATGTTTGTAAATTTCTTCGTTAGATATATTTGTACCATGTACAGACATAATATAATCAACAGAAGAGAGTAGCTCTAAACCGAAATCAGAGTAAAAGCCTTCTAAAAATGTTGTCGTTCGATTAGCTGTTTCCTGTAGATTCTTACTTTGTCTAACAATTGCTTCAATCTCATTGTAAGTGTCGGAAATTAGAAAGATGGATTCAAATGGTTTGCGGTTCATGTCACTGTATCCCATGATGTAACTCCCATTAAGAGCATTTAATACATAACGCACTTTTCCTGAATAGGGACCGTAATAATGAGGAGAAAAAGATAATTTGAAAATGTCTTTTGCTCCGAATTTTTGTAGAAAGTAACATACTTTCTCACTTGAAAACTCAGAAGCATATTCTCCATGCTTAACCAAATCAAACAGCATGTATAATAACAAAGCCCTCGCTTCTGTAAGTTTGACACGCTCGGATTTCATGTGTTCAGTTATTTGGACTGTAGGTTCGTATATGTAAATGTCGATATCACAAGAAGAGAGTTTTGCTTGAATCATACTTTTTACTCTCTCCCAAATTAAACCTCCGTTGCCTGATCCTAAAGGTGGAATGGCTATACTTGTGATGTTGTATTGGGATATGATACGTACTAAGTCATCCAACCCTTTTTCAATATAGATATATTCAGATGGTTTTCTCCAGTCTGTTTTTGTGGGAAAATTAATTATTATCTTTTCCCCCATAATATTTTGTTCCTTGTGTACCAGTAATTTACCTATAGAAATGCTTTTGTCTTTGCATGCAGCTTTGTATGCTTTATAATTATCGGGAAAGTTCTCCTTAAATTGTAAAGCAACGCCTTTACCCATCACTCCCATGAGATTGACGGTATTGACCAGTGCCATGGCTGTTGAGTCAAATATGTTTCCTACTATAAAATATATCATATATCAATAATAAGCCTGGGGGAATACTTTAATTATATTTTCCGGAATTTTCCAATTAATCATGCGCTCTTTTGATGATTGATTGTAGCAGACATAACCTATTATATATTCAGGAGGAATGTCGTTTTTCACAAGGAATTCGGCTTGTTTTCTGCGCTTAAGGTCGCGGTCAATATTTTCACCGCTCCATATTCTGGATGTTATAGCTTGTATATCCAGTTTTTCCTGTAAATGGCTGATGTCTTGCCTTGTATAGAAGTTTGTAAAAGAGTCAGTGGCATGTCCATCAGTGAAATAGTAGGTTATTTTTTCGTCTTCAATGATTTTTGCTAATGATACAACTACATATACAATTTCTTCTGCTTTTGTAGCTTGAGGTACGCAATTCCCCCCCTGCTGAATTACATATAGCATAGGCATTCTTATTCCAAAATAAAATGGAATATAATCTCCCAAAACAATACATTCGGATCCAATGTTAATTTCTTTATTTGCGCGGAAATCTATCAAACTCCTGTCACCAATGGATCGATAATGAGAATTAGCATTGGGAGAATGATGATGAGTAATACCATATTGCAAAATATGTGGGATATTCTCAATATGAGTCATTCTATAGATATGTTTTATAATATCACTCATTATTGCTTGCTGTGACTCATAGTTAATTGTTATGATTAGTTCTTACTCGGAAATATTGATTACGAATGATATTTAATCGTGGACAAAGATAGTGATTATTTTTTTTTCATGCATGAATGATATGTTTTTATTTTATTGCTCTCCATCTTACGTCATACAGAATCCATAAGCGGAAATATAGGAAATATGTGAATAAAATAACCGCTATAATTTTATTTTATCATTATTGCATTATCATAGAACAGGATAACAAAGCAGAGATGATGTGTGAAATACGCATAAAATTAATTTTGATTTGTCTTACAGTAAATTTGTTACCTTGCTTATCTTTCTATATCTTTGCAGTTAGTTCAGATACCTAAAAAAGGATTGTTGTGGACGCCTATGAAAAAAGATTGGAAATTTAACTACAAACTGCTTATTTGTGATACGATTGTATGGGCCATTGTGATTCTATTGGTATGGTGGTGGCGTATATTGGCTGACAAATCGGCGGTGGAGGAGTATATCTATATCATGATGGGCATGTGGGTGATGTGGACGGGAATGAGCTTTCTGTCGAAACGCTATCTGGTTTTATTGAAACATGTATCCTATAAATCTTCCATTACCAGGGTGTTGACGCTGGCGCTTATTACGGCGCTTATCGGATATGGAGTGGGGGAATATATGCACTATTCACGACAGGTGTTCGCATTCAGTGCGGCATTGGTGGGACTGGGTATCTGGATATATATTTCCGTTTATTATGCTTACCGATATGCTTCCAATGCGGAGGAAGAGACAACGGTGTATGACAGCCGAGAGCCGGTGCAACTGAAACAACCGCCCCAACAACTGGACACGCAAAAGGGGGAAGTGCTCGAAAAAGCGGTGACAGCGGTAGTGGGACAGAATGCTATGGAATGGCTGAAACAGCATGTGGCGTTGCCATGGACAAGCACCAAATGTATTTTCAAGGAACCTCAGAGCACCATTGACCAAATGGAACCCTTTACGGTGGACTGTTTTGTGAACCTTTGCAAACTGAATGACCTGAGGGGCATCAACCATTTTTTCTGTACGGTCAATGAACATCTGCCAGACAATGGAAAGCTGGTGTGCCGCTTTACATCACGCTCGCAACAGAAGCGGGATATATTGAAACGCTTTCCAAAAGGCATCAATTGGTGTGTCTATGTGGTGTTTTTTGTGGTGAGGCGTGTTTTGCCGAAACTTTTTCTGACACACCGACTCTATTTCGATATTACCAATGGAAAGAAACGGGTGCTTACTTTGACGGAAGTGCTCGGACGACTTTATTTCTGCGGATTTGCGGTGGATGATGTGCAACTGTGCGGACATGAAACTTTTGTGCTGGCACATAGGGTGAAACAACCGGAACCGCAACACTCCAGAAGATATGGACCGTTTATCAAACTGCCACGCATTGGAAAGGATGGCAAGATAATCAATGTCTATAAGATGCGGACCATGCATCCCTATGCGGAATTTCTTCAGGGATATATCTACGAGAAAAACCATTTGCAGGAGGGCGGAAAATTTGCCAACGATATGCGCATCAGCACCTTGGGGGCGTTTATGCGGAAGTATTGGATAGACGAACTGCCCATGATTATCAATCTGATGAAAGGGGAAATGAAACTGGTGGGTGTACGGCCGCTGTCCAAACAGTATTTTGGCCTTTATGCGAAGGAGCTGCAGGAGCTACGTACGCAATTTCTGCCGGGACTTCTGCCGCCTTTCTATGTGGATATGCCGAAAACACTGGAAGAGGTGCAGGCTTCGGAAATGAAATATCTGCGAGCCTGTCAGAAAGATGGCGTGTGGAAGACGGACATGAGCTACCTGTGGAGGATTGTCTATACCATCTTGTTTAAAAAGGCACGTTCCCATTAAGCCGGTTTATCGCATGGAAGTATGCCAACATATCAACCGTGAGGACTGGAACGATTTGCTTCTGCATTCGGACTATGCCAACTATTTTCAGACGCCTGATTATTATGATTTTCTTTGTACACAAGAGGAACTGCAGCCTTTTTGCTTAGCGGTTTGTGAACAGCATGTGCCGATGGTGCTGCTGTGCGGGTATGTGCTGGCGGACGGGAATCCGCTGAAGGCCTATTTTTCGCGCAGGGCGGTGGCTCAGGGTGGGGTGTTGCTCCGCCGTGAGGCGAAAGGGGAACATCTGAACTGCTTGTTGCAAGAACTGCGGAAACTCTTGGGAAAGAGGGTTATCTATATTGAAATCAGGAATTTTCTGGATTACGCTGCCTTTAAAAAGCCAATGGCGGAGGAGGGTTTTCACTACCAACCGCATTATGACATCCATGTGCCCATAGGGAGCAGGGAGGAGGTGATGAATCGTATGGATGAACCCAAACGCCGGCAAATAAAAAGGGCGTATGCGCAAGGGGAATCCTGGCGTGCAACCTGTTCGACCGATGACCTGAAGGCTTTCTACCGTATTTTGCAACAGCTCTACAGGACGAAGGTGCACCGCCCGCTGTTTCCGATACGGTTTTTTGAGG
>CALUKG010000153.1 GCA_944321155.1 uncultured Bacteroidales bacterium | reverse complement strand
TTGAAAGTAAGCTGTGCCAATACCACCAAACGGTGGAAAACCGTGTAAACGCAGCCAAACAATACCGGCACATTGTTTCCAATGCACGTATGTACATCTCGCATTTCATACAAGTGCTTAACCTGGCTGTCATTAGAGGCGAAATCAAGAAAGAGCAGAAAGAATACTACAAGTTGGACACGGAAATTCACAACGTGCCCGACTTGTCGACTGACGCCGCCTTGCTTGAATGGGGCGAGAACATCATCAACGGCGAAAAGGAGAGAACACAAAAAGGCGGATTGCCCATTTACAATCCCCGAATTGCCAATGTACAGGTGCATTACGACCAGTTCAAGGAATATCAGGCCACACAGAAAATACACCAGTCAACCGCCAACCGCAACTGGGAAGAGCTTAATGCGCTCCGCGAAACGGCAGACAACATCATACTCGACATCTGGAACCAGGTGGAAGAACATTATGCACTGTGCAAGCCCTATGAAAAGCTCAAGAAATGCGAGGCATACGGACTGATTTATTATTACAGAAAAGGGGAAAAGGAACTGACTCCGGAAACGGATATTGCCATTCAGAAACTCATCGACCAATCACCGTCCATTTTCGACGTCAGCGATTTTGAATAGGCATCACGAATACAGGAACAGACCTGCAATACCGGCAGCAATAATCAGCAAAATAGGGTGTACTTTAAAGTAAGACCCGACTAGCACGCCGCCAAAAAGCAGGAAACTCTTGTAATCGATGAAGTTCTCCTTGTTCATCAGCAACAAAGCAGCAGCACCAATCAAACCAACCACCACAGGACGCAAGCCCACGAATGCGCCTTCTATATAGATATTACCACGCAAACGCAGATACAGTTTGCACAATATCAGCATAATAATAAACGAAGGCAATACAATGGCAAAAGTGGCCACCACCGACCCCAATACTGAACCCGAAGCCGTATAACCCACGTAAGTGGCACTATTGATACCTATAGGCCCCGGTGTCATCTGTGAAATGGCGATAATATCGGTAAATTCCTGCTGCGACATCCAACCATAACGTTCTATCTCATGCTGTATCAGCGACAAAATGGCATAACCGCCACCAAAGCCGAAAAGACCTATCTTGAAGAATGCAATGAACAACTGCAAATAAACCATATTCCTTTGATTGATTAAGGCTGCAAAATTCGGAATAAAGAATGACATACACAAAAAAAGCGGACTCTCCCAAGCCCGCTATTTTTCACTAATTAATTCTTAACCTGAAACTTGTGGTAGTCTTATCATTAACACACCGCAAAGATAAACCAGGTTCAAGAACCACACAATACCTAAATGTAGGTATTTATGCATTAGTCATCAATGTCAATCAATTGGAATTGCAAGTTGAACTTCAAATCCAAGCGGTTGTCCAACTCAATTTCATAGTCACGACGGTCTCTGTCAATCTTCAACACTTTTTGTGCCGGATACGTTTTGGTTACATAATCCATAATCTGAGCCGGAACAATGCCTGCCGGCAAACCCATAGGATATTCAACCGATTTCCATTCACCATTTGAACGGAACTCCACTTTACCGCCGTTGTTAAACATCACTTCATAACTCTTCACCAAGTCATCCATTTCTTCTTTAGCCAAAGCTACTGTAGCATCAGCAAAATATGTCTTGACAAATTCAGTCGCAGCAGCAGGCAACTGATTCACTTCAATGGGTTTCTCATAAGCACAAGCAGTCAACGAGAATAGGCTCACCGCAAAAATAATCAAAAGGTTTCTCATAATCATTTGTCTTTTAGAAGTTAATATTTAAAGCTTGCATACATTATTTCATGCAAACAAATAAACTACTGCAAATTCTTTGCCAAACCTACATAATGCTGACAAAACAAAGCATCAAACCATACCCAGATACGCAAAATGCACCAGCCTTCCTATTGTAAAACGATGTTTTCCCACTCGCCTTTCACTATCTTTTTAGAAGATAGGAGGCAGCTCGGGATAATCAAATTGTGAAACTTTGTTTCCCATTTGCTTCTCCACTCGCCTTTCACTATCTTTGCTCCATTAAACAGGCAGCCTACCCCAACTGCCTTTATCCCTCCGCGGGACAAATCTTACATTGTCAGACAACAACAAAACAACACGATATGAAAATTGGAATCATTGGAGCTGGACATATCGCCAATAAAATGGCGCTCACGCTCTCAAAAATGGACAATATGCAGGCCTATGCCATTGCAGCACGTGATTACAAACGGGCACTGGCGTTTACACGAGAATGGAACATGGAAAAAGCCTACGGTTCATACGAAGAATTGGCTGACGACCCGGAAGTGGACCTTATCTATATAGCCACACCTCATGCACTACACTACGAACAAGCACGCATGTGTCTGCTCAAAGGCAAGAATGTACTTTGCGAGAAAACCTTCACTGCCAATGCGCAACAGGCTGCCGACCTATGCCGACTGGCCCAAGAAAACAAATGCTACCTGGCAGAAGCCATCTGGACACGCTACATGCCGTTCTCACAAACCATTGCCGAGCTGGCACACAGCGGCATCATTGGCACTCCCTACATGCTGACCGCCAGTCTTGCTTATGCAATTGAAGACAAAGAACGTATCCGCCAGCCGGAACTGTGTGGAGGCGCCCTATTTGACTTGGGTGTTTATCCCATCAACTTTGCCCGCATGGTATTCGGAACAGACATCCAACGCATCACCTCTGCCTGCATCAAAGGGGAAACGGGAGTGGACCTGCAAAACAACATCCTTTTTTGCTATGCCGACGGAAAAATGGCTGCCATGCAAACCAGCGTCCAATGTGCCAACGACCGACAAGACATTATCTCTGGTACAGAAGGTTATATGGTTATAGACAACATTAACAATCCACAGCAGGCCATTGTCTATGACAAGAACCATACGGAAAAGGCACGTTATCACTGTCCACCACAGATTACAGGTTTTGAATACCAGATAATGGCTGCCCAAGAGGCCATCAGTAAAGGTTGGACCGAATCACCCTTTATGCCTCATCAGGAAACCATACAAATCATGGAAATACTGGATGCGCTACTCAAGAAATGGAACATCACATTAGGATAAACATCATATAATCACTGCGAATGAAATATAACTATAGTAAAATCCTATTTTTATGCCTGATGTTGTTGGCCACCGGCTGCAAAATAAAGAAAGCGGTCGTTGAGGCGCCACAACAGCAACCGACCATCGTGCAGCAGGCGGACACCACACAGATACCGGCCTTTCCTGCCGAAGTGCTCTATGTATTGGCACGCGAATACGAAAGTATCCACGACTCCACCAAGGCCAAATTCAACATGCCACAAAGTGAAATCATACGTCACGACAGCATGCCACTTGAACAATACATGGAACAAAGGCTGATTCAGCTCTATCCGGAAAAGGCCTACAAAGGACTGCTGCACAAGACCAATGTCATCGCACAAAAAGCCATCCCACCCAAAAGGAAAAAGCAGATTGAACTGCCACAGTTGGAAATGCCCGCTTCATCCGCCACACAGTTGGAAGACCGTTTTCACACTTTCGTTTCTGACAGCGACGAAGTAGCATTCATGAACATGACCGCTGCTGAGGAGAAACTCTATCGGGAACTCAATTCCTTGGCTGACGACAGTTCATTTATCACACTCAAACAAATGAAACACATCACCATCAAAGATTCGGCCTGGAACCTTGACAAACGGCTGGTTTCCGACACGCTCCCCTTTTTCCTGCAAGAACGGTGGACGGTTTCCCTACTCCTCTCCGGCATAGGCACAAACGTATTCTACCGCATCATGCAAAGCAAAGCCAGAGCTGAATACGTATCAGAATACTATTACCCCGGCCAAACCAGTGACGGCATGCGGGGCGATGCCTTCAAACATTTGTTTGTCAACACCATGCTCAAACGTTATACAACCGAAGCACTGGCATGGCTAGTGATGGACATCTATTGGGAAAACATCCGTACCAATGCCCCTTGCGACATGGTTATGGACCTCCACAACAATCATGTGGGACGCTCCACACAATACAAAACCTTCCGGGGCGATTTTTGGAAAGACAGGTACAATTGGTTAGGCTGGTCGGACAACATCCTACAATTTGTGGAGGACACGACCAACAACGCCACCTATCAGCAATGGAACAAGCAATTGCCGCTCTTCTTTATACAGCAGGACGAAGAGCAGGCAGACAAATCGCTTTACCTCTATTGGAACAAATCCAAAATAAAACAGCAACCCTAACATAAAAAATACATGTTAGAAAATCGGGAGAGATGACAAAAAAATATCACCATTTACCCACATCCCGCTCAACCGATTTTAACTTCCAAAGGAGGGTGTATCAAATTGAGAAATATTTGACACGCCCTCTTTTTCATTATGAGAGGTATGGAAATTCTTCAAGCAGC
>CALUKG010000152.1 GCA_944321155.1 uncultured Bacteroidales bacterium | reverse complement strand
TCAATGAACGCTTATATTTGATTAAAAATTAATCGTTTAACTACAGTGAGGTGGCTTTTATCGCACCACTAATATTTTATTATTTCTTTCAGACTGCCCCTCACGGGGTTGTCCGGCTAATCTTCCTCCTGGTCGTCCAGTTCGTCTGTACTGACAGCCATGTGCTCATAGAGTTTTGCCGCCATCTCCTTATTACATCCTCCTGCCGGATGAACATGCTTAATCGGTATGGAAAGAACAATCAACTCATATAAAAACCATGCCACATTTAATACCGGGTCCTGTTCTGACAATACCAACAAATCTCCTTCTTCTCCAAACTCAGGACCTAATTTTACACGCACATGGTCATCTGCATCTACTTCCAAGGACATATCATCCAAACAGCGGTCACAAGTAACGAAAATTTCGCCAGCCACATGAAAATCAACATCATAGGCGCCCAATCTCACCGTAACCTTGACATCTGCCGTCAGATTTCCTCTTCTCACCTCATCGGCATCAATCGCAGCAAAATAGGTATCATTCAATTCATAATGAAAACTATGAACGCCTTCATTCAATGATTCCAAGTCTATATCATACGCTGAAAATGCCGACATATCATACCATGCTAAAAGTCGCGCAAAGGTACAAAAAAAAGGCTTACCACAAAAACATTTTGTTTTTTTTGTTCGGAAATTACGTTTTTCCGTGCAAAAAAGCATCTTGCAAAAGCCAAGCGAAGGAAGCGCAGAGACTAAGCAACCGGCAAGATTATTCTAAAAGTTGTACCTACATTCACCTCTGAATTTTTCACAAAGATTTTTCCTTTATGATATTCCGTTACTATGCGTTTGGTCAATGACAAGCCCAATCCCCAACCTCGTTTTTTTGTCGTAAAACCCGGCCGGAACACCTTTTTATACATAGAGCGTTCCATTCCTTTTCCTGTATCCGTCACGTCAACATACACTTTATTGGCATCACGGCTCACCTTCAATTCTATCCTTCCCTGACCGTCCATTGCGTCAATTGCATTCTTGCACAAATTTTCAATCACCCATTCCAACAACGGGACATTCATATTTACCATTACACTCTCGCAATCGGTCTTCATCTCTAAAGTTACTTGTTTTGAAGCACGCCCTCTCATATAACTCAATGCGTTCTGTAAAACAGGAATCAAATCACCTTTCTGCAAGGTTGGTTGTGAACCAATCTTTGAGAAACGTTCGGCGACTACCCTCAATCGCTCCACATCCTTTTGCATCTCTGGCAAATGCACGTCATCCACATGACGGTCCTTCATCAGTTCCATCCAAGCCAGCAAGGAAGATATGGGCGTTCCCAACTGATGTGCCGTTTCTTTTGACAAACCAACCCACACTTTATTCTGTTCCGCATTCTTAATACTGGAAAAAGCCACAAAGGCCACCAGCAAGAACAAAGCTATGACAGAAAATTGTACATAAGGAAAATATGCCAATTTGCGCAAAAGTGAAGAATCATCGTAATAAATATATTGTACCGTTTCATCATTTACCTTTACTTCTATTCTATGCCCCAATTGTTTAAGCCGTTGGATAGCCTCATTATAGGCCTCAACAGAATCAGCAGGGACACCAGGTACATTCCTCAAAAACAATACATTATCAAGGGTATCCGTCATATATACAGGTATGGTCGTATTGCCTTCAATAATAGAGGAAACAAAATCAATATCCGTATTCTCGTCAGCCGAAATGAACTGTTGGGTAGCATGCGCCCATATCTCCATCTTACGGCGCTCCTCCGCCTCCATACCCTTGACCAAAGCATTGGTAAACATCCACGAGCAGACCACAATGACCGTAGCTACAGCCACAAATACATATTTGAATATATCCGAAGTCGGTGAGAATCTTTTCATAGCATACTTTTTTAATATAAACGTATGAGACAATATAAAATTGTATGGTCTTATCGTTTACAAAGACCGTTACAAACAAAAATACAGCTGAATTTGTTTTTACATTGTCCTACATGTATCTTTGTGTAAAGAAACATACAACAAGGTTTCAGTAAAAACAAAAACCAATTACAAAAACTCACACATCTATGATTAAAAGAATTTTCCTTACAATTTACATTACAGTCTCAGTAATACTTTTTTCTTCAGCAGCAACACCCAACATCGAATTGGAGGTAGTCGTGTCAGGCATCTCCGAGAGCAAAGGCCAATTGCTGATTGGCATTTACGACAAAGAAGAAGGCGCATTTGAAACATCATCACAGGTAGCGGGAAAAATAGTGCCAGCTAAAGCGGGAAAGATGCAATTCAAATTTCAACTACCGGCCGGGCAATATGCCATTGGTGTTATACACGACAGCAACAGCAACAACCAGCTAGACACAAACTTCTTAGGCATACCGACAGAAGATTACGGTTTTTCCAATTCGGCCAATCGCCCAATTTTCGACAAAGCAAAAATAAAACTCTTACACAGTCAAACCATTCAGATCGACCTGCAATAAACACGCTGCACCCACATTGCACATATACAGACACATTCAACGATTTGTTGTATATTTGCACGCTAATATTAATACACACCATTAACTGACTATTTAACATGCATCGTTCCGGCTTTGTAAACATAGTAGGGAATCCCAACGTAGGAAAATCCACCCTTATGAATCTGTTGGTAGGCGAACGGCTTTCCATCATCACTTCAAAAGCACAAACCACGCGACACCGCATCATGGGAATTGTCAACGGAGAAGATTTTCAGATTGTCTATTCCGATACTCCGGGCGTACTCAAACCGAATTACCGCCTACAGGAATCCATGCTCAATTTCTCCCGTTCCGCATTGGTCGATGCCGATATTCTTCTATATGTAACCGATGTGATAGATTCCATCGAGAAAAATGCCGATTTCCTGGAACAGGTCAAACAAAACACTGCCAAGATTTTGTTGGTCATCAACAAAATTGACCTTATCGACCAAAAACGCCTAGAGGAGCTGATTGATACATGGCAAAAGGTGTTGCCGCAAGCAGAAATATTCCCTATCTCCGCCAAAGAACGATTTAATGTTGATAACCTTTTCCAACGCATAAAGGACTTGTTGCCGGAATGTCCTCCTTTTTTCGACAAGGACCAGCTTACCGACAAACCAGCCCGTTTTTTTGTAGATGAAATCATTCGCGAAAAGATATTGCTGAATTACGATAAAGAAATCCCCTACTCCGTAGAAGTGGAGGTGGAACGATTTGCAGAAGAAGAGAACATTATCAACATCAATGCAATCATCAATGTTGAACGCGATTCACAAAAGGGCATTATCATAGGGAAAGGCGGAAAATCACTCAAGAAGGTAGGCAGCGAAGCCAGACGTGATTTGGAAGCTTTCTTTGGCAAGAAAATATTTCTACAACTTTTTGTCAAAGTAGAAAAAGACTGGCGTAACAAAGAAAGCAAACTGCGTTATTTCGGCTATTCTCCTGAATAATCACCATTAAACAACACATAAAAGCATGAACATTGTATTTCTTGACGCATCAACATTAGGAAATGATGTGTCGCTTGAGCCTATACAGGCATTGGGAGACCTGACCTGCTATCCCAACACAGAAGACGGTCAGCAAATTGAACGTATCGGGCAAGCACCGGTTGTCATTACCAACAAAGTGAAAATCAACGCAGAAATAATGGATGTATGCCCCAATCTACAACTTATCTGCGTGGCAGGAACCGGCACAGACAATATCGACAAAGAATATGCAGCCCAAAAGAATATAATGGTCAAAAACGTGGCTGGTTATTCCACTCAAAGTGTTGCCCAAACAACATTCGCATTGCTTCTGGAAATATACAACCACACCCATTACTTCAACCAATATGTGCATAGCGGAGCCTATTCACGCAATGGATTATACACATGTACATCCAATCCATTTGTTGAATTAGCCGGCAAGCGCATGGGCATTATCGGAATGGGCAATATCGGCAAGCAAGTAGCGCAAATAGCCCAAGCATTTGGCATGGACGTATGTTATTACTCTACCAGCGGCCGCAACAATTCCGCTTCAGACTCCTACAAAAGGGTTGAACTGGCTGAAATGTTGAGCACTTGCGACGTCATCAGCATTCATGCACCTAAAAACGAGCAAACAAGCAATCTGATATCAGCCAAAGAACTTTCCATGATGAAACCTACAGCCGTGTTGCTTAATACTGGCAGAGGCGGAATCGTCAATGAAACGGATTTGGCTTGTGCTCTTGACAACAACATTATTGCGGCTGCAGGTATTGATGTGTTTGCCAAAGAACCATTCGCTTCCGAGCACCCGTTTCTAAGCATGAAACATCCAGAGAAACTTATTCTCACCCCACACATTGCATGGAGCAGCAGAGAGGCGCGCATACGCCTCATTCAATCCATTGCCAGCAATATCCAAACAAGTGCAATCAATGAATAAGAATGGAAACAAAAAAGGGACGTATTTGCATACGTCCCTTTTTTCAGGGTGGCAGATGGGGCTCGAACCCACGACCTTCGGAACCACAATCCGACGCTCTAACCAACTGAGCTACAGCCACC
>CALUKG010000151.1 GCA_944321155.1 uncultured Bacteroidales bacterium | reverse complement strand
ATCAATGAACGCTTATATTTGATTAAAAATTAATCGTTTAACTACAGTGAGGTGGCTTTTATCGCACCACTAATAATATGTAAATACCTTTTCCTAGATGACCCAATTCAATTTGATTTTTTCCTGTATGCAAATGGGCTTGTAAGACTAACTTTCCGTCGGTACCATATATTGTAACATCCTGGTCGGCTGCCAGGTTGATTATAATGTGGTCTGTAAATGGATTTGGAAATACTTGTATCGTATTTGTTTCTATTATATTAGTTGTAGTACCGCTTACATTTACAGGAATGTTTTGTTCTGCAATCTTACCATTAGAGTTTACACGAATGATTAAATTAGCTGTTCCTGCAGAAATAGGTTTAAGGGTCAGATGAAGTCCGTCATTTTCTATAGTGAAAATGTTGATATCTTCAGAAATAGCTTCGCATACAGCTAATGCAGATAGATTGTCTTTGTCTTCAATAATGTCTGTCAATGCAATAGTTTCAACTCCGCTTAGTTGTATGTTTTCTAGATGAATCTCAGGTGTATGGTTGTCAGGGAAAACAGGCATGGATGGGAACCAATAGTAATTCTCTCCTTCATCATTAGTTAATGTAATGGTTTTGATAACTGTACCTGTAGAACGGTCAATGAAATGTAACCAGTTATAAGAATAATTGGCACCATAACCACTTTGTGTGGTTGTAATCAATAAATGTCCAGATTGAGGATCAATACCAGGCATCCCATAAAGCATTTGATATTGACTCTCAACAACAGCAGCAGGCATGGTAAATGCAAAATCAGGGTCTTCTGTTAATGAACCATCTTCTCCAATTAAGAGTTTTCCTAAGAACTTTTCACTGTTGGGCCAATTACTTCCGTATGCATAGTAAAGTGCGTCTTCATCTGGGTCAGCACAGATTTTATCGGGCATCCACGAGCCCCATACACTTGCCATACTATTGGGTAAAGTTATGGTTTCATGTTCTAAACTTATTGGATTAATGCGGATGATGTCAGAGGTGGCTATTGCCCATACTGTACCAGTACGAGATACTGTTAAACCACATATCTTGCTATTCTCGATGGTTTGAATGACAGTGTCGGTTTCTGGGTCAATAACTAATATGCCAGTACTTTGTTTTGCAGCAAAGACGTATTTCCCTACTCGTACCATGATACCTATTTGTCCACTGTATTGACTTGTGCCGGCGGTTCCTTCAATCGCACTGGTTGAAAGACTTAGGTCTTGCGTGTTTAGCACATATATGCCCGCTGTACTTCCAACATACACTTTGTTCTCGTTAATTCCTACTATGGCACGCCCGTCACCATTACCTATTTTATCAAATGATTTTATTGCTTTCATAGTTTGTGCATCCATTATGACTAGGCATGGTGATTGTTTTGAAACAGCATAATAGTAGTCGCCATATATATAGCCGTATTGTGATGTGTTGCCCAATATTTCTGTATTATTGTTTGCTTTGTTGTCTATGTTATAGTAAGGGGTTGTTTGATTATCAATCCAGTTGATGCTTCCTTGGGCATGGCCAAACCAATCTTCATTTTGTAGGAAAAAGCCATTTGTGAAAGTTCGTGGTAAAGATGGCTTTTCTATGGCAGCAAGGCTATTCCATGTAGCAGGGTTCCAAGACATGCCTGCTGCAAACCACCATCCGTCAACGCTGTTGTTTTGTAGTTTTCGGCTAGCGGCACCTGCTGACGCATATGTGCTTGGAGGGAATGTGCCGTCGTTGTTGCCGTAATACGACCAATAGCCATTTGTAAACCAGCCGGACATCCACAAATCATCAGCATCACGAGCACTGAAATCATCATAATTATAAGATGTAGTAACAGCATAGCCTTCTGAGTTGACAGCAACATCTTCCCCATTGAGTTTTAAGGCAATGTCACCATCTCCATCTAGATCAAAACCTATTCCTGCAACAGCGTTGCCGAGATTAGTTTTGTGAGTTAAATAATAAAGTCTTCTGTCGGCTTTGACAATGGCAGCTAGCATATCGTAACCAGTGGCTTCGCCATCCCAACGATATCCCCATACGTAGGTGTTTTCTTCCCGATCGTCGTTCCATTGTATGACCAATGCGGCTCGATTTTCTCCTTCACCCACCCAAAACTGGATATCGTCCATCGCGAATTCAGCATTAGTTGGGCTGGCGGTAATGAACATAGGTGCATTGATTTTGCCGGAATATGGCATACCTTGTACCTTGATTTGTGCTTGTATATGAGAAAAAGTACTCATTGCAAGCAGTAAAAATAGAGTAAGACTCTTTTTCATGATTTTTTTGTTTTAATTGGTTGATAATTTAATAGAGTTGTTTTTACTATTTCGATTTATTTGATAATGATTTTGTATGTTTTGCTGTATAGGTTCGTATATACTTGTAGTAGATATATGCTTGATTGTTTTACTGGCAGATCTAATATATTCTCTCCATTTTTTAAATGAAAATGCTGCAAACATGTGCCAGACATGTTGTATAAAGTCGCTTTTCCGGATGTTTGAATGTTGATATGAATGTTTCCGTTTTCCGTCTGGAACATAGTGAGTAAATTGGCTATATCTTCGTTGTAACCCATTGCTATGTCTGGATGCAGATCTATAACACCAGATATTTCTGTGGAGCATTCCCCTATCCATCCATTGTTTTGAAGCACTCCTGTGTATATTTTGATGAAATTGATTCCTGGTAAGTGCACAGGATTTCCTAAAGAATCTACTGCCCAATCGATTTTAAAACAAGACAGTTCTGAATCATTGGGATGATTATCTGCATATCCCCAATCATAAGCATATAGAACATAGTAACTTCCTTGACCGCTTTCATCAACGGCATTGTTGGCTAGACGTGTGCCTTTAAAAACTAATGAGTCGCTTTCAATCCATTCAGGATAATATGCTTGTTGGTAAAAACTGTTTTTTTCAATATATCCTTCGTTGCCTATATTGTCTTTCCAATATATATAGGAGGTGTCTGTTATAGATGGATTGTTAGGATTGGGTGTTGCAACTTTATTCTTATCTGGCTTGTAATATACAACTTCATAATTATGTTTTGTTTCTGGTTTTTTATATTCACTGCCAGCAAGTTCATACCATGCGTCGTCAGCTAGTCCGTTTTTGTTTTCGTCGTAGCTAACCATTACAATACCTGGTTCACAACTGCCGCCTTTGGGAGTGTCAGGATTGGGATTTGCTGTTGAATAGAATGCATTGCCCAATATCTTGAAATCATATTCGCCAACTTTGTTTATTATTGTATGGTCGAATCCAACAACAATATAGCCACCCCATGCGCCAAGAGAAAGCAATCCGCCATTTTCTTGTCCAACTAAATATTCAGATACTTTGTCGATAATGTCATTTTTCGTATCTCCTTCTTCGTACTGGGGTAAGACGTTAGTGAATTGTCCTGGAGCTGGACAAAAATCCAATACTTTCGCTACATATGGCGAATTTTGGGCTTGGCTTGAAACTACACTTGCCAATGTAAGTGCAAGAATAAGTTTTTTCATAATGTTTGTACGTTTTAAATTTAACTGATTGTATATTTATTCTTTTTCGAATGTTCCCACAAAAGCAAAATGGGCAGGTATATCACCAGTCCTTACTTCCCATTTCTTTTTCCCGTCTGGGCCAAAACAGTAAAGAGTACCTGGTGTGACGTAATTCTTGGCATCTGTCACATAGATGTCATTGGTTAGTGGGTTAACCATGATGCCATAAGGAATTTGAATGTCTTTTTCTGTTCCGTCGCTGATGAATTGACTGCTAACGAGTTGTTTGTTTTTTGTATTTACTATGCCATAGGTTATTTTGTTGCTCATTTCGGTGTTACTCCATTCTGTACAATAGAAATAGAGTGAGTCTCTGACAATACACATATTGGAGCAACCTACGGCTATGGTATCTATTACAATGTCATTTTTGGTATCTATGCAATATAAGCGTGATGGGTTGTCGTAATAATCACCTCTTGAGCTGACCCATAGTTGTTCATATTGGTCATTACGTACTCGGTGTAGATTAATATCGACTTCAATTCTTTTGACTTCTTCAAAACTCTCTAAATCGATTACGGATAAAGTGTTCTCGTAATTGGGATACATGTATCCCCCCGAATTGGCTACATAAATTTTTCCGTTGATAATAGCCAATTCATCAGGCTGGAAACCCACAAGACAGGTATCGGTAATTTGCAATGTTTCTATATCAACTTTGGCTACATAGCCTCGTTGTTTGTAGTCAGGATTGATTTCTACTGGGCCAGCGTAGGAAGTAACATAAGCATATTTGTCATGAAAAGCGATATATCTGCAGTTGGGAATGTTAATTTGTCCTATACGTTGGGCGTTTTCGGCATTCATGACCTCAATCTTGTTGGAGCAGTTAATGACTGCAAATAGTTTGTTTCTGTAGATTTTTAGGTCATTGCCCACATCACCCATCTCTTTGGGTACGCTTGGATTGGCATTGCCGTAAATGTTTCGGGTGTAAATGCCCGTTTCATAATCGTAATAGTCTAAGGTAGCTTTGTTAGTACCCATATTCCCTTCATTCAGCAGATAAAAACCACTGAT
>CALUKG010000150.1 GCA_944321155.1 uncultured Bacteroidales bacterium | reverse complement strand
ATGGCATATAAAGTGATTGCATCCTATCCGCTTTATATGCCATCTTGCTTTTGGGGGACATTTACTGAATATCCCTCTTTAGTCTTTCAACTTAGCACAAAGGAATTCGCGGTTCAAACGGGCTATATTGCTCAATGAAACGCTCTTTGGGCATTCTGCTGCACAAGCACCCGTGTTGGTACAGTTACCAAATCCCAGCTCATCCATTTTGGCCACCATGGCTTTAGCACGGGCTGCTGCTTCAATCTTTCCTTGTGGAAGCAAAGCAAGCTGGCTCACTTTGGCTGCTACAAACAACATAGCAGAGCCATTCTTACATGCAGCTGCACAAGCACCGCAACCTATACAGGAAGCTGCATCCATTGCCAAATCGGCATTCCGTTTAGGAATAGGTATTGCATTTGCATCAGGCACGCCACCCGTATTTACAGAAATAAAACCTCCGGCTTGGATAATCTTGTCGTATGCACGACGGTCAACCATCAAGTCCTTGATGATAGGAAATGCAGCTGAACGCCATGGCTCAACAGTGATAGTCTCACCATCTTTAAATTTACGCATGTGCAATTGACAAGTGGTAATTTCACTTTCCGGACCATGAGGATGACCGTTGATATAAAGTGAACACATACCACAGATGCCTTCACGGCAGTCATGGTCAAACGCAATAGGTTCCTGATGCTGGCTGATTAATTTTTCATTCAGCACGTCCAACATTTCAAGGAACGAACTGTCCGTTGATATGTTTTGCAAATCATAAGTCTCAAAATGACCCTTTGCCTTTGGGCCGGCTTGACGCCAAACCTTCAATTTGATATTTATTGTTTTGTCCATTGTCTTAATTTTTAAAGTCCATTGAAAACTACTATCATTCACTAACTCTTGTAATTACGCGTTTGACGTGTTACAAATTCGTAGTCAAGCGGCTCTTTAATAAGGGTCGGCTCTTTGTCTTCACCGTTATACTTCCAGCAGGCAGCATAAGAGAATTTGTCATCCTGACGCAAAGCTTCTCCTTCCGGCGTCTGATATTCTTCACGGAAGTGACCACCACAGGATTCTTCCCGATGCAATGCATCACGAGCCATCAGTTCACCTATATCAATGAAGTCGGCCAAACGCAAAGCTTTTTCCAATTCTACATTCAAACCCTCTGGCGTTCCAGGAATATACACATTGCTCCAGAATTCTTTCTTGACAACCTTAATCTTTTCCAATGCCGTACGCAAACCTTCTGCCGTACGTCCCATTCCTACAAATTCCCACATAATCAAACCTAATTCACGGTGGATGCTGTCAACAGAACGCTTACCTTGAATGCTCATCAATTTCTTGATTTTGTCTTCAACAGCTTTTTCCGCTTCAGCAAACTCTGGCAGGTCTGTACTCATACGTGGTACGCTGATTTGGTCAGCCAAGTAGTTCTGAATGGTATATGGCAATACGAAATAACCGTCTGCCAAACCTTGCATCAAAGCAGAAGCGCCCAAACGGTTAGCACCGTGGTCAGAGAAATTGGCCTCACCGATACAGAACAAGCCTTTGATAGAGGTTTGCAATTCATAGTCTACCCAAATACCTCCCATGGTATAGTGGATAGCCGGGAATATCATCATTGGGTTTTCATATGGATCCTCGTCCACGATTTTTTCATACATCTGGAACAAGTTACCATATTTGGCAGCTACTACATCCTTACCCAAACGTTTGATAGCATCAGAGAAATCAAGGAATACAGCCAAGCCTGTTGAATTCACGCCATAACCGGCATCGCAACGTTCTTTGGCCGCACGCGATGCAACGTCACGAGGTACCAGGTTACCAAATGCAGGATAACGGCGTTCCAAATAATAGTCGCGGTCTTCTTCCGGTATATCACGGCCTTTCAGCTTGCCTGCCTGCAATGCTTTTGCATCTTCCAATTTCTTAGGAACCCAAATACGTCCGTCATTACGCAAAGATTCTGACATCAGAGTCAATTTTGATTGGAAATCTCCGTGCACAGGAATACAGGTTGGGTGAATTTGTGCATAACATGGGTTAGCAAAATAAGCACCCTTCCTATAGATTTGCATAGCAGCAGAACCATTGGAAGCCATAGCGTTGGTAGAAAGGAAGAAGGTATTTCCATAACCACCCGTACCAATAACTACAGCATGTGCAAAGAAACGTTCAATGCGTCCAGTTACCAGGTTACGGGCAATAATACCGCGTGCACGTCCGTCAATGATAACTACATCCAACATTTCATAACGGCTGTACATCTTCACTTTACCTTTACCGATTTGACGGCTCAATGCAGAATAGGCACCCAACAGCAACTGTTGTCCGGTCTGGCCCTTTGCATAGAAGGTACGCGACACCTGTGCTCCACCAAATGAACGGTTGTCCAGCAATCCGCCGTATTCACGTGCAAATGGAACACCCTGTGCCACACATTGGTCAATAATATTGTTGGACACTTCAGCCAAACGGTAAACGTTGGCTTCACGTGCACGATAGTCACCACCCTTGATGGTATCATAGAACAAACGATATACAGAGTCACCGTCGTTCTGATAGTTCTTGGCTGCATTGATACCACCTTGTGCTGCAATGGAGTGTGCACGGCGAGGTGAATCCTGAATACAGAAGTTCAACACATTGAAGCCAAGTTCTGCCAATGTAGCGGCAGCTGAACCACCGGCCAAACCTGTACCGACAACAATAATGTCCAGACGGCGCTTGTTGGCTGGGTTCACCAGTTTCTGATGTGCTTTGTAGTTTGTCCACTTTTCGGCCAACGGACCTTCAGGTATCTTGGCGTCTTTCGGAGTAATGATATTCTTTTCTTCTGTAACGACTGCAGCTTTAACAGCATCGGCTACCTTTCCGGCAGCATCTTTCACTGCTTCAACGGCTTCCTTCGTTTCTGGGGCATCCATCAGCTCTTGCACCTTGTCTGCCACCTTTTCTGCAGCTTGTTGGAGTACTTCCTTAGCCTCTTCAACTATATTTGTTTTCTTTGCCATAAAAAATTAATTTGCTATATCAAACCATACATAGTATTTTATCTTCTATTGCTCAATAAAAATTTAATCATCTCTCTTATACGAGACAAAAGAGAATAAAGCAACTAACAAAAATATTTTTTCATATCACCATCATAACAAGAAAAAACATTATTATTAAATTATTATAATACAACAACTCTCTCATGGAGAAATAATCTTTATAAGGAGTCGTTTTATCAATCTTCTGAGGTCTAGGAGCACCCCAGCAAGAAGCAAACAAAGTCCAACCAATAATACAAGACGGAGCTATTATCCCAAAAATAATATTCCATACACGAGACAAAGAAAATACCATAGGGAACACATTACTTCCAATAGCCATTGCACATAGAAAATGCAACAACATATTTTTCAATGTCCATAAATGCGTCGGTGCCTGTTCAAACAGTACAAATATACGGATAAAAACGAAATAAGCTATCCAAAGACACCCTCCAGCAAACACTGTCCACTTTAACGTGTCACTTTCATTCCATTTCAATGTATAACAAAAATACACCACAGCATAAAGGAACATCATAATCAGTTCCCCGAAAAAGCGTACCTTATAAGCCTTTGGCATCGCTTGAGTAATCGGATTTTCAAATATTGCCTGATAAAAACGTCCCATGAGTACTATCTTATTTTATTATTTATTGAACCCATGGTTTTATGCTCCACAGCAAGCGGTAGCGCAACCTGCTCCCAATGAAACACCGTAATAATAAACCACAACAGCAGCAAACATCAATACGATAAGGGTTGCGATTACATAAGAAATCACTTTCAAACGTTTCATCCAGATGTCATTGTTCCAGCCCAAAGTATGGAATGCACTCCAGAAACCGTGAGTCAGGTGGAACCACAAAGCGCACAACCATACCAGATAGATCAGGCTGTATACCGGGCATGCAAACAATTCGCGAATATAGCCGATACCGTCAGTAGCACGACTTGCATCTACAGTAGAATCAATCATGTGGTGAATTTCGGTCCATTGCATCTTGTACCAGAAGTTGTAAAGGTGAAGAGCAATACCCAAAAGTACGATGACACCCAATACCAGCATGTTCTTGGATGCCCATTCCACACCATCCTGCTTCTTGTTGACAGCATAGCGGTCACGGCCACGGGCACGATAGTTTAAAACAGACAGGTAGAAAGCATACAGAATGTGCAATACTACCAAGACGGCCAAACCTACAGTCGCAACCAATGCATACCAGTTGGCACCTAAAAACTCACAAATCATGTTGTAACCTTTTGGAGAAATAATGGCAACAACGTTCATCGTTCCGTGGAACAATAAGAACAGAATTAATGCCGCTCCGGTAATAGACATGATTAGCTTTCTTCCAATTGAGGAATCCTTTAACCACATAATAACAGAGTTTTAAATTAGTGTTTTATAATTAGATTAATAATAATTTGCGAAACGAAGGGAACAAAATATTCCTACCCCAATTTCGCTGCAAATGTAAATCTTTTTAGCATATTTCCAAAGTAATATACGGAAAGATTTCCATAATTATGTCCAACAACAGAAAAGCAGATACAAAATATTCTGTCACAATATCCTTTT
>CALUKG010000149.1 GCA_944321155.1 uncultured Bacteroidales bacterium | reverse complement strand
CATTTGGCTTATCTTAGCACTGGATTCGGCATCGTAAAACTGAATGTCAAGGACGCGGAAATCAGCGATACCTACAACCTAGGATTCCCCGTTGACTATACTTACATAGAGGGTAACTCCATCTACGCGGCCAGCCATACGGCCGGTCTCTACCAAGCTTCACTGACCGCCAACCTGGTGGACAAAAGCCAGTGGAGCAGGGTAGGGGACTATGTGCCCAAGCAAGCCGAAGACAAGCAAGACTTGCGAGAGGCCGTGAAGAACGCCAATCCGGGCGGACCGAAATACAACAATTTCTACTATATCAAATACGAGCAGGATAGACTGTATAGTTGTGGAGGAGCCTTTATCGCGAGTATAATCAATTTAAACCATCCCTCGGGAGTACAGATGATGCATGATGGGGAATGGAGTTTTACACAAGATAATGTTGGAGAGATAACAGGACTCACCTACGTGAATACTAACTGTATAGCTGTAGACCCCAACGACCCCTCGCACATCTTCACCGGAGATCAATCGGGAGTCTATGAATACCAAGACGGACTATTCGTAAGATGTTACAACATGGACAATAGTCCGCTCATGGGTGTTATCGATAGAGGGAACCAATTGGACAACAATTACATGCTCATCAATGGCCTGTGCTTTGATGAGGAGGGAACCCTCTGGATACTCAACGGGCAGACGGCCAATAATTCCCTGGTGGCTTATCATGACGGCACATTCACCACACACCATAAAGAAGTATTAATGGTGGATGATAATAGCACCAGTATGGCTGGACTATCGGGAATGATAAAAGACAGCGATGGACTATTGTGGTTTGTGAATTATCATAATAATGGCTCTTCGTTTTTCTGTTATGACCCTATACATGACCAAATCACCGCTTACAAGCAAAACCTGCAAAACCAAAACGGTGAGAGTGTAGTCGGATACGTTACCTGCATCGCTGAAGACCAAGACGGCAACATGTGGCTAGGCACTACGCTGGGTGTCTATTACCAATCCCACTCACAAAGGAACGAAACCTCGCCCGTGGTGCTCACGCAAGTCATCGTTCCCAGGAACGACGGCAGTAACTTGGGAGACTACCTGCTGAGTGGCGCTAACATTTCCTGCATCGCCATCGACGCAGCAAACAGGAAGTGGATAGGCACCAAAGGGACGGGACTTTACGTGATAGACAGTGACAACACGACAGAAATCCATCATTTCACGGAAGGTAATTCCCCATTGCTCTCCAACACCGTATTCTCGCTGGCCATCAACAATGCCACGGGAGAAGTGTTCATAGGCACCGACAAAGGTCTCTGCTCCTATATGAGCGAGGCGGTAAGCCCCAGTGAGGAAATGACAAAAGACAACGTCTATGCCTATCCTAACCCCGTAAGACCGGGTTACGCGGGGAAAATCACCATCACCGGACTTACCATGGATGCTGACGTAAAGATAACCTCCAGCAACGGCAGTCTGGTACATCAAGGTCGCAGCACCGCCGGCACTTACCAATGGGATGGCTGTGACAAGAATGGAAAACCGGTAGCGTCCGGCATATACATGGTGCAAACCGCCACCGCCAATGGCGAGAAGGGAACTGTATGCAAGATAGCCATCGTGAGGTAACCTATTTGGCGGTAGTCATCGGCGTGTTTACGCTGATGCAACTCATCGTGCTGCTTTTATTCGGGTATACCCCTTACCATGACAGCAATTGTTATATCGATATAGCCCAACAATGCATAGAGGCGGGAGAGCCTTATCCCACGACACGACAAATACAGGAGGTAGAATTCATCTGGAACATGGGTGCCATCCATTTGTCTTATCTCTCATTGCTTCTATTCAAGTCTATCACTCCATTATTGGTACTCTATGCTTTCATGAAAGGGATGACGGCATGGATGGTCTATCGCATAGCCCGCCATCTCTACGGCAAAAGAACAGCGTGGATTACACTTATACTATATGTCATTTATCCCGCCAATTATGGAGAATGCACGTCCACCTTGACCGAGTTACCCTTTATTTTTTTCAGTTTTCTGGGCATGATTTTCGCTTTAAGGGACAAGACCATTCTCTTGGGTGGTATATGCATGGCGATAGCCAATTGGGTCAGACCGATGGGCATCGTTTTCATCGTAACCATGTGCGCTTATTATCTGTTCCGAAGAAATGAAAGCAAAAAGCGAATGTCATACCTCTGTGGGGCTTATATAGCCACCATATTCTTGTTTGGTTCGCTTTATTATCTAAGGACAGGATACTTCATCTACCAGGCAAAAACAGGATGGATGGCATTGATGCAGTATTCATGGGATCATGACAAGGACAAGCAAACGGATTATCCTCTTTTCGAGCATGGAAATCCCATGTATTATGACGAGAATCAAACAAACGCCATAGACCGGGACCACATTTGGCAACAGAATTTTCTGGTTTGGTTGCCGCATAACCTGGGAGAATACCTATCACAAATGCCAGAAAAGTTATGGCGTACCTATATCTCTGACAACATGAACATGTGTACTTTCATTCCTCACAAACAGGAAAGAGAATACATGTATGAAGAAGTAAGTATGGAAAAACTATACGCGGACTTTCCTCATTATAGTCCCGTACAAGTGCTTACCATCATCAACCTGGCATACTATTACTGCCTATTGATAGCGTTTTGTGTTGTCATTTATATGGCTTACAGGAAAAAACAATTGGGAAAATATGTCATTCCCATCACCATCACTGCGTTTGGTACTATCTTGCTGCTACTGGTAGGTCACGGAGAGACTCGTTTCCATACCCCTTTCATACCGTTTTTCATGATGATGGCCGCATCGCGAATTCCATTGGCCAATCGGAAAAACAATATATGTGCCAATTGATGGTCAAGTTACACATCTCACTATAACATCTCACTAATGAAGGAGTTCCAACTATACAACGCCCACAACCGCAAGGAATGGGTCGATTTAGGTAAGGGGGTTAGCATCTTGTTGGTAGTGCTGTTCCATTGCGAGACTTACCTGCCAATCGTCAATACCGGCACTGCCATCGCGTTCTCTTTCTTCATTTTTCCTTTCCGGGTATGTCTTTGTAAGTGATTACCGCCAATTCTCATTACGCAGGAAACTCAAGCAAATACTAAGAGGCATCATATGGACATATTTGATATTCACTTGCCTTATCATAGTCCCGAAATCACTACTCAACGGAAAAAGCATCACGGAAGGCCTGTTAGACATCGTCCTGGGTTACGCCTCCTGGTTTGTGGTATCATTAGGTGTCGCTCAAGTAGCGTTCGCCATTCTGTTGGCCAAATGCAAACGATTGTGGGTATTCGCCATATTCATACTGTCCTGTGCAACGATTGGCCTATTCATCCAATCAAATACACAGCAGACACTGCCTTTCCAAATCGAGAAAGCGCTCATCGTAGTGCTGTTTCTGGGATTGGGTATCTTCTATCGCATCTATGAACCACGCACGGAAAAGTATTTTCGCCCGCTTTATTTGTTGATTGAATTGATAAATAATACAGGAATTATCATTACATTGTGGAAAAATATATCTGAATACAGAATTTTTAAGTTATAAGAAAATGATGAAAGACGTTGTCAAATGCTGCATTCCCTTTCTTATAGGGGTCATGATTGGCGTGATGTTATACACATTAGTTGGTTGGTGGGGATTCTTGCTTATTTTTCCATGGATTGGATTCAGCATCACGTTTGGCTGTTTGTTAGTCATAAAACGAAAAGGTATAAAAAAAGACTTAGGACGCAGGATTTGCCTTTTAATGCTTTTACCTTTATTTTTATTGTTCCTTGGTATTTGTCAACGTGAAAATCTACAACTTGAAGAATTCGTGTTTTATTTCTTATTGTTTTTACAAACAGGAATAATCATACGTGTTTGCGTTCACTTTTTGATTGCGAAAATATTTGGACCTTTTATTTGGGGTAGAGGGTTTTGTGGTTGGGCATGTTGGACCGGTGCCATATTAGAGTGGTTGCCAATTAAGGAGAATAAAAAAATACCCGTAAACCTAACAAGGTATCGTTATATTTCATTAATCATCAGTTTAGGTATCCCCATAACCCTTATTTTGTTAGGTTATGATTGGATAAATATGCATATCAATGAACAAAGACATAATATGTTTTTAAACTATGGAAAGCCCGGTTCTTTAATATGGTTTATTGTCAGTAATATCATATATTATGTTCTTGCCATTTGGTTAGCCTTTAAGTTTAGGAAAAACGTGCGTTTTGCAAAATAGCTTGCCCCGTATCCCTGTTTATGAAGTGCCAAACAACAGTCGCCATGATACAACGTACTCCAACAGGAAATAAATGTATATCTTGTGGAACCTGCAATAAGCATTGCCCTATGGATGTAGATGTGATGTCTTATATTTCACAAGGTAAAAAAGTCAAATCAAGTGAATGTATCCAATGTGGTATTTGTACCAATGTATGCCCTCAAAAGGCAATAAATTAAGTCTTTAGCAAATCAGTCTCAAGGCTTTCAATGACCGATGAAACTAGTATCGTGAGCCTTTGAGACTAATATCCATGGCGACACTTCAATCCTTTAAGCAGCCTAAAGGTATCACTTTC
>CALUKG010000148.1 GCA_944321155.1 uncultured Bacteroidales bacterium | reverse complement strand
GAACTTTCCACGACACAAATATATGCCAAGGTTCTTGATAAGAACAAGCAGAACGCAGTATCACTTATTCCGGAAATAGGATAATAACATCCGGCATATGACAAGACAAGAATGCGTAATAAGAATAGCCAAGATAAACAAAGTCTTTGGCGAATTGAAATACAGGATAGATATAGGTGCTATTCCGGATTTTGCCGCCTATGCCTCCCAGTTTCTTATGGTAAATGACTGGACGGCAGACATACAACAGTATATCGGCCAAGAGTTTTCCCCTACCCTTGCGCGACAAATAGTGAACATAGGCTATACAGAAGAAATAGAGAAGTTTCTGAGGGAACATAATACAGGTATGGCTCCTGCCTACGCAACGGCGCTTGAGGAATCTGTCAAGAAGGTACGGTCTCTGATGGGATTGTGCAGACATAGCCTGAATAAGGAGAAAGGTCAATATAGCGATCTAATAGAACCGTTGGCAAATGAGCAAACGGTCGCTCTTATGCAAAGAGCTGTTGATGCCGGACTATTGGACATTCATTTTCAGCCCTCTTCAAAGGCAACCACGTTGCAACTGCGGGTGATCGCCTTCGCTGTATCCTCCATGTGCAAACTTCCACATATGTATGCACCATTCGAGAAGCAATGGGAAAACAATATTAAATCCAGGATAAGCACTTGCAATATACCCAAACGCAATGTGGGCCAACTCAACTATGCTATGGAACTTTATCCAGAAGTAGATTTCAAGCCATTATTTGAGCCGACACAGGATATCAGCGCATTCTACACCCCGCAAGACAGGGATGATATTATAAGGTTATATAAATCTCTGCTGAAGTACGGATACATTTCCCCTGAAACCACATTAAAAACATTTGAAGGTATTTTTGACAAGAATAAATTTGTCAAACCTGTAGTCTGGATAAAAGGGCAAAGACAACTGGCATATTTCATTTATTTGGCGTTTGGAAAATTCAACAAAAAGAAACTATGGAAGAAAGGCGAAAAATTTTTCCGCGTCAATGGACAGGTTCCACATGTGGACAGCCTTACATCCGGGTATAGCTGGCTCAAACGTGCCGGATGGCTGGACAGGTTTGACATAAAATTAAAAGCTATTTGCGAAAGCTTTTATCATGTAGAGCGTGAGAATCATCCTCAGAAAAGAAATGATGAAAGGCTTATCCATATCAGCAAAAACGTATTCTATTCGAACAAGAGCAGAAAAACGAAGCAGGCAGTATATTCTGCGCTTATCAAGGGCGGTTACATTTCTCCTGACACCACTTCTGCCATCTTTATGGGAATATTTGACGAAACAAAATTTACCCGACCTGTTTTATGGAAAAAGAGCCAGACATCGCTCATGTACTTCGTGTATTTGACTTTCAGAACGGACAACCCTTTTGATTTCTGGACTAAATGCGCGAACTGCTTTCAAATCCAGGACGGCAAACCGATAAACCGGGAAAGCTTAAGAAGTAATTTCCGTCCTTTAATCAATAAAGGGAAATTGGGCACCTATGACATTGAGTTGAAAAGAATAGCAGATGAATATAACGGCTGTACAAAGAAAAAAGCAACAGCCTCCGACGAGATGGCGACAGCTTATATTACTTAACATCAAATTCAATCAAACAATGACAAAGAATTTTACTTTGCTTCTCTCTCTTTTTGAGAAGAGCGATGTGCGGAGCCGAACCGACTCCTGCGCAAACCGGTGAAAAAGGGTTATTCCGGCTGGTCAAACAAGCCCATGAAACTTATTCGTCCGAAGTCCTGACTCGCAAAAAGAGTTATAGGCGATTCGTCCTTGACTTCATCCATTCAAAGCAGTATCATGACGCTACCGATGCCTGGAGCAAGAATGAGCATCAGAAAAACTATTGTATCGTTTCCGAGCTATTGGAAAACCACGAAAAGCTGGTATGCCAATATTTCAACGAGGCGACATTGAATGAATCGCAAATCAAGAAACTGCTTGATGCGTTCAACACATTTGAGTATCACCAAACTGTTCTTCCTGAACCAACTCCTGAAGACGGTCGTCAGTCAAAATCGTACACATCGTCTGTCCCTTATGAACCATTGATCGACAGCGACACTATTGGCCTCATTGTACAACTTGTCAATGAGGTCAACTTGTTTACAGAAAAGTTGGATATTGAAGATGTCATCGCCCGCTACAAAAAAGGAATCTTAAGTCCGGTCACATCGAAAAACAACGCGCGGCTGGTGCTGCTCCTTGACCAACTCTCCATGCACGGTGTCATACCGTATGACTGGCAATCGATAATCGCCAAAAAGAGGCTCATCAGAAGCTCTTCCGGCAGAAAATTTCTCAACCAGCATGACCTATCCTCTACCCTTAACAGGATAAAGGACACACAACCGGGCGTTTATGAAAAGAGATTCATCAAGACGATAGACAGATACATAAACCAAATCAAAGGCAAAAAAATCGAACAAAAGAAACCATTACTGTTGAGAATTGCATTGATAGTGGTGTTGACTATCAACAATATCAACATGTTCGTCAGATGGCTGCCAATAACTTTGCCCTCCGTAATCGATTACTGCGGAGGGCAAACCTCCTATTGTCAAATTTAGAAGTACAATCAAATGAAACAACGAAAGATAAACTGCGAAAGCGGTTCGGTTATCCGGCATCTCAAACAGATGGAAAATCTGGTTTCCAAAATGACATCAGAGAAACCGATCGAACGCATACAATCCTTGGAACAGAGAATCGGTGAGATCGATAAAATTCCAAGTATAGAAAACTATGTACAACAGATTAAGGAACGCATTTGGGTTACTAAAGAAGTGCTCACAACATCTGAGGCATCCGCTTATCTGGGGCTGTCGGAGAGCTACATTTACAAGCTGACCGCATCGAGACAAATTCCCCATTACAAGCCAAACGGAAAACTCGTCTTTTTCAACCGGAAAGAACTGTGCGAATGGGCATTGAGGAATCAGGTAGAACCCAACAAGGAAACAACAATTTAAAGCGGTACGATATGAACAAGAAAGAAATGGACATCATACTCTCCCGCATTGAAAGGCTCAGTGTATTTCTTGAAGACAATACACTGGAAGGCTTCCAGAAAGAGATTCTGAGGGTTGAGAAATACCTGCAACGCTTCGGCAAGCTGGATGAGCTGCTTTCCCATCTGAAAGCTGTAGAAAAGATAGCATACGCGGCAAAGGATTTCCTGAATATAGATGAAGTAGCGGCATACCTGCAAGTGTCCAAGAGTTTTGTCTATAAGCTGACATCAACAAAGGAGCTTACTGTTTACAAGCCCAACGGCAAGAATATCTTCATACTTCGGGACGATTTGAACGACTGGATAAAACGCAATCCTTGCCTATCATACGATGAAATCGAGAAACAGGCGAACGTCCTGTCGTATCGTCTTGAAAATAACAATAAACGTAAACGCAGAACAAGAAAAGATGGAAACGGCGAGAACTGATCTAATGCTTCCGGATTATCATAGAATAGATGAAGAAAAATATAGATCACTATTGAAATATATCCGGCTAAACGTCACCGAACAATATGAGTTTCCCCAGGAAATTGTACAGATTGACGGTGTGACCATTGCCACATTGGGCAATTTCAGCGCATCCACCGGAAAGCCTAAAAGCAAGAAAACATTCAATGTAAGTGCAATAGTCGCATCGGCGCTTTCCGGCAAGGAAGTCCTGAAATACAAAGCGGATTTGCCAGCATGCAAGAACCGGATTCTTTATATTGATACGGAACAAAGCAAATGTCACTGCCATAAGGTGCTTCAGAGAATACTGATGTTGGCAGGCATGCCCATTGACCAAGAGAATGACCGGATTGAATTTTTTGTTCTCCGTGAATACACTCCTGACCAACGGAGGGATATTATCAAATGGGCCCTTCACGAAGAAAAGAACATCGGACTGGTTATCATAGACGGCATACGCGACCTTATTCACGACATCAACAGTCCAAGCGAATCCCTTGACATCATCAATGAACTAATGAGATGGTCAAGCTACTACGAACTTCACATCCATACGGTACTGCACTTGAACAAGGGAGATGACAATACGCGGGGACACATTGGAACCGAGCTGAACAACAAGGCTGAAACCATATTGCAAATATCCAAAAACACGGAAGACGGAAGAATCAGCGAAGTGAGAGCCATGCATATCAGGGACAGGGAGTTCACTCCCTTTGCTTTTGAAATCGGAGATGATTCACTCCCCCATCTGGTAAAAGACTACCAGTTCAAAATGAGCAAAAAGGACAGGCTGACCTCTTACGCTGACATGACCGAGCAGCAGCACCGCGCCGCCCTGGAAGCTGCTTTTTCCGACAAGGAGGTCTTAGGTTATCAGGCATTGCTTGAAGCCCTGAAAAAGGGATATGACAGTATAGGATATTGCCGAGGAAGAAACACTCTGGTCAATCTTTGCAAATACCTTATACAGCATAATGCCATACAGAAAAATGGCCGAGGCTATGTATATAATGACAAATTCCGAATTTGAGATATACCAGTTTAGTTTGCGGGTATATATAGTAGAACTACACTAAACACTGTACAGTCATGAACATAGCAGAGGCAAAGGAAATCCGGATGGTGGATTTTCTTCAATTACTGGGGCACAGCCCGGTCAGGATAT
>CALUKG010000147.1 GCA_944321155.1 uncultured Bacteroidales bacterium | reverse complement strand
TAAAAACAAACCACCCAAAGTTAGCTTATATTCTGGTTCACCCCATGTCTACGCTTAGGCAATCACCACAGTGAACCAATTTTCGGGTGCAAAGATACGAAAAAAAGGCGAACATACACTATTCGCATATTTCTGCCATAAACAAACAAAAAGATTGCCCATAACGGACAATCTTTTTGCTATAATCATTCTATGAAAATACTACCAGCGAGCCACAAGATTTCTGTCGCCCCAGCCGTTGTCAACACGTGCCACAGGAATCCAGAATTTGTTGGCAGCCACCCATTCTGTTGGATAAGCAGCCTTTGAACGTGGATATGCGTGATTCCATTCGTCCGCTACGATTTCGTATTCAGGGTGTGGAGAATTGCGCAATACATTGTCCAGTTTGTCAGCCTTTCCGTCCACAATTTCCTTGATTTCGTCAATAATAGTCATCAAAGCCTCTGCAAAGCGGTCAAGTTCAGCCTTGCTTTCACTTTCTGTTGGCTCAATCATCAATGTGCCATGTACAGGGAATGACAAGGTTGGTGCATGGTAACCAAAGTCCATCAAACGTTTGGCTATATCACTTTCGTTTATTTCCGCTTCTTTGAAGTTGCGGCAATCCAAAATCAGTTCATGACCTACACGGCCTTGTTCACCTGTATATACAATGCCATAAGCAGGACCCACCTTAGCTGCCAGATAGTTGGCATTGAGAATGGCCATCTTAGTAGCTTGTGTAAATCCTTCGGCGCCCATCATGCGGATATATCCATAACTGATGCAAGAAATTCCGGCATTTCCATACAGGGCAGAAGATACACGTTGTTCTTCTGCTGAAGGCAAACATGGCAGCAAATGTTCAGCTACACAAATAGCACCTACGCCTGGTCCGCCACCACCGTGAGGGCTGGCAAATGTCTTGTGCAGGTTCAAGTGACATACGTCAGCACCAATTACATGCGGATTGGTCAAACCAACCTGAGCATTCATATTGGCACCGTCCATATAAACCTGTCCGCCATATTGATGTACGATAGCACACATGTGCATAACGCCTTTTTCAAAGATACCATGTGTAGAAGGATATGTAATCATACAGCCAGCCAAATTAGCGGCATGTTGTTGTGCTTTTGCATCCCAGTCAGCCAAATCGGTATTTCCACGTTCGTCACATTTAACGACTACAGGAGTAAATCCGGCTTGTACAGCACTTGCAGGGTTCGTTCCGTGTGCAGAAGCAGGAATCAATACAACATTTCTATGGCCTTCACCTTTGCTCTTCAAATAAGCACGAATCACCACCAAACCAGCATATTCACCGGCTGCACCAGAGGTTGGCTGCAAACTGCATCCAGCAAAGCCAGTAATGGTTGCCAAGTCGCTCTTCAATCCTTCCAACATTTCAATGTAACCTTCCACCTGGTTGGCAGGAGCCATCGGGTGAATAGCGCCCAACTGCATCCAGCTGACAGGAATCATTTCAGCGGCTGCATTGAGTTTCATTGTACAAGAACCCAGTGGAATCATGCTGTGTGCCAATGAAATATCCTTGCGTTCCAGACGTTTCATGTAGCGCATCATATCGGTTTCCGTATGATACAACTTGAACACATCGTTTTGCAAGTAATCCACTTCACGGATCATTTCCTCCGGCAGCGTGGACAGACCTTCCAATTGTGCTTCGTCTTCCACATATACCGGGCTGTTGCTGGCAGCTTGAGCCAAAATGTCAATCAAGACATTCACATCGTCCATATCGGTTGTTTCGTCAATGCTGATACCGATGGTGCCGTCAGCGAAATAGTGGAAGTTCACTTCATATTCTTCAGAAAGTTGCTTGATACGTTCAATAGTTACATTTTCCGGCAATGCAATTTTCAACGTATCGAAGAACAAGGCATTTTCCTGTGAATAGCCATAAACAGGCAAAAGTTCATTCACATACGTAGCAATGCTGTGAATACGTTCTGCTATGGCACGTATACCTTCTGCTCCATGATAAGCAGCATAGAATCCAGCCATGATAGCCATCAATGCTTCAGCCGTACAGATATTGGAAGTAGCCTTTTCACGTTTGATGTGTTGTTCGCGGGTTTGCAAAGCCAAGCGGAATGCAGGACGTCCGTAAGCGTCTTTACTGATACCGATGATACGGCCCGGAATTTCACGTTTATATTCGTCACGAGTTACAAAATAAGCTGCATACGGACCACCAAATCCCATAGGAATACCCCAGCGTTGCGTGCTACCGAAACAGATATCAGCACCCCATGTTCCAGGTGCTTTCAATAATGCCAAACTCATCAAATCGGCTGCGACTGCCACCTTGCATCCTTTTTCGTGCGCCTTCGCAGCAAAATCAGCGTAATCTTCTACCAAACCATTGGCATTTGGCAATTGTAGCAATACCCCGAAATGTTTGTCGGTCAATTCAAAATCAGCATAGTTTCCTAAGTCGATTTCAATGCCTTGACCTTCAGCACGGGTACGCAAGACAGCAAGAGTCTGAGGGAATACATTTTCATCTACAAACAAGCGGTTAACACCAGCCTTAACTTGGTCGCGGCTTCTCAGATTGTGCATCATGGTTGCAGCTTCTGCAGCGGCTGTTGCTTCATCAAGCAAAGAGCAGTTGGCCAATGGAAGACCAGCAAAGTCAGATACAGCAGTCTGGAAATTGAGCAAAGCCTCCAAACGGCCTTGAGAAATTTCTGCTTGATAAGGAGTATAAGAGGTGTACCATACTGGATTTTCCAACACATTACGTTGAATGACAGCAGGAGTTACCGTATCATACCAACCCTGACCGATATAACTGGTAAATACCTTGTTTTTCTGAGCCAGTTCAGCAACATGTTCCAAATAAGCGCGTTCTGTCAAAGGCTCATTCAGTTTCATGGGTTCTTTCAACCTGATGTCAGCCGGTACCGTCTGTTCAATCAACTCGTCAAGTGTCTTAACACCCAACGTTTCCAGCATTTCCTTCTCATCGTTGGAAGAAATGCCAATGTGACGTAATGGCAATAAGTCTTTCATTTTGATGTTCTTTAAGTTGTTAATTTTGGTGTGTTATTCTTGGTTTTATTAATGTAATATCTTAAATATCAATTCTTTCAATATATCTTCATCGTCCATCTGATAGACATCTACCCCATTTTGCCTGGCTGCCGCTTCACGTATATAGGAAATGGCATTCATGGTTCTTCTGGCATTGAACGATTGGGCAGCCTCCTTGTAGTCACGCACAAAAAACGGACTGATTTTCAAGGCTACTGCCACTGAATTTTCCTGCTTGTTGCCCAAATAATGGTATATCATCAGATTGGAGAAAAACTTGAACAATTGAGCCAGCACCATAACCAATGGATTGTTTTTCGGATTCGCAGCAAAATAGCGGATAATACGGTTAGCCTTCAATACGTCACGCTTAATCAATGCATTCTGCAATTCAAACACATTATAATCTTTGCTGATTCCCACATTACTTTCCACCAATTCTGCCGTAATGGTTTTTCCGCCACAGCCGATAATCAGTTTGTTTAATTCATTGATTATCTTGCTCAAATCTGTACCCAAATATTCAGCCAACAAAGCCACAGCCTTGCTGTCAATGTCCAATTTATGTTGCCGTACATAATCCGTAATCCAGCCGACCACCTGATAATCACGTATTTTGGCCGACTCCATCAATACGCCCGTCTTTTCTATTTCTTTCAGCAGTTTCAAACGTTTGTCCAAACTGCCATATTTATAGCAAAAGACCAATATGGTAGATTTTTGCGGTTGCTGCAAATAATAGTTCAAGTCGTCAAACGAGCCCAGATGCTGTGCTTCCTTTACAATCACTACCTGTCGTTCGCCAAACATAGGGAAACGACGCGCAGTCTGAATTACCTCGCGCAAGGTCGTATCCTTTCCATACACTACAATCTGGTCAAAATCACGTGATGCAGCATCCAGTGCGTGCTCTTCAATATAATCAGATATCAAGTCTATATAATAGGGTTCTTCCCCCATCAGCAAATAGATGGGCGCATATTTTCCATTCTTCAGGTCTGACAATATTTGAGCGGGCGTCATCACTTTTATTCAAATCGCAAATGCTTGATAGTACGACTATTATGCTGCAAGGATGTCAACGATTTGATTCCTATTTTCAAATGCTCTTCCACATAGTTGGCCGTCACCTTCTTGTCGCTTTCTGAAGTCTTGATACCATCTGGCTGAAGTGGCATATCGGATATAAGCAACAAGGCTCCTGTTGGAATACTGTTGTGAAAACCAACAGAAAACAGTGTAGCAGTTTCCATATCCACAGCCAAAGCACGTGTCATACGCAAGTATTCCCGGAACTGTTCATCATGCTCCCACACGCGGCGGTTGGTTGTATATACAGTTCCTGTCCAATAGTCATGGCCGAAGTCACGTATATTGGAAGAAACAGCCCGTTGCAGGTTGAATGCCGGTAGTGCCGGTATTTCCGGTGGGAAATAGTCATTGGAAGTACCCTCACCTCTGATGGCTGCACTCGGCAAAATATAGTCACCTACATGATTTTTGTCACGCAATCCACCACATTTGCCCAAAAACAACGCTGCCTTTGGATGTACAGCCGACAAAATATCCATTATGATGGCTGCATTCGGACTTCCCATACCAAAATTGATAATGGTAATACCATTGGCCGACGCATTAATCATATTGCCGTCACG
>CALUKG010000146.1 GCA_944321155.1 uncultured Bacteroidales bacterium | reverse complement strand
GCTGCTTGAAGAATTTCCATACCTCTCATAATGAAAAAGAGGGCGTGTCAAATATTTCTCAATTTGATACACCCTCACTTTCTATCCATATATAAAACAATTATTTTCTGGCTTTGATATCCAATTTGACAGGACGAACCATGTTCTTCGGATCGAGTATGGTTTCCAGGTCTTCTTTGGTCAGGATGCCCTCTTCGAGTACCAAATCATATACGCTGCGGCCTGTTTCCAATGCTTTTTGGGCGATGGTCGTTGAGTGTTCATATCCGATATAAGGATTGAGAGCCGTAACGATACCGATACTGTTGTGCACTTCCTGTCTACACTTGTCTTCGTTGGCTGTAATGCCTTCAATACACAAGGTACGCAAAGTGTCGCAAGCATTGATCAGCAGATCAACTGACTCAAAGCTGCATTGTGCCATTACCGGTTCCATGGCGTTCAATTCCATTTGTGGAGCCTCGCCTGCCATGGTTACGCACATTTCATTGCCCACCACTTTAAATGCCACCTGGCTGACAACTTCCGGAATCACAGGATTTACCTTGCCCGGCATGATGGAAGAACCCGGTTGGCGTGCCGGCAGATTGATTTCACCCAAACCGCAACGCGGACCGCTGGCCAACAGACGCAAGTCATTGCTGATTTTGCTCATCTTGATAGCCACACGTTTGAGTGCTGACATATATCCCACCATGCAGGAAGTATCGGAAGTAGCGCCTACCCAGTCTTCAGCCAGACGGATGTTCCAGCCCGTAATCTTGGCCAAAGCATCCGTACATTTTTCAGCATATCCCGGTTCAGAGCAGATACCCGTACCGATAGCCGTAGCACCCATGTTGATGGTCAGGAAGTCGGCAGCCGCTTCATTCAAGTGCTTGATTTCATCTTGGAGAATGCTGGCAAATCCATAGAAAGTCTGTCCGAGCGTCATCGGCACAGCGTCTTCCAACTGGGTACGTCCCATTTTGATGATGTGTGCAAATTCATCCCCTTTCTTTCTCAAGGCGTCAATCAGTTGTTGCAGATGAGGCAAGAAAGCAAGATGGCTAGCATAGAGTCCCATGTGGATAGCGGTAGGATATGCATCGTTGGTTGATTGCGAGCGGTTTACATGGTCATGTGAAGAGCAGTATTCATATTCGCCCGGTTTGTGTCCCATGTGCATCAGGGCAATATTGGCAATCACCTCGTTGGCATTCATGTTGGTGCTTGTTCCTGCACCTCCCTGAATCATATCCACCGGGAACTGGTCATGGTATTTACCGGCAATAATATCTTTACAAGCAGCTACAATTCCCTCGTATTGTTGGTCGGTCAGCAATCCCAATTGATAGTTGGCTTCAGCTGCGGCCCATTTGGTATAGGCCAAACCATTGATGAAAAGCGGATATTGGTCAAGTCTGAAACGGCTGATAGAGAAATTTTCAACGCCGCGTAGTGTCTGTATGCCATACAATGCATCGGCAGGGATCTCACGTTTTCCGAGTAAATCGTGTTCAATTCGTGTTTTTTGTGTTTCCATATATTTATATTTAAGGTATTTCTATTGTCGTGCAAATATACAACTAACATTTTATTATCAAAACTATTTCGGACAAAAAAATCACCATTAAACTCTCTGCAATCCAAAGTTTTAACTATTACATTTCGGCTGCACATTGCATTTTGTCAATAAAGAAAGGATTTCGCTATAAAGCTATTATCAGTTTATGCGAAATCCCTTCTTAATATAATCAAATAAGGTATTTTTACTTCAAATGATTTTTTATCCAATTCCAAAGTTTTCTTTCCGTATCGGAAGAAGTCCAATGTTCATTGATAGGCGTTACCAAAGCCTCTTTGGGGCAGTTGAGCGTATTATATACGATATAGCTGGTAGTGGGTGGACACACATTGTCGTTAAATCCCCAAGTCATATAGACCGGCACTTGAATCAGGCGTGCAAAATTGACCACATCATAATAGGCCATTGTATTGAGCTTTTCTGGCGTATCCATTCCTTTGTTGCGGAAGAAATGCGGGTAGCCCCCTGCCCTTCCGGCCTTATATCCTGCCATATCTGCTAGGGCAGGATGATTGGCCACACATGCCGTCACCTTCGGATGGAGAGCCGTTGTAATCAAAGCCAGAGCTCCCCCTTGACTACCCCCTTTGGCAATCACATTCTTGCCGTCCCATTGCGGAAGTGAAGTAAGGAAATCGATGCTGCGCACACATGCCAGATAGACACGCTTCATATAATAATTGTCACGGTTGTCCAGTCCGTTGCTCAGATAGCCGTTTTCCTTGCCGTTGAACGCTTTCGTTATCTGGTCAAACACCTCTTGCGGTAAGGTCGGGTCCAATCCATGTATGTCAATGAAGAAACGAATCATATTCTCCTCTTCCGGAAAACGTGGCGGATGGTTCTTAATGGTCTTGATGCCCGCTCCGGGTGGAATGAACACCACAGGACATGAAGCCGGTTGCGCATGAGCAGGAATATAGAGATAACCATAAACCGCCTGTCCCCTCTTGTTGAGTTGCAGCTTCACCTGATAGCAATCAAACGTTTCCGTCGTATATTCCTCCACACGCTCCATGGTATAGGTAAGCGGATATTTTTCAGACAGCCTGATGGCGCCCGTCCAGAAATCGCTGAAATCACTTGGCATTTGCGTATAGGGTTTCAGTTTTTCGGGCGAGAAAGCCACTTTCACATGATGCGAATAGGTAGTACCGTCGATGCGGGTCGTCAGTTTGCAGTCACGAAAGCCCGGTGTTTTCATGCTTTCGAGCGAAATGACAGCCTTGCCGTTTTTCAGCACCACAGAATCCTTTTTATAGGCAGGCATCATGTCGTCAGCCAGTTCATAGACCACTGTCAGTCCGTCTTGCGGAATGCCATAGCGATAGAGCTGGAGCTCCACTTTGGCCTTTTCGTTGGTTTTATAAATCCAGTCAGCATGATCGGGCACCGTCACCCAAAGCACATCGTTCCGATAAGGATAGTTTTCGGCTCTTGCCATCCACACACACAGGCACAGCCATAAGAAAATAATTGTACGCTTCATATAGTTCAAATTTTCACAGTGCAATATTAGGAAGAAATCATGAAAACACGGTGGAATAATTCATCAATAATGTGCGTTTTTCGTCAGAAAGCCCCCTATAAAACATCGGCAAACGGCATTCGCAGCTTTTCCCGCAAAGGATATTTGTACTAATACAAATAAGAGACAAGAAGTGTATTTGAAATCTTAAAATCGCTTGTCATTTTCGCATATCTTATTTACTTTTGCAGTCAGTTGCCTTCAAAAAGAGGCTTTTTTCCAATTTGATTTTTAGATATGAATACAATAAAAAGACTCAGCATAGCTTTGGCATCTTTCTGTTTTTTCACTGTTGGAGCCGAAGAACTTACCAACTACAAGATAGAAATCAAGAACGACACATTATATGTCATCAGCGACTCGCTTCCACTGCCCTCCAATGTAGTAGTGGTGTGTAACGACGAGCCCAACATCTACCAGAAGCTGTTCAACGACCCTACCGATGACCTGATGGAAAATCACCCTGCCGCTGACCTATATAATAATGTATGGACCCGCGAGCGTCTGAACCCCTACAAAATCCCCATCGACAGCATTCCCGACTCTGTGCGCATAGACTGTTCACGTTTCTGCATGCCGGCTGTGGGACACATCACTTCCAAATTCGGTGCCCGCCGTTACCGCTACCATTATGGTACGGACGTAAAAGTATATACCGGCGACACCATTTCCTGTGCTTTTGACGGCATGATACGCATTATCGACTATGAGCCAAAGGGATATGGCCATTACATTGTTGTGCGCCACGACAACGGCCTGGAAACCGTCTATGCCCACTTGTCCCGCGTGCTGGTGCACGAAAATCAGCGTGTACATTGTGGTGAGCCTATCGGATTGGGAGGCAACACCGGCCGTTCTACCGGTTCACACCTGCACTTTGAAATCCGCTTCCTGGGAAATGCCCTCAACCCCCAATTGCTGATTGACTTTGAAAACAATCAGATCAAGACCAACGAATACGTCATCACCAAACGCAATACGTTCTATCATCAGAAAGAGTTGAAGGAACTGGCTGCCGCCAAATATTACACCGTAAGAAGCGGCGATACCCTGGGTCATATTGCCCGTCGTTACGGCACTTCCGTATCGGCCATTTGCCGCTTGAATGGCATCCGTTCCACTTCCATCATCCGTATTGGCCAACGTTTGAGAGTCAGATAACCCTTAAAATAAAAATACCAACAGTTTATGGAAAAGAAACTCACCAAATCATCCAACAAGCTATTGGCAGGCGTTTGTGCCGGCATTGCCGAATACTTCGGTTGGGAAGTAACGCTCACCCGCATTCTCTATGTAGTGTTAAGCATGTTTATAGCAGGATTTCCCGGAATCATCCTCTACCTAATACTCATGCTGATTATGCCAGAAAAACAATAACAACGACAGATTACTACACATATCTTTATGAAGAAAACATTTATCTATTTTTTGTTTTGGACGCTTGCCTGCTGCCACCTGTTTGCAGCAGTTCCCAATGGCTATTACAATTCTGCCATTGGCAAAACAGAACGTGCCCTGAAGAGTGAGTTGTCAGACATCATTTCTGCCAATTACCGTTCCTACAGCTACAATGACCTTTGGGACATCTATGAAGAAAGCGACATGAC
>CALUKG010000145.1 GCA_944321155.1 uncultured Bacteroidales bacterium | reverse complement strand
GGAAATCCAAACCATTACATGGGAACAAGACTTTCTAAGATTAAAATTAGGCGATGCTCCCATCACGCTCAATGCAACGGCAAGTAGCGGAGAAGCTATCAATTATGTAAGTGGTGACAATAATATCATTCTTGTTGATGGAAACCAACTGACCATCGTTGGCACAGGAACAACCACTCTTACTGCCCAACAAGTCGGCAATACCATTTATGCTCCCGCCAGCCTTACCAAAGTTGTCAGAGTAAGAGAAGCCAGTGAGAACTGCGATGAATTGTCTTTATCAGACCAAGGTAGCTACAATTTAGGGGGCTCTGGTTCCAAAACATTCACCCTTCCACGTCCCGGAGCTTTACTGACATACACCCTCTATATACCCAGCAGTGCAACCGGCAAAATGGAAGTAACCGAATTTTTACCCGATGGCACATCCAACAGAATACACTATATTTCAAGCATTTACAGTTTAGGCAATGCTTTCTCTGGAAAAACCGTTAGTTTTACTGATATCCCCGTCACCCCACAAGCAACTTCCGTCAAGTTTGAGGTAAGCGGAACACTAAATAAAACCATCAGTAACATTATTGTAACTCAGGCAACCTATTTGGAGGCAGACCAGCCAAACATTACCGCTCAAACATCCGTAGGAACTGTTTACAGCCATACACTAACTGTCAATTATTCCAACATGCCGGATTATATTTATATCTCGAGTAAGAAAAATCTGATTACAATCGACAATACCGACCCTATTGAATGCGGCTGCGGAGATTTCGGTTCAAAAACACTGCAATTGTCTGTATTATCACAAACAGCCCAAACACTTAAAGACACTTTGGTCTTCACCAGCGCATCTTATTCTTTGGAAGTTCCTATTGAACTGAATGTATTGAAACGTACACAAGCTATACAATGGGAGCAGGATTTCAGCCAAACACGCATTACCGACATAGTGCCTTTGACTGCAAGTGCAAGTTCTGGTTTGGACATCAGCTATACAGTTGACAACGAAGGAATTGCAGTGATTGAAAACAACCAACTTCGCTTTATCCAGGAAGGTACCGTAACCATCACTGCTACACAAGGTGGAGATGAAAATTATGAAGCCGCACAAAGCATGCAGAAAACAATTACTGTCAGCCGCATTACTCCAACCATCCTTCAACAACCGACAGCAACCACCATCACTTACGGACAAAGCCTGACGGAATCTGTTTTGGAAAACGGAACCGCTGATGTGGAAGGTACATTTGCATGGGAAACGCCAGAGTTCCAACCTAATGCAGGCGAAAACCAAACATTCAATGTCATATTTACGCCCAACAGCACAGCCCACTACAACGCAGTAGTAACCAATACAACTGTTAGCGTACAAAAAGCACAACAAACCATCACATGGGAACAAGCGTTGGAACATGTCTTGCCAAATGAATCGATTACCTTAGAGGCTCAAGCCAGCTCTAATCTGACAATAAGCTATTCAACGGACAAACCGGAAATTGCACAAATTGAAGGCAACCTGCTTCATATTATCGGAGAAGGTGAATTAACGATAACAGCTTCGCAAGAAGGAAACGAGAATTTTGAAGCAGCAGAGAGCGTTGTAAAACATATTGTTATCGGACGTTTTACTCCAACCATCCTTCAACAACCGACTGCAACCACCATCACTTACGGACAAAGTCTGGCAGAAGCTGTTTTGGAAAACGGAACCGCTGATGTGGAAGGTACATTTGCATGGGAAACACCAGAGTTCCAACCTAACGCTGGCGAAGACCAAACATTCAATGTCATATTTACACCGGCAAATGCGGAAGCATACAATTCGTTGACTCTTTCCGTAACTGTCAATGTCAACAAAGCGCCACAAGTCATCGCATGGGAACAGGACCTGACCCATCTGCACATAGGGGAACAAGTGGAACTGACGGCTGTTGCATCTAGCGGACTACCCGTTGTGTACACAACAGAAAACACCTCCATTTTAACGATTGAAGGTAATATACTTTCCACATGGGAAGCGGGAAGCATTGCTGTAACAGCAACAGTGCCAGAGTCGGAAAACTATCTGGAAGCCATCAGTGCGACACAAACGGTCATTATACAATCATCAGAAACACCGACTCACCTATCTGACAAAAAGGTATCGTACAGCATCTATCCCAATCCGACTGACAATGAGCTGAACATACAGTCTGAGAACAATATCCGCCATATTTCCATATATGATGTACAAGGCAAATTAATGTACTCGGAAAATACAAACTGTACTCATACCAGCATTCAAACCCAAACTTGGCCTAATGGCACTTACTTCATTGAATGCCATACAGAAACAGGAAAAGATATTCTGAAATTCATCTGTCGATAAAAAATAACAAGAAATAGTATCTTGTTTTTCCATAAAAGAAAGGAACTTCTCTGCGACAAGAGGAGTTTCTTTCTTTTTTATTTCCAATGTGCAACATAAAAGTAAACCGGTTTTCCAATGAAAACAAGCAGCTATAGTGTAAAGTCGCATATTTTTTGTACTTTTGCGTGCCAACTTAGATAAATGCCACAATCTAATTGGCAAGAAAAAGAATATGTATCATTTTATCGCAATATAAGACTATGTTTGAAAATTTGAGTGAACGTCTGGAGCGTTCCTTTAAGATTTTGAAGGGTGAAGGCAAAATTACCGAAATCAATGTGGCTGAAACCCTGAAAGATGTGCGTAAGGCATTGTTGGAAGCCGACGTTAACTACAAAACGGCCAAAACATTTACTGACACGGTAAAACAAAAAGCGCTGGGACAAAATGTGCTCACTGCTATCAAACCGGGTCAATTGATGGTAAAAATCGTACACGATGAACTGGCTGCCTTGATGGGCGGAAGCAGCGTGGAAATAAACCTGAAAGGACAACCGGCAGTCATTTTGATGTCAGGTCTGCAAGGTTCAGGTAAAACCACCTTCTCTGGAAAATTGGCCAACATGCTCAAAAACAAGAAAGGCAAAAAGCCATTGCTTGTAGCATGTGACGTGTACAGACCTGCGGCTATCGACCAATTGAAAGTATTGGGTACACAACTGGATATACCCGTTTATACAGAAGAAGGCAACAAAAATCCGGTTGCGATAGCGCAAAACGCTATCAAGCAAGCAAAGACCATGGGATATGACGTGGTCATTATAGACACGGCCGGACGTTTGGCGGTTGATGAAGAGATGATGAACGAAATTGCTGCCATCAAGCAAGCAATCGAACCACAGGAAATTCTGTTCGTTGTCGATGCCATGACAGGACAGGATGCTGTAAACACGGCAAAAGAGTTTAACGACCGACTCGATTTCGATGGCGTTGTACTCACCAAGCTGGACGGCGATGCCAGAGGTGGTGCCGCCCTTTCCATACGCTCCGTAGTTGAAAAACCTATCAAGTTTATCGGTACCGGTGAAAAGATGGATGCACTCGATGTATTCCACCCGGCACGTATGGCCGACCGTATACTCGGTATGGGTGACATTGTTTCGTTGGTAGAAAGAGCAGAAGCACAATACGACGAAGAAGAAGCAAGACGCCTCTCGAAGAAATTGGCCAAAAATCAGTTTGACTTCGATGACTTCATGGGACAAATCCAACAAATCAAGAAAATGGGTAATATGAAAGACTTGCTGGGCATGTTACCAGGAGTGGGTAAAGCACTGAAAGATGTAGATATCGACGACAACGCATTCAAGAGTGTTGAAGCCATTATTCGTTCCATGACACCGGAAGAACGTAAAAATCCGTCTATCATGAACGGTAGCAGAAAAAACCGTATTGCCAAAGGTAGTGGAACCAGTATTGTTGAGGTGAACCGCTTGCTCAAACAGTTTGACCAGATGTGTAAAATGATGAAAATGGCATCATCGGGCAAATTGAAACTCCGTCGATAAATCAAGCCCTTTATGACAAAAAAACGGAATTATCCTCTGTTACAGCATATACGTCCATATGCACAACGCATGGCGCTTTTCATCAGCATGTGTCTTTGGGTGGTAATGGCAGGTTGCACCGGGCATTCGAACATCAAAAACATTACACCAGAAGAATGCGATGCGCTTTTAAAGCAGCAGGATGTGCAACTGGTTGATGTGCGGACAGAACAGGAATACGGGAACGGGCATCTGAAGGAAGCCATTCTCATCAATATCCAAGGCCAGGATTTCACAACAAAGGCAATGCAACAGCTGGACAAACAAAAGCCAGTGATTATCTATTGCAGAAGTGGGAGAAGAAGCATGCAAGCTGCACAGATATTGGTAAATGAAGGTTTTGAAACGGTGTATAACATGAAAGGCGGCATCCTTGCATGGCAAGCAGAAGGACTCCCTACAGAATAACGGACATAGTACAAAAATCAAGAACCCTTAAATGCAATCATATGGAAATAATTGACGGTAAGAAGATTTCAGAGCAAATCAAGCTGGAAATTGCTCAGGAAGTAAACGAGATGGTCGCTCGAGGAGAACGCGCCCCTCATTTGGCAGTAATAATTGTCGGCCATGATGGAGGCAGCGAAACCTACGTTGCCCACAAAGTAAAATCATGTGCACAGGTCGGATTCCGTTCCACAAAAGTGGCTTTCGATGAAAATGTAACGGAAGAAGAACTGCTGGCTAAAATTGCAGAAATGAATGCCGACCCTGATTTGGACGGATTCATTGTACAATTACCCTTGCCGAAACATATCGATGAGCAAAAGGTGATTGAAGCTATTGATTACAGAAAAGATGTTGACGGTTTCCACCCTATCAACGTTGGCAGAATGAGCATCGGACTCCCTTGCTTTGT
>CALUKG010000144.1 GCA_944321155.1 uncultured Bacteroidales bacterium | reverse complement strand
TGCATGCTCCAAAAAATATGCGAGATAATGCGTCAGAACAATATCTCGCAAAAATTGGCTTTTTAAGGGACGACTACGTATGGAGAAGATAAACAGACCCTTGAGAATTGGAATTGTTGGGCCGGAATCCACAGGTAAAAGTAGCCTCGCCGAGCGTCTTTCTAAATATTATAAGAGCGAATGGGTGGCTGAATATGCCAGAACCTATGTAGGGGCTTTAAACCGTGCATATACGTATGAGGATGTAGAGGCGATTGCCCGCTGGCAGGTCGAACGCGAAAGTGAATTGCTGGCTCATCCTCCCAAAGCGGAGTTTGTTTTTTTTGATACCGAACTTATTATTACAAAAGTCTGGTTTTTGCATGTGTATGGAAAATGTCCCGCTTTTGTTGATGCATATTTGCATGCATACCCCATGGATTTCTATTTGTTGTGTGCTCCAGACCTGCCCTGGGTGCCAGATCCGCTAAGAGAAAATCCTTCCTTGCGTGAGTATTTGTTCGCATGGTATGAAAAGGAAATTGTAACTTTGCAGGCACCTTATGCTGTTATCTGTGGCAAAGGAGATGAACGGATGAGAAATGCATGTGGTCAATTGGAAACATTTGTAAGAAACAAGAAATCATTATAAAACAGTATGGAGATGAAATTCAAGATGGTTGCAAAGACTTTTAAGGGTCTTGAATCGGTGTTGGCAAGAGAACTGACTGAATTGGGAGCGGATGAGGTCGCAATAGAACGTCGGGCAGTATCATTTACAGGTACAAAGGAACTGATGTATAAGGCCAATTTGCATTTACGCACGGCGGCACGTATCTTGAAGCCTATTCTGGTTTTTAAGGCAACAGATGCCGACCAGGTGTACGAGGCTGTAAAAAAGATTGATTGGGGGGCTTTGATGAATCTGAAAACAACGTTCTCTGTCGATACAACCGTGTTCTCTGATGATTTCCGGCATTCAAAATATGTAGCTTATCGTGTAAAGGACGCTATTGCTGACTGGTTTATGGAAAGGTATCAGAAACGTCCTTCAGTGAGCGTGGCCAATCCGGATTTGTTTATCAATATCCATATTGCACAGGATAAATGTACGCTTTCTCTTGACAGTTCAGGTGAGTCTTTGCACAAAAGAGGATGGCGTGTTTCGCAGAACGATGCGCCAATCAATGAAGCATTGGCAGCCGGAATGCTGTTGATGGCGGGCTGGAATGGTCAAACAGATTTGGTCGATCCGATGTGTGGGTCGGGTACCATATTGATAGAAGCAGCTATGATAGCCTTGAATATTCCTCCTGGTATCTATCGTTCTTCGTTCGCTTTTGAGCGTTGGAATGATTTTGATGAGGACTTGTTCGACCGATTGTATAATGATGAAAGTGGCGAGAGGAATTTCAAACACAAAATATATGGTTCGGATGTATCCATTAGAAGCATAAAGATTGCCGAACAGAATGTGAAGAGTGCAGGCCTTTCGAAATATATTCAATTGAAAACGGTATCTGTACAGAAATTGGAAGCACCGGCACAAAACTGTTTGATAGTGACCAATCCTCCTTATGGGGAACGTATCATGTCAGATGACATATTTGGACTGTATGCTGATTTGGGAAGCTGTCTGAAACATAAATTTGCCGGTTCCACAGCTTGGGTTATAAGTTCACAGGAACCTTGTTTGGAACGTATGGGATTGCATCCATCGGAAAAGGTGAAATTGTTAAACGGACAATTGGATTGTTTGTTCTGTCGTTACGACCTGTTTGCCGGTAAGCGGAATGACTATCTGGCCAAAAGAAAGAGATAATGAAAAGAGCAGCGATTATTGTGGCAGGTGGCACTGGAACACGTATGGGTAGTGCGGTGCCTAAACAGTTTCTGCTGGTTGCGGGAAAGCCTATCCTGCAACATACTTTGGAAGTGTTTCATCGTTTTGACGAAAATATGTTCCTCGTGCTGGTATTGCCACATCATCAGATAGCTTATTGGGAAGATTTGTGTTGTCAATATGCTTTTTCTGTTCCGTATGTGGTAGCTGAAGGTGGGGAAACCCGTTTCCATTCCGTAAAAAACGGCTTGGCTTTGGTGCCTGAAGACGTGGAATATATCGGGGTACATGATGGTGTTCGCCCCTTGGTTTCCATGGATACTCTGAAAAGGTGTTTTTCTGGTGAGGCCAAGGCTATAGTTCCTGTCATTGATTTGAACGATAGTATCAGATGCTTGTACGATGGAGGTAGTCAATCGGTTGACCGCTCTAAATATAAAGCGGTACAGACGCCACAGGTTTTTCTTCGTGAGTGTATCTTGTCGGCATATAATCAACCTTATGAAGTTGTCTTTACGGACGATGCTTCCGTAGTGGAGAAAGCGGGCTATCCGATTGAGTTGACGGTTGGTAATCGAGAAAATATAAAAATAACCACTCCGCTTGATTTGCGTTTGGCAGAGTGGATGTTAGAAGATGGAATTTCTTGAACAGAGCATACAATATCTTCCGGGAGTAGGTCCGCGCATAGCTCGTATTCTGGAAAAGGAGGCCGGTATTACAACGGTCGATGACCTTATGCGCTATTATCCTTATAAACATATTGATAGAACCCGTTTCTATTTGATACGCGATATAAAGGATGAACAGACCTATGTGCAGATTAAGGGCCAGATAATTCGCTTTGAATACCAGGGGGAAGGTAAGAAGACCCGTTTGACTGCCCAATTTGGTGATGGATATAATACGATAGAGCTTGTCTGGTTTAAAGGGACAAAATACGTAATTGACAGATTGCGTTTGAACACGACTTACGTACTTTTCGGAAAGCCGGCATTGTTCAATGACAAGTGGAATTTTGCCCATCCGGAGTTGGAACCGCTTTCTACCTATACGGAGAAAGGCACTATGGGGTTGGAGCCCTATTATAATACCACAGAGAAGATGAAAAGTTCTAATCTGGGTTCCAAACAAATCCGGAAAATAGAGCTTACTTTAATGCAAATGGTAATGCGGGGTATTCCTGAAACGCTGTCACAGGATATACTGGATAAGTTTAAGCTGATGCCATTGACTGAAGCAATTGTTCAGATTCATTTTCCCCCAAATCCCGATGCTTTGCAGCGTGCGCGCCAGCGATTGAAATTTGAAGAATTGTTTTATGTACAACTGCATATTCTGCGGCAGACCAAATTGCGGGAACAGAGCTTTGCGGGATTTACTTTTCCTATTGTTGGGCATTATTTCAATACATTCTATAAGGACTATTTGCCTTTTCAGCTGACCAATGCACAGAAAAGGGTAATCAAGGAGATAAGGGCAGATATGGTCAGTGGCAAGCAGATGAATCGCTTGCTGCAAGGTGATGTCGGAAGTGGAAAGACCTTGGTTGCTTTGTTGTGTGCCTTGTTGGCTGTCGACAACAACTATCAGGCGTGCATTATGGCGCCTACCGAGATATTGGCAACGCAACATTATCAGACCCTTAAAGGCATGTTGTCAGATTTGGGAGTACATGTCGCTTTGTTGACTGGTAGCACCAAGAAAAAGGAACGGCAAGTGATTCATGAGGGCTTAATGAATGGAACGTTGCATATTTTAGTGGGTACTCATGCCTTGTTGGAAGATACAGTACAATTCTATAATTTGGGATTGGTGGTTATTGATGAGCAACATCGTTTTGGTGTGGCACAACGTGCCAAGATGTGGAGCAAAAATATGCAGCCGCCTCATATCCTTGTGATGACGGCAACACCTATTCCACGAACATTGGCAATGACTATTTATGGCGATCTGAAAGTTTCAGTAATAGATGAATTACCACCAGGCCGAAAACCGATACAAACCTATCACTATTATAATACGCAGCGTCAGAAACTGAACCAGTTTATCTATAAGCAGGTAATGGCTGGACGTCAGGTTTATGTTGTCTATCCGCTTATTGAAGAGTCCGAGAAGATGGATTTGGCCAATTTGGAACAGGGCTATCTGTATATGCGTGAAACCTTTCCTGATTTTAATATCAGTAAGGTGCATGGGAAAATGAAACCAGCTGAAAAAGATGCCGAGATGCAGCGTTTTTTGAATGGAGAAACGCACATTATGGTCGCGACAACGGTTATCGAAGTGGGGGTGAATGTGCCAAACGCATCTGTAATGCTTATAGAGAATGCTGAGAGGTTTGGATTGTCACAACTGCATCAATTGCGTGGACGTGTAGGACGAGGAGCCGAACAGTCTTATTGTATTTTGTTGACAGGAGTGAAGTTGGGTGCTGATACACGTAAGCGTATGGAAATCATGACGAGTAGTAATGATGGATTTTATATTGCTGAAGCTGATTTGAAACTGCGTGGACCGGGTGATATGGAAGGAACAGCACAGAGCGGTTTGCCGTTTGAATTGAAAATCGCCAACTTGGCTACGGATGGACGTATGCTTGAGATAGCAAGAAAAACGGCAATGGAAGTGCTGGATGCAGATCCTCAACTGCAGCAACCTGAGCATCTACTGTTGGATAGGCAACTTAAAAAGCTGAATCAGAGGCAAATAAACTGGGGTGTGATTAGTTAAATAGGAGGTTCTGTATGTACAATAATTGCTAAACCTTATAAAATATGTTATATAACATGATTTTTTTGACCGAAAAATTTGCATGGTTGGCGAATATGCAGTACTTTCGCGCCGTGATTTTTTCATAGTATTAGATTTAAGGTTAATTGAGAGATTGGGTTGTCGAGAGACAACCTTTCTTTTTTATATACTTCATAATCTGTGATTTATCGAGATTCATAAAATCCATTCTTGTTGTCTATATAGATATTTGTCGGGTCATGACTTTTTTCGTTTGGCACAATAAATTACTTTTTTGGCCTATTGTAGGCATGCATAAAGTAGGGATATTCAGTAAATGTCCCCCAAAAGCAAGATGGCATATAAAGCGGATAGGATGCAATCACTTTATATGCCAT
>CALUKG010000143.1 GCA_944321155.1 uncultured Bacteroidales bacterium | reverse complement strand
GTTTAGCTCAGCTGGTTTAGAGCATCTGCCTTACAAGCAGAGGGTCGGCGGTTCGAATCCGTCAACGCCCACAAAATAAGGGACATCATCTTTATGGTTGATGTCTTTTTTTTATATACTTTCTTAATGGTATTTCTATTACCTATTTGTAGGTATTTTTTATCCCCTTATATAGCATATTCATTTTGTAAGTATTTGAGAACCATATTCTTATGTGGTAAATAAAGCACGAGAGACTCATTGAAAACTCTCTATGTATTTTGCACTCAGATGTCTTTATACTATCTTTGTACTCTCAATTCGGAAAGCTTTGTGAAGGCCTGATTATTGGCCGCATCCTGCTTTTTCCGAACAAAGAAACGTACGTATGAAATTATCAGCATTAAAGGAAGGTGAAAAAGGAGTGGTGGTGAAAGTAACCGGTCACGGTGGCTTTCGCAAGCGTATTGTAGAGATGGGTTTCATCAAGGGAAAGACGGTTGAGGCTGTGATGAATGCCCCTTTGCATGACCCTATCAAATATCGGATAATGGGCTATGAAATATCCTTGCGTCGGCAGGAGGCTGACATGATAGAGATTATCAGTGAAGAGGAAGCACGCATGCAGCATATAGCACCCGATTTCCACGGCTCCATCAATGAAGATACAGTTTTGACGGAAGACGACCTCAAACGGATGGCGTTGGGCAAGCGCCGTACCATCAATGTGGCATTGGTGGGCAATCCCAATTGCGGCAAGACCTCGCTCTTCAATCTCGCTTCGGGCGCACACGAACATGTGGGCAATTACAGCGGCGTGACAGTAGATGCCAAGGAGGGTTTCTTCCGCTTTCAGGGCTATGATTTCCGTATTGTCGATTTGCCCGGCACCTATTCGCTCTCGGCCTATACGCCAGAGGAATTGTATGTCAGACGCCATATCATTGACCAGACACCCGATGTCATTATCAACGTGGTCGATGCTTCCAATTTGGAGCGCAACCTCTATCTGACCACCCAGCTGATTGATATGAATGTGCGTATGGTGGTGGCGCTTAACATGTTTGACGAACTGGAAAAGAGCGGCGACAAGTTGGACTACAAACAGTTGAGCAAGCTGTTCGGGGTGCCCATGATTCCCACCATCTGCAAAAAGGGTTTGGGAGTTGACCATCTGTTCCACTTGATTATCAATATGTACGAAGGGGGCGACTTCTTTGACAAGGATGGCAATATTTCCGCTGAAATTCTCAACGAACTGAACGACTGGCACAAGACGGAAGTGCACGACCAGCATTCCGCCGACTATGCCGGCCACGTGGAGGAAGAACAGCACGATTTGGAGCGCATCTACAGGCATATCCACATCAACCACGGACAGGTCTTGGAGGAGGCCATCGATGCTATCAAGCGTGAAATTGCGAAAAACGAGAACATACGCCACCGCTATTCCACCCGTTTCCTTGCCATCAAGTTGCTGGAAAACGACAAGGACATCGAACATGTGGTGTCGGAACTGCCGAATGGCGATGCCATTATGAAGTTGGCCGCCCGTATCAAAAAGGACTTGCAGGCTACGCTCAACGAAGACAGCGAATCGGCCATCACCGATGCAAAATATGGCTTCATTGCCGGAGCCTTGCGCGAAACCTATGTGCAGAGCAAGGAGAAGAAAAGCACGCTCACTCAGGCCATTGATGCCATCACCATGCACAAGGTGTGGGGCTATCCCATTTTCTTCCTGCTCCTGTTCTTTATGTTTGAATGCACCTTTGTCTTGGGCGAATATCCCATGGGCTGGATTGAGAGTCTGGTGGCATGGATAGGCGGACTGGCTTCGACCTATGTGCCCGACGGTATGCTGAAAGACATGCTCGTGGACGGCGTAATAGGTGGGGTAGGCGGAGTCATTGTTTTCCTGCCCAACATATTGATATTGTATTTCTGCATCTCCATAATGGAAGATTCGGGCTATATGGCACGTGCCGCATTCCTGATGGACAAGATTATGCACAAGATGGGCCTGCACGGCAAATCGTTTATTCCCCTCATCATGGGCTTCGGCTGCAATGTGCCTGCCGTAATGGCCACACGCACGCTGGAGAGCCACAAGAGCCGTTTGATAACCATGCTCATTGTGCCGCTGATGACCTGTAGCGCACGTCTGCCGGTATTCCTCTTGCTCACATCGGCCTTCTTCCCGAAAAACGGCTCGTTCATCATGATGGGCATCTATGTGTTGAGCATTTTGACGGCGGTAGTTGCCGCACGTGTTTTCAGTAAATATCTGGTCAAGGAAGAGGATTTGCCTTTTGTAATGGAATTGCCGCCTTACCGCATGCCGACAGCCAAGTCCATTTTCCGCCATACGTGGGAACGCGGCAAGCAATATCTGAAGAAGATGGGTGGCATCATATTGGTGGCTTCCATCATTATCTGGTTCCTGGGCTATTTCCCCAACCACGACGCATATACCTCTCCAACCGAACAGCAGGAACATTCCTATATCGGCCGCATCGGTCAGGTCATGGAGCCTGTCATCCGTCCGTTGGGCTTCGATTGGCAGATGGGCGTAGGTTTGCTGTCGGGTATTGGTGCCAAGGAATTGGTGGTGAGCACATTGAATGTGCTTTATGCCGATGGAGAAGACATAACGGCATCCGGTTTGCCTGGACGTATGGGCATAACGCCTTTGGCGGCATTGAGCTACATGATATTCATCCTGTTCTATTTCCCTTGCATAGCTACCATTGTGGCCATCAAGCAGGAATCGGGCAGTTGGAAATGGGCCTTGTTTGCCATACTTTACACCTCCTTGTTGGCATGGCTGGCATCCTTTGCCGTATTCCAGATAGGCGGTTTGTGGTTTTAACGGGTGAAATGCAATGGAAGTACTTTACGAAGACAATCATATCATAGCGGTCAACAAGACCAATTCGGAGATTGTGCAGGGCGACAAGACGGGCGATACGCCGCTGTCTGACATAGTCAAGCAATATATTAAGGAAAAATACGCCAAGCCCGGTGAAGTGTTCCTTGGGGTTACTCACCGCTTGGACCGTCCCACATCGGGGGTGGTGCTGTTTGCCCGTACCAGCAAGGCGCTCACACGGCTCAACGACATGTTCCGCAACCATGACATCCGAAAAACCTATTGGGCCATTGTGAAAAATGCGCCCGAAGAGCCAGAAGGCACACTGGTGCATTATTTGGTGCGCAATGAAAAGCAGAACAAGAGTTATGTATATGACCTTGCGAAGAAGGGTACCCAGAAAGCGGTGCTACACTATCGCATGCTGGCAAAGTCCGATAACTATACCTTGTTGGAAGTGCAGTTGGAAACGGGCCGTCATCATCAGATACGTTGCCAGTTGGCGCACATCGGTTGTCCCATCAAGGGCGACTTGAAGTACGGTTTCCCGCGTTCCAATTCCGATGGCGGCATTTGTCTCCATGCCCATTCAGTGGAGTTTGTTCATCCTGTGTCCAAGCAGTTGGTTCATATTGAGGCCGAACCGCCCGCAGCGGAGAAACTTTGGGGTATTTTGGCGCCCAACCTTTAATAGGTCAGCGCTGTGCACGGAGGGTAATGAGCAGCACAATGAGTGCCAATGCCGCTCCAGCCGCGCACACACCGTTCCATCCTCCATATTGCCATGCCGTTCCGGCAATGAACGTACCGATCGCACCTCCAAGGAAATAGCAGGTCATAAACAGCGAATTGATGCGACTAGATGCTTTCGGGTTGAGCGAAAAGGCTGTGCTTTGGTTGCTCAGCTGTATGCATTGCATGCCTATGTCAATCAGAACAATACCGATGATGATAGTGGCGTAATGGTTTTGTCCGAACGCAAAGACCATCCACGAAAGGATAACGAGCGATGCCCCCAAAAGGTTGAAGCGATACACACCATAGCGGTGAATGAATTTGCCCAGAAAGGTAGCCGCCAAGGCTCCTGTAATGCCGCATAGGCTCAACAATCCGATGACACCCGAATCGGCAAAGAATGGTGCGCCCGACATCTTGAAGGTTAGGCAGCTCCACATGCCCAGAAACGAACCGAAACAGATGGCGGCACGCAAGGCAGCCAAACGCAGGTCGGCATATTCACGGAATAGGGTGAGGAGCGATTTCATCAGTTCGCTGTAGCGTCCCGAAAAATTGGTGGGAATATTGGGGAATGCAGTCAGAATAACCGCAATGGCTGCGAGTATAAGCACAGCCGCCATAAAATAGACCGTTCGCCAGCCAAACCATGCACCCACCAGTCCACTGATGGCACGTGAAGCCAAAATGCCCGTAAGCAGTCCCGACAACACAATGCCCACATTTTGGCTCTTCTTTTCAGGAGTGGAATATTGCGATGCCAGAGGCATGAATATCTGCGGCACCACCGAACAGATGCCTGTAATGCATGCCGCCACAGCCAGCACCCCGAAAGATTGCGCACTGCCCATAGCTATCAGTGCAACGATAAGTACGCTGAGGCACGTCAGCACAATATTGCGTCTCTTCGCCAAATCGCCTAGTGGAATGATAAACAGCAGTCCCGCCGCATAGCCGATTTGCGTCACCATAGGTATAAGGTTCACCGTAAATTCATTGATATGCAGCTCTTCCGCCATTTGTCCCAACAGCGGTTGGCTGTAATATAGATTGGCCACACTGACACCCGACAAAATGGCGAGCATCCACAGCAGGTGGGCAGGTATGCCCTTGTTCTCTTCAAGCGTAATTCTTTGCATGGATTTCTCACTAATAAACGCGCACAAAGGTAGTCCTTTTATCCAGCATAGTGCCGTTCGTTTGTTTTTTTTATGCCCACCGCTCCCCAAACACTGCACTTCTCCGCCGCAACACTTCTTCAATATATGCACACCACATATGCACACCACCTCCATTCCCCCGCACTCCCTCTCTCCAACCCGTCATACCGCACAACCCGTTCTGTATCCGCTTTAAACGTCATACCGCA
>CALUKG010000142.1 GCA_944321155.1 uncultured Bacteroidales bacterium | reverse complement strand
GAAAACTTGCAGATTTATCAAAGAGTTTTATTGGTTAAATTAATGAATACCAGCAAATAAACATATTTTTAAGGGACAACTACGTAGTGGTTCATTTTTTTCCGCTATCTTTGCCAACAAAAACACAAACAACCGGTTGATATATGTATAAATACATTTGTATATTTCTTACCGTTTTTGCCATCGGTTCTTCCAGTTTATCTGCACAGGATTTTGATACCCGGCTACTCCATAGCATAAACCAACAGCAATGCATGCATGGTTTCAGTTCTGTCATATCAGAAAGCACTATTTATTTAGCAGCCGGCATCCCTGTTGCAATGGGTATTACTGCACTTGCGACGAAAAACGATGCCTTGTTCAAGGAAACTTTGTGCTATGGTGTCAGCCTTGGACTATCTATTGGATTAAGTTACGGTCTAAAATACATTGTAAACCGTCCACGTCCTTATATAACCCATCCTGGATATATTAACAATCTGGCAACAGAAGGCTCGCCTTCATTTCCATCAACACATACGACCATCGCCTTTTCCGTTGCCACCTCACTTACACTCATGTATCCCAAATGGTATGTTGCAGTTCCATCCTATATGTGGGCAGCCAGTGTAGGCTATTCCCGCATGAACATTGGTGTACACTATCCTTCTGACGTTCTTACGGGTGCTTTACTCGGTGCAGGAAGTGCTTATCTCACCTATGAACTCAACAAATTATTGTGGAAAAAGACCAACAACAAGCCACTTATCGGCTTAAAGGCTTACCAAGAGTAGCCCTCCACTGGTAATATCCCACAACGGCCATTATCGTATATATAACATAAAGCACTGGAGTTATATACAGACCCTTATACACATATAGCACCGCAGAGAAAGCATCTACAAAGACCCATATCAACCAATGTTCGAGTATTTTGCGTGCCAACATCCATGTCGCCACTATACTCAATGCAGTTGTCAAAGAATCACACACGGGAACCTCAGAATCAGTCAGATAACGCAACACCACATAATAAGCTACCCAAATCAAGAATGCTACTCCAACCAAATACGGTATCTGCTTTGCGGTTACATGTTCTACCGGTAACTCATTGGTTTCAGTCACACCTTTTCCCCAACGCCAATGCCAATAGCCGTAAACGCTTACAACCAGATAATAGACCTGCAAAGTCATATCGGCGTAAAAACCACTTTCCAGAAAAATGACAATATAAAAAGCCGAACTCAAAAAACCAAACAGCCATAATCCGATATGTTGCTTAACGGAAAGATACAAATAAATAAGGCTCAAAATAGTCCCTATCAGTTCTATCCAATTTGTTTGCAGAAATTCTATCATTTGCGTTTCAAAGCATTTTCATACAAACCCTCCGTTGAGAGCACTTCCAAAGCTTTTTTCAATGCATCATTTTCCTCGTTCATAATCTCATAATAGCATTGGTCTTCCCAGACATCGCGTGCAATCAAAGCCTTTATCTGTAGCCGAATGAGTCGTTTGGACAGATCAAATTGTTTTTCGTCAAATTCCACTTTCTCTTTCTCCCCCATTGCCTTCAAATTATCCAGCATTTTATCAGTAACAAGGAACTCTTCCTTGTATTGTTCAAAGCGTTTGTATTGACGCTTCAACTCTTCACGGTGTTGGTCAACATACAACACACAGAAACGGTTCATCACACCTTTCGCCATCAGGTTGCGATGATAGTCTGTATAACGGTTTGTATCGACAGGTATGAATATGTCAGGCATAATGCCACCTCCACCATAAACGGTACGTGCATTCAACAAGGTTGAATATTTCAACGAATCCGGGAAATGAATACTATCGGCATGCAACAACTCTCCATGCTGCTGACGTTCCATCAAATCCTTCTGATAATCCACTCCTTTATAAGGTTTCTGTATGCAACGTCCCGTTGGTGTGTAATAACGTGCTGTTGTTAAACGCAAAGCCGAACCATCGGGCATCAGCATCTGGCGTTGCACCAGTCCCTTACCAAAAGTGCGTCGGCCAATTATCACACCTCTGTCCCAATCCTGAACAGCTCCACTCACAATTTCACTTGCCGAAGCAGAAAACTCATCCACCAATATGACCAGCGGGCCTTTTTCAAAGATGCCTCTTTCCGTTGATTTTGCCACACTCCGAGCCTGATGTTCTCCTTGTGTATAAACAATAATCCGGTCTTTTTCCAAAAAATCATCTGCCATTTCTATCGCTGCCGTCAGATAACCACCCCCATTTCCCTGTAAATCCACTATCATTTTCTTGGCACCCTGTTTCTGCAGTTTTTTCCAAGCGTCATGCACCTCATCCAAAGTTGTTGCTCCAAAATTATTTGTTTTCAGATAACCGATGCCCGGCGCAACCAAATAGGCAGCATCCAAACTGTTAATAGGAATTTTGTCACGGACAATAGCAAATTCAATCAAATCTTCCACCCCTTCACGCTTCACCTTCACACGTACAGTAGAGCCTTTCGGACCACGTAAACGTTTCATAATTGCAGAAGTCGGCATTTTCACGCCAGCAATAACAGTATCTTCCACCATTACAATACGGTCACCAGGAAAGACCCCTACCTTTTCAGCAGGACAACCAGATATGGTTTGAATAACAAACAACGTATCTTCCAACATCTGGAATTGTACGCCTATCCCCGAGAACGAACCTTCCAAAGCCTCGTTTGCCCGTTGCACTTCCTCCTTGGGGATATAGGCTGAATGCGGGTCCAATTCCTCCAAAATTGACACAATGGCATCGTCTGTTACAGACTGAATATCAACCGTATCGACATATAGATTTTCCACTACATTCAGCAAAAAAGCCAACTTTCGCTGTTGCATCATCAATCTTTCTTGTGACTCGCGTGATATCTGCTGTGCAAATGCAGGCATCATCACCGCCCACAACAAGCACAATATTCCTATTCTTTTATTCATAATCAATGCTATATTTACACGACAAAGATACAACAACTGAGGCGGAGCAGCAAATATGGCAATAGCATTGCACTCGCATAATAAACAGGCAAAAAAAATGGTTATTTCTCGCATTTTGCCATATATCACACAAAACGCTACTTTTGCAAAAACAAACTTCTATGAGAATCATTGTTCAACGTACAACACGAGCTCAAGCCACAGTTGATGGTCAAGTAACAGGAAAGATAGACCGAGGATTTTTACTTTTAGTGGGTATCACTCACACAGACACGCAAACAGATGCAGACCTTTTGGCCAAAAAGATAGCCAACCTGCGCGTTTTTGCTGATACAGATGACAAGATGAATCTATCAGTTCAAGACATAGGTGGCCACATTCTATCCGTTTCCCAATTTACTCTTTATGCAGACTGTCGGAAAGGCAACCGTCCGAGCTTTGTGCATGCAGCTCCTCCCGAACAGGCAAAAGCCTTATATGAGTATTTCAACAATGTGTTAAGCCAACAGTATAACTTACATGTGGAAACTGGCGTATTTGGTGCCCACATGTATCTTGACTTTGTAAACGATGGTCCTGTAACGATTGTTTTGGAGAGTTGAAAATCTACACCCAAGACAAATCATATCAATGCGTACTCTCATAGGCTTTCTATTATCATATAACAAGATCTCTTATGCCAAGGTCTACCAAAGGTTTGCCAAGCAACACATAACGCTGTAATCAAACAAATATAGACAACAACAAATTCCCCTATCAATCAGAATTCGCTATAACAACAGGAAAACATTTATTGCGGTTGCCGCATTACAATGTAGTCACACATAAAAGGAGTCCTATCAAACTCCTCCTGGAGATAATGATAGGACTCCTTCCTATTTGACTGTCTTCAAAATTCAGATTAAATACTCATTTTCATGATAACCGAATTCCGACAAATTCTTTCCATTTGGATCTATGATCCATATCACGTACTACATTAGCTTATGCGTAATCACAGTGCCATCCTTAGTCACCACTTTAAGTAAGTTGACTTGATTGGGAGCGGGGAAAGTAAGCACCTGATAATCACCATTGTGATAATATTCCCGCATTAGTCTTCCGCTTATATCATATAATACCACTGTTTTCACCGTTTCATCAACTTCTGCAAAGATGGTTTTTTCTGCCTGCCATGCGCGAAGTCGTGATTGTTTTACAGACTGATTATTTGTATTATAATCATTGGTAGAGATAATCAGTATCATATCTTCCGTTATATCATTAATAGTAATACTATTATCATTTTCCATCCAATCTGTAACATCTGTTCCGTTCAAAGTAATTGATTCAATTACATTTCCTGCATGAGCCATAAAGTAGCAGGTGAAAGAGCCTCCATAAGCCACTGTTGTATAGAAACTTCCATGACTACCAACAAAGTAGTATTCCACTTTATATCTTGCTTCTTCAAAGAGCACTGTACAATTTGTATTCCCCATCATCGCGGGCAGAGTAATGTACCCATCTTCATCGGTTTGCCCAGTAAGATCCAACTCTCCCATTGTAATACTACTAATTCCATAACCTTGATTCGGAAGTATCTGTATTGTGGGAGTCGTACCTTCTTGCAATTCTATGAGAACTGTACCAAATTCAGAAGTAAATATTGTACCATCATACAATACGGATCCATTCTCACCAACAGTAAGCATTAATTGATAAATCTCTATTGGTGTTTCAGTTTCTATCCCCTCCAGCAAGAACAGTGACCAAACTGGATCGTTCCGATAACTTTCCATTGCTGTCTGTGGCACATAGAGCATACAATTTGCAGGATTGATGCTTACAAAATTATCATTGACTGCTGGTGGAACTATAGCTAAACAAGTTATAGATGTGAGATCATAACACCCTACAAAGGCATACTCTCCGATAGTAGTCACATTGTCGGGAATAACCACGGCATTCAATGAATAACAATCAGCAAAGGCATATTCACCTATGCTTGTCACACCACTTCCGATGGTTAATGAGGACAGGTTATAACAATTATAGAAAGCATAATTACCGATGCTGGTCATCTCAGCCGGCATGGAAACATTT
>CALUKG010000141.1 GCA_944321155.1 uncultured Bacteroidales bacterium | reverse complement strand
TTGCAGATTTATCAAAGAGTTTTATTGGTTAAATTAATGAATACCAGCAAATAAACATATTTTTAAGGGACGACTATCTATTCATTTCAATGATTTCAGCAACATCTAAAACTTTCATAAAAAACAAATACCTCAAAAGCTGATACGTCAACGCACACCGCCCTATCAAAAAACATTTTTCTGTTTCAAATTTTATTTGTTTCTTTACGCCAAAATAATATGCCCCAAAAACCAACACATTATGAAGAACAATCACTACACCTACAACCTATTGAACCAAACTACGAAAATCAGTCTTACCTTTCTGCTCGTTGCATGCGCAACGGTCTTTCGGCTGACAGCGTCAACTCCTACTTACCAGCTATCAAGCCATATTCTTGACATTGACAAAGGAATTCCTGCGGCCAATGTACGTATATCACTTTCCAAACAAACGAATAACCAATGGACAGTAATAGATGAGAGAACGACCGATGACAATGGAAGAATAAAGGATTTCTTGGCAGAAAACGGACATGACAACAAAGGGATATACAAACTCACCTATCACACTGCCCCCTATTTTGCGGAACAGGGTAAAGAAAGTTTCTATCCTTTTATTGAAGTCGTATTTGAGATAAAAGACAATCAACATTATCATGTACCCATTACGCTTTCCGCATTTGGCTATTCCACTTATCGCGGAAATTGACAAATCGAGCAAATAACAGACAAAATAAATGTGATACAAATATGACAAACAAGTATTGGAAAACTAAAGGCATCCTTCTCATGAGCTGCCTGGTGGCAATTCTTCTTTGTGCTTCCTGCAAAAACAATAATGCACCAGAGCCATCAGTGGCAGAACAAATTGAAGGACAATGGGAAATCAGCCCCATATTTATGGAACTGATGTGTAACGGTATTCTGGAAAATGCGGATGCAGAAGCAAAACCGGCATTGGAGATGATACTGGAAGGCGGAAGTGTTGCTCTCCATTTCAAGGAAGACCATCATTTACTCATTGGTTACCGCTCTGATGCATTGGCACAAGCTGGAGAAATGGGAAAAGGTGAATACTTGGATATCAGCACTTTCAGCCCTGATTCCCTGCAAATTGACATGCAGTGGAATTTATCGTCCAACAATGATTCCATCATTATTACCATACAACAGAAGGCCAATCAAACGGAAGATACAACTACAGAAGAAGGAAGAATGGCTGTTGCCATCCAGTCCATCAATGAAACACAATTGACATTGCTGGCCGGCGAAATGGAGACAACGGAAAGCATTCCGATGCAAGTACCTTTTTTCCGTTCTGCCGTTCCACTTTATTTCCTTAACGCACAAAATGTATTAGGAGATTTATCTTTTGAGGATTTTCCTTTTGAAGATTTTCCGTTAGACATGCCTCAGGTATGCAGGAAATATTAAAAATAAGGCACACTATTTGTCTATTGCCCCTAAGAAATGATGAATGCTGATGAGATTAAAATAAAATAAAATGCTATATTTGCACCCAAACGTCCGATAGACTGAAAAATCGGCTTATACAAAGTATATAATTAACCTTTTAGTTTCATATAAAAAACATTCAAGTAATGAACAAGAATTTTTTACGCAAACCTTTACTAGCATTGTCCTTGCTATTATCGGTAGGTTTGTACGCTCAGGAAATGCCTCCCGTACAACCACTTCCTATGGATCCGGCAGTACGTTATGGTAAACTGGAAAACGGATTGACCTATTATATCCGTCATAATGAAGAACCGAAGAACCGTTGTGAATTCCACATTGCACAAGCTGTGGGAGCAATTCTGGAAGAAGACAACCAAAACGGTTTGGCTCACTTTCTGGAACATATGGCTTTCAACGGAACAACCCACTTTGAAGGAAAAGGCATTATCAACTATTTTGAATCAGTTGGTGTAAACTTCGGAGGTGATATCAATGCATATACTTCTTTGGATGAAACCGTATATCGTCTAAGCAATGTGCCCACCACACGCGAAGGCATTATTGACTCTGCTTTGTTGGTATTGCACGACTGGTCATGCGACTTGTCATTGTTGCCTGAAGAAATTGACAACGAACGTGGTGTAATCCGCGAAGAATGGCGTACAGGTGCCAATGCCATGCGCAGAATGTGGAAAGAATCCAACAAACAGAAATATCCCGGTTCACAATATGCCAAACGTGATGTGATTGGTGATACTGCTATCATTAACAACTTCTCTTATCAGGCATTGCGTGACTATTATCACAAATGGTATGGTCCGGATTTGCAGGCAATCGTAGTGGTTGGTGATATCGACGTTGACCAGATTGAAGCTAAAATCAAGGCTTTGTGGGCTGATGTTCCTGCACGTGCTAACCGCGGCGAACGCCCTATTTACGGCATCGATGACAATGTTGAACCTATCATTTCCATTGTAACAGACAAAGAAGCTCCTAATACACGTATTGAACTGGAATACAAGAAAGATCCGCTTCCAGCAGAATACAAGCTCTCTATGGTAGGTGCTGCCATTGACTGGACAAACACTATCTTGTCTACCATTATGAGCTACCGTTTTGACGAGTTAACCCAAAACCCGAATGCTTCATTTATCGGTGCATATGCAGGCTACAGCGAATTGGTGAAATCGAAAGATGCCTTTATCATGATTAATATTGCCAAAGACGGCAAAGAAACAGATGCATTGCGTGACCTGTTGATTGAAGCAGAACGTCTGAAACGCTATGGTGTTACAGAAACCGAGGTTGAGCGTGCTAAAGCTGAAATTCTCCAAAGCATGGAACAAGCCTATAATAACCGTAACAGCCGCAAAAACATTACCTTGACCGAAGAATGCATCCGTCACTATTTGGACAATGAATTCATGCCAGGCATTGAATGGGAATATGAAATGACCAAAATGATATTTCCACAAATCAATGCAGCAATGATTAATGAAGCTGCACAACAATATGTTACTGACGAGAATTTGATTGTCAGCATTATGGCTCCTGAAAAGGAAGGTATCAATGTACCAAACAAAGAAACTATTCTTGCGTTGCTGGACGAATGCAAAAAAGCAGAAATCGAAGCTCCAAAAGAAGAAGTAATTGACAAAAACCTGATTGACAAAGCACCTAAAGCCGGTAAAATCAAATCTACCAAGCAAAATGCTGAATTAGGAACTACAGAATGGACATTGAGCAATGGTGTGAAAGTGGTGATTAAACCTACTGAATTCAAACAAGATGAAATATTGCTGAATGCTTACAGTAAAGGTGGTTTGAGCCAAGTAGCAACAGCCGACCTTCCATCTGCTATGTTTGCAGTAGATGTTGTAGAAAACAACGGTTTGGGCAAATTCTCCAGCGTTAATCTGCGTAAAGCCCTTACTGGCAAGAGTGTTGGCATTACACCATCTATTGACGACTATTCTGAAGGCTTCTCAGGAAACTCTTCTGTGAAGGATTTTGAAACATTACTGCAGCTGGTTTATCTCTACTTTACTGCTCCACGTCAGGATGATGAAGCATTTGCATCATTGAAGAGTATCTACCACTCCAGTTTGGTAAACTATGATGCCAACCCGAAATCTGCCTTCAACGACAGTATCCAAATGACAGCAACTTGCCATAGTCCACGTACAATATTGGTTCACGCAGACATTCTTGACAAAGTTGACCAAGCTACTGCATTGCGCATTTTCCAAGAACGTTTCAGCAATATAGCAGACTTCACTTTCTTCTTTACCGGTAACATTAACCCAGAAGACAAGGCAACACAAGAAATGATTTGCCAATGGTTAGGTGGGTTGAAGACTAAGAAAGCAAGAGAAGAACGCGTTGACAACAATATCCGCTCACCCAAAGGAAAAGTGGACAACTACTTCAACCGTGAGATGGAAATCCATACTGCATCAAACCGCATTATGTATACCGGAAACATGGAATATAACCTGAGCAACATGATGAACATGCGTATCATCGGTGATATCTTGAGTACACGTTATCTGGAAAGCATCCGCGAAAAAGAAGGCGGTAGCTATGGTGTTGGTGTTGCCGGCTACATGGAACGTTTCCCAGAAAACAAAGCTGTTTTATTGATGCAATTTGATACTGACCCTGAAAAACAAGAAAAACTGATGGGCATTATTCATCAAGAAGTAATGACCATTGTTGAGAATGGACCTTTAGCTAGCGACTTATCAAAAACCAAAGAAATCTATTTGAAAGAGTTCAAACAAAATGTAGCAGATAACCAAGACTGGTCTAACATTTTCTTACCACGCTATTATCTGTATGGCGAAAACTACCTTGCTGATTATGAAAAGGCAGTGGAAAATGTAACTGCTGAAAGCATTAAAGCTACATTGAAAGCATTGGTAGAACAAGGTAATGTAATGGAAGTGGTTATGATGCCTTTATAATCATAACACGATAAATAAAAAATGAGCAGTTCCATCTAATAGGGGCTGCTCATTTTTTATTCAATCAATGAAAAAGATAGGATATTAAAAGCATCGAGGGATTGCTACAGGTATTTATGTTATAAGTTACCCCTTCAAGGTAGATAAAAGCATTCTACACAAATTCACATGTGCATTACTCATAATATCCATATCTTGAGGCTCTGTCTGAAAACACGAGAAAAAGAATTCAGTAAACTCTACTTCCTTCCTAAAATCATTACACAACAGAAAATAAAGATTATCAGAGCACCCATAATATAAAGAACATAGAAAATAGGAACAAAGCTAACCAAAGAACAGAGAGAAATCAATTTCTGAAAAATACATTACAATAGGAGATACTAATAAAAGGCTTTTGGCGCAGTCATATAACGAATAGGTAAAAGACAAGGAAGGCTATTAATGTACCAATACTCTCTTTCCATATAAAGCATGTTTTAGAGGAAACAAGGAAATAAATAAAGGTTGCTTATATGGTATAAGCGGGATGCCATAACTGGCACACATTATATGACCAGAGCTGTATAAAACAAAATATCCTCCCGGAACATCTCCGGAAGGATACTGAAAAACGGCGGCTACCTACTCTCCCACTTG
>CALUKG010000140.1 GCA_944321155.1 uncultured Bacteroidales bacterium | reverse complement strand
GAAATACCGCAATACGGCACCAAACATTCCCTGAATGTAAGTGTAACAGCAGGTATCATTATCTACAAACTCGCTACTGCCTTGATGCGTTCCTAATATGCCGGCACTACCCATCATCGAAAGCTTTTTTGACGAGGAACTCGGAAAAATTGTATTCCTGTTAAGTCAAGGGAGACAGATACGCATTAAAATCAGTGCCTCTGCCATCTCCGTATATGTTCCCGGGAAACGCCATCTGACAAAAGCTAGGGATTTTTTGAGTGAGAACAAGTCGGTAATTGTATCCAAGCAAAACAAACTCAGAAGCAGAACCCCGTCTGGCAACAGCGTCTATGATGGGATGAAAACGCTATTTTTCACAGTAAGACTCATAGAGGACCAAGAGCGCAAAAGTCTGTTCTTCCGACGAAAAAAGGACACTTTAGAAATATATTATCCAGAAAACACGAGTATAGAAACCCTTCAACCCCAATTGCTAAAAGGGCTGAACTATTTTCTTCGGAAAGATGCAACAGCCTACCTACCCCAGCGGTTGGAACTGCTGGCAAAGAAACACGGCTTCACGTACAACAAAGTAAGCATACGCAGCAAACATACATCTTGGGGCAGTTGTACCAGCAAAAAGCACATCAGTTTGTCATTGTATCTGTTGCTGGCCCCTGAACCACTGATAGATTATGTGTTGCTGCACGAGTTATGCCACACTATAGAAATGAATCACGGACCACGTTTTCAGGCATTGCTCAACCAATGCACAAACGGACAAAGTCAAACATTAAAACAAGAACTTAAAAAAATAAGGATACCGACATGATGAATTGGAAACAGCTCATTACCCCCAAACGATTTGGACTGGAAGAATACCACAAGGAAAGTCACGACGCACGCAACGAGTTTCAACGCGACTTTGACCGTCTGATATTCTCGTCCTCCTTCCGCCGTCTGCAAAACAAGACACAAGTGTTCCCGCTCCCAGGGAGCATTTTCGTGCACAACCGTCTGACCCACAGTCTGGAAGTAGCCAGTGTAGGACGTTCATTAGGCAGTCGTATCGCTAGCTGTCTGCAAAACAAAGGGGTAGATAATCCTTACATCAGTGAATTGGGATATATCGTTTCTGCCGCATGTCTGGCACATGACTTAGGTAATCCTCCTTTCGGCCATTCCGGCGAGAAAGCCATCGGAACATTCTTCTCCGAGGGAAAGGGGCAAAGTCTCAAGGACCTGTTAAGCGACAGAGAATGGGCCGATTGTACATTATTTGAGGGGAATGCCAATGCTTTCCGTCTGCTCACCCATCAGTTCTTAGGCCGTCGAAAAGGTGGTTTCGTTCTTACCTATAGTACATTGGCTTCCATCATCAAATATCCGTTCGCTTCGACCGAAGCCAAAGGGAAAGCCAAATTCGGCTTTTTCCAATCAGAAGAAGAAAGTTATCTGAAAATAGCCCGTGAATTAGGCATCGGCTGTTCTCCACTCAATGAACATCAATACATGAGGCACCCTCTTGTTTTTTTGGTAGAAGCCGCCGATGACATCTGTTATCAGATTATGGATATGGAAGACGCCTATAAACTCCGCATTCTGTCCAAAGAAGAAACACGCAACCTGATGATGAATTTCATTCCGCAGGAGAAACATGCACGTGTGCAGGAGATTTGGAATATGGTTACAGACAATAACGAGCAGATTGCCTATTTGCGTTCTGCCGTCATCGGAAATCTGATTGATGCTTGTGTAGATGCCTTCATTTCCCACGAAGACAAAATATTACAAGGTACACTCACCACACCACTCATCAAGCAGATGCCCCCCATGCTCAAAGAAGCCTATCAAACCTGTGTGGATGTGGCGGTCAAGAAAATCTATTGTTCACAAGAAGTATTGGATGTGGAATTGGCGGGTTATAAAATCATCAGCACTCTGCTGGAAGCATTCATTGAAGCTGCCTTCGAGCCGAATCAGGCTTATTCCAAACAGCTTCTTAACCGAGTTCCTGCACAATATGATGTACACAGCGAGGACAATTATACACGCATTTTAGCCATCTTAGATTATGTGTCGGGCATGACAGACATCTATGCATTGGATTTATATAGGAAAATAACAGGTATGAGTCTTCCTTCGTTGTAAAACCTTGTTTTGTATTTGTCTCTGCATTCGGTTTTCGACATCTTTGGATAAGATAGGAGGCGGCTCGGGATAGTCAACATGAAAAACTTCGTCTTTCGTTTGCCTCTCCACTCGCCTTTCACTATCTTTGGAGAAGACAGGAGGCACCTCAGCAAAGACAAATCACAAAACCTTATTTTGCATTTGTCTCTGCATTCGGTTTTCACTATCTTTGTCAGTTCAAAGGAACAGAGGATTATGAAGTTTATCAAAAGATATTTTGTCGGTGATACCTATATCTGGCTTATATATATAGCTCTATGTGCATGGTCAGCCATTGTCATGTTCAGTGCCAGTAGTGCTTTGGCATACAAGGCCAATTCATACATGGACCCAGTCATTTCGCACATGACTTTCCTTGCTGGCGGAATTGGTATTGTGATGTTAGGGCAAATCATTCCTAGAAATCTGGTCCGCTATGGCGGAATCATTTTATGCTGGGCATCGATGGTTATGCTTGTCGCTGTGTTATTTATCGGTGTATCTGATAACAATATCAATGCGCGCTGGCTCAACATATTCGGTTTCCAGTTTCAACCGTCCGAATTCGGAAAGCTATCGCTTATATTAACGCTAGCCCACTACATGAGTACCATACACGACAGCCAATCGGAAAGCAAAAACTATAAAATTGCTTTCGGATATATCATTTGTATATGTGGGCTGATTGTTTTTACCAACCTCTCCACCGCCATTCTGCTGTTTGCTGTCAGTCTGACTATGATGTTCGTAAGCGGGCTGCCATTTTTAAAACGCATTCTATTACCAATAGTCGTCATTGCTGCTATCGGAGTATGCGGCTACTTTATCGTTAAAGTAACGCCTTATGAGAGTATGCCCAGCATCTTACGCCGTTCCTATACATGGGTGGGCCGTATTGACCGCTTTATGGACAAGGAAAACGAAGAGGACAAATACACTGTTACAGACGAAAACATTCAGGAAATATACAGTCAGCTGGCCATTGCCAAAGGTGGTTTGATTGGTGTAGGACCTGGCAACAGTGTTGAACGCGACTTTCTGCCTTTGGCCTATGCCGACTATATCTACGCCATCATTGTGGAGGAATTCGGGTCTATAGGAGGCATCTTTATCATCATGTTGTATTTGTCCTTGCTGTTCAGAGCTGGCTATTTGGCTAATAGAATGAAAAACAGCTATGACTCCATTGCCATCATGGGACTGGCATCAATGATTACCTATCAGGCATTGCTCAACATTTGCGTTGCTACGAATACGGGACCTGTAACAGGACAGCCACTTCCGCTCATCAGCCACGGAGGTACATCCATTGTGCTGACCAGTTGCTATTTTGCCATTATCATGTGCTTGCAAAGGCACAACAAATTAGAGGAAGAGGAAGAAAAAGCGGCTACAGCAGATGCACAATTAGTGACCGTACAGGATTTACCAGAGGAAGAAGAATTGCCGACTGAAGAAATACTTGAAGAAAAATAATCAGCAAGTAAACCATTCTAAAAAGGATATTGTATGAAACGTTATTTGATTTCCGGTGGTGGCACCGGTGGCCATATTTTCCCGGCTGTATCCATAGCCAATGCCTTGAAAGCGAAACAACCGGATTGCGAAATACTATTTGTTGGTGCTTTGGGACGGATGGAAATGGAACGTGTTCCAGCAGCCGGATATAAAATCATTGGGTTGCCCATTGCCGGGTTTGACCGCAAGAATTTGCTGAAAAACATTGCCGTGCTTGTGAAGCTGGGGAAAAGCCTGCTAATGGCACGTAAAATTGTAAAAGATTTCCGTCCGGATGTGGCAATCGGCGTAGGTGGATATGCCAGTGGTGCAGCGCTCCGTGCCTCCAACTGGTTAGGTGTTCCAACGGTATTGCAGGAGCAGAATTCCTATGCTGGGGTAACCAACAAACTTTTAGCAAAAAAAGCTTCTATTATCTGTGTAGCCTATCATGGTATGGAACGGTTCTTTCCTGCCGACAAGATATTGCTTACCGGCAATCCCGTCAGGCAAAATCTAATGGATATACCCGCCAAAGCACAAGTGGCCTATGATTATTTTCACTTCACTCCTGAACGGAAAACACTGCTGATAGTAGGAGGAAGTCTTGGTGCCCGTACCATCAACAACAGCGTTATCGGTTCTTTACAGGCTTTAGCGGATGCCGGTATCCAAATCATTTGGCAAACCGGTAAATATTATTTCGAACAAGCAAAAGAAGCCAGCAAAGCCATTAACAATCCCAATCTGCTGGTAACCGATTTTGTCAGCCGCATGGACTATGCCTATTCCATAGCTGACTTGGTCATCTCGCGTGCTGGTGCCAGTTCCATTTCCGAACTATGTCTATTGGGAAAACCGGCTATTCTAGTGCCTTCACCCAATGTAGCAGAAGACCACCAAACCCACAATGCCATGGCATTGGTCAATGAGTCAGCAGCAGTGCTTGTCAAAGATGCGGAAGCCCCACAGAAGCTGATTCCTGAAGCACTGAAGCTTATTGAAGATGACGAGAAATTGGTTGCACTTTCCCAAAACATCTTGAAACTTGCTGAAAAGGATTCTGCTGAACGCATTGCAAATGAAATCATCAAGATAGCTCAATAGCATATCAAACAATCCTATAAAAAATGGACTTTGACAAGTTTTTTCTGTCAAAGTCCATTTTTTATATTCTATCTATCTCTATCTTCTGCTATTGCTGGAAGAAGTTCTACTTGAAGATGAACGCGACGTGGATGAAGAAGTACGCTTTGCCGCCTTCGAACTGGACGAAGTAGATGAGCTCTTACGCACAGAAGAGGTTGACGTTTGTGCCTTTTTCACCGTTGTTGATGAAGAGCGCTTTGCCGCCCTCGAACTGGACGAAGTAGATGAACTCTTGCGTACAGATGAAGCTGGTGTTTGCGCTTTTTTCACCGCTGTAGACGTA
>CALUKG010000139.1 GCA_944321155.1 uncultured Bacteroidales bacterium | reverse complement strand
ATGTGTGACTTTGGCAAGCAATTTGATTCATCACACAAAAAACAAAATACTATGTTTGCATTGGTAACAGGAGCCAGCTCTGGTATTGGTTTGGAATATGCCAAAGCTTTGGCTGAAAAAGGATATGACATGCTCATTGTGAGCAATCAGGAAAAGGAAATTCAGGAAACGGCAGCTCGGCTTTCTGAGCAGTTTCATGTGAGTGTATGGCCTTTGTATATGAATTTGGCCGAAGAAAATGCAGCGCAACGGCTCTGGCAATATACCCACGACCATAATTTTATGGTTGATTTGCTGGTCAATAATGCAGGCGTGTTTTTTTTCAATGAATTGACGAATACGGATTCTAACCGGATAGCATTGATGCTCGACTTACATGTGCGCACCTTGACGCTGATGTGCCGCCTTTTTGCAGAAGATATGAAAAAACGGGGCTCGGGACGCATTATCAACATGTCGTCCATGTCCGCATGGATGGCTATGCCGGGCATCAGCACCTACAATGCTACTAAAGCCTATATACTTAATCTTTCCCGTTCTTTGTGGTATGAACTGAAGCCTTATGGGGTAACGGTTACTGCCATTTGCCCGGGGGCTGTTGACACGGGACTTTATGGCTTGTCTGACTATTGGCGCCGTGTGGCAGTTGCTTTAGGTGTCAGCATGAAGCCACAACGCCTTGTGCAGATTGCTTTGGAAAAATCGGAAAAAGGGAAAAAGCAGGTGATGCCCGGTTGGATAAATCATCTCTTCCTGCCCTTACTGAAGCATTTGCCCGATTGGGTGGTTTATGCTGTCATTAAACGTATCAGACAGTTCCAGAAATAGTCATTATTTCACCACAGTGGTCAGCTCTTCAATTTGGCTTATGATGGCCTTGTGGGGATATTGTGCCAGTTCCGAAGCTGTGGTTACTCCCGTAGTTACACCACAGAAATCGACTCCGGCGTTCATAGCTGTTTGTGCGTCTATCACGCTGTCGCCTACATACAGCACCTCCGTTTTGTCAACGCCCAATGCTTCTATTGCCATGTGCAGTCCTTCCGGATCGGGTTTGGCGGCTTTTACTTCATAAATTCCTATTACCTTGTCAATCAAATGGTCAGTTTGTGTGGCATGCAGGAAATCGTCAATGCGGTTTTTGTTTTTGGTGCTGACAATGGCAATTTTACATCCAGCATCTTTTAACGCCTGCAATACGCTTTGACTGCCTTCATAAAACCTTGTGTTCGGATTCATATAGGTGTTGGCATGAAAGCTGTATTCTTTGTGCAACGCAGCCAGTTGCTCTGGGTCTTTTATGCCAGAAAGGAGTGAAAACGCATCTTCCAGCGTCATGCCGATAGTGCGTCTTATCTGTTCGTCGTCAATGCCTTGCCATCCGTGGCTGTCAATTACCATTCTGAAGCATTTCACAATGCCGTTTGAGGAATCGGCCAGGGTATAGTCAAAATCAAAGCAGACAGCTTTATATCTTATGGTCATAATTGTTCTTTCAGTAGTTTTTCGTCAGCAACACGTTGGCGTAAATCTTCAACATAAGCCTGGATTTCTTCCGAAAACCTGCCAGTCAGTTGATAGGCAGAACTGTTTTGCGCAATGGTCATTGCTTCAGTTGCATGGGTTAGGGCATTTTCAATTTCTCCCTTCATCTCATATAGCACGGCACAATTGGCATGCGCGTAAGCCTGTGTTACTTTCTTTTTTTCACCGGTTGCCTGTTCGAATAGTGACATTGCTGCCTCCCATTTTTTGTAGGGGATGGAGTCCATACCAGCTTTCAGATTTTTGTCGCTGTTTACGTAAAAATAGCGGTCGCGTGTCTCCCATGACGGAAGCATGCGTTTGCAAGTGTTGCGTCCGGCATATACAGCCATGTCAACTTCGGCATCACCTCGTTGGGGAAGCATGTTTAGCAGTTCTTCATGAGTGGAACTTATTTGTTCCCAATAGAGACTGTCGGTATAATGGATGGTTTCTGCCTTGCCGGTTGTAGGGTAGTGTATTGACCAGCTACTGATAGACGAGATATCCAATGCGCCGAGCCATGCATATTCCTCTTCATAAAAAAGGCTTGTCAGGTCGTCTGACAAGGCTATTCTGTTCAGTACCAGCAATACGTCTGCATTGTAGGCCTTTGCTATACTGTCTGTCTGTTCGTTGGTCAGATAGTTGAGAGTGAAGAAGTTGCTTCCCTTGTTTTGGCTGTTCTCTATCCATTGGACGGACGAAAAGAAACCGAATTCCTCAAATGCTTCGTATGTTCCTGCCAGACAAAACAGGGCTGCACTGTCGGTATTTTGTTCCACGAGGCTCATTTGTCCGTTGTCAATCACGCTGTGTCCGAAACCGGCAGGTTGTTTCACGGTGTTGTTCACAATTAGCAGATTCATGGCTTCTTTCTTGAAAGTGATATCGCCAGGTTTTAATATGTCAATACTCAGATAATATTTCTCAGCCATGGCAATGCCTATTGTTGCCATTGCAAGTAAGGTTAAAAATATTCTTTTCATAGTTGTCTGTTTTTTTGAATATTACACATCAATAGTCAGACCGTCGTATGCCATGTGTATGCTTTCAGGCAATGTTTCACTGATTTCCTTATGTAACCCAAGGCTATGGGTGAAATGGGTGAAATATGTCTGTTTGGCATTTATCCTCATGGCCAATTCGCACGCTTCGTTTAATGAAAGGTGCGAAGGGTGGGGTATCTGCCGTAATGCGTTTATTACTAAAACGTCTAAGTCGGCTAATTGTTGTATGGAATTTTCTGATAAAGTTTTTACGTCCGTTAAATATGCCACATTTTTTACCCGATAGCCCAATATGGGGAGTTGGGCGTGCATGGCCCTTATGGGCAGTATGTCAAGGTTTTTTACACGAAAGGTCTCATTTGGCAGAACAGGATGCAGTTCCATTACTGGAACACCGGGATATCTGTTTTCGCCAAAGCAGTAGGGCATGCAGCGTCTGATGCTTTCAAGTACTCTTTCCTCGGCATAGATGTGGCAGTCACCTAGCGGTCGAATGTCGTCCAATCCGCCTATGTGGTCGTAATGTTCGTGTGTACACAATAAAGCGTCAATTTGGCTAATTCCTTCTCTGAGAGCTTGTTGTCGGAAATCCGGACCGCAGTCAATCAGTAGGCGTGTTCCGTCTTCCTCAATCAATGCCGAGGTGCGCAGCCTCTTGTCGCGTGGGTCGGTCGATTGACATACCTTGCATTGACAACCGATATATGGTACGCCGGTCGAAGTGCCGGTTCCTAAAAAGCGAATCTTCATAATTTCTGTTTTAATGTTTTGTTTGGTCGTGTAAAGATACTGCAAAGTGATAATAGGTGCAAGCCGGATTTTTTGTGGTGTGTTGTTTTTCAAATTGCTCCCCTCATCAGATAAAATATTACAAGTCTTTCCCATATCCTTCTCTTTTTTTGAGTTTTAGTTTTTTCAAATGCTTAATCCGCACAAACTTGGGCTGAAGTTTGCCTAATTCGAGAAAAAGTAGTACCTTAGTGCGTTTTTTTGATAGTAACTAAATAAATATATAGATGATTGATAACGACAGAATTATAAAAGTGAATATCGCTGAGGAAATGCAATCTTCCTACATCGACTATTCAATGTCAGTAATTGTTGCACGTGCTTTGCCCGATGTGCGCGACGGAATGAAGCCTGTTCACCGCCGCGTGTTGTTTGGCATGAACGAACTGGGAAATACCTCAGACAAACCGACAAAGAAATCAGCACGTATTGTCGGTGAGGTAATGGGTAAGTTCCACCCGCATGGCGACTCTTCCATTTACGGCACATTGGTGCGTTTGGCACAGCCGTGGGCTATGCGTTACACCCTTGTACAGGGACAAGGTAACTTTGGCTCTATTGATGGCGACAGCCCTGCTGCTATGCGTTACACAGAGGCTCGTCTCAGCCAGTTGGCCGAAGAGATGTTGCGTGATATAGAAAAGGAAACGGTTGATTTTCAACCAAACTTCGATAATACATTAAAAGAACCTGTTGTATTGCCTACACGTTTGCCTAACCTGCTTGTCAATGGCTCTGCAGGTATCGCCGTAGGTATGGCCACCAATATGCCACCTCACAATCTGAGTGAAGTTTGTGATGGTATTGTAGCCTACATAGAAAATCCTGACCTTGAGATTTCTGATTTGATGAAATATATCAAGGCGCCCGATTTCCCGACAGGGGGTTCGATTTATGGATATGCTGGCGTAAAGGAAGCCTATGAAACAGGCCGTGGACGTGTAGTGGTACGTTCAAAGGTGGAAATTGAAACGGATGAACACGGACATGAGCGTCTTGTTATAACGGAAATTCCTTATCAGGTAATAAAAAGTGATTTGGTAAAGGATATCGCAGCGCTTGTTAACGAAAAGCGTGTAGAAGGCATTGCAGGTATCTCTGATCAAACCAACCGTGAGGGTATTCGCATTGTTATCGATATTAAGCGTGATGCCAATGCCAATGTGGTATTGAACAAACTTTATAAGTTTACTGCTTTGCAGTCTTCTTTTGGCGTAAACAACATTGCGTTGGTGCACGGACGTCCTTATACGCTCAACCTCAAGGAGCTTATCAAGCATTTTGTTGACCATCGTTTGGAGGTGGTAACTCGCCGTACCCAATTTGAACTGCGCAAGGCGGAAGAAAGGGCACACATTGTACAAGGATTGATTATTGCGGTTGACAATATTGACGAGGTAATACAAATCATTAAGAGTTCACGTACGGTAGAAGAGGCGCGCAACAACTTGATGAACCGTTTCGCATTGTCTGATATTCAGGCAAGGGCTATCGTTGAAATGCGTCTCCGTCAGCTCACCGGATTGGCTATCGACGACCTCCGTGCAGAATATGCTGAACTCGAGAAAACCATTGCACACTTGAAAGAAATTCTTGAGCATGTGGAACTCCGTATGAATATTATTAAGGAGGAAACCATTGCGTTGAAAGAAAAATATGGCGATCCGCGCCGCACGGATATCATCTATGCTTCAGAAGAATTCAATCCGGAAGACTTCTACGCTGATGATGCTATGGTTATTACCATTTCTCACTTGGGCTACATCAAGCGTAC
>CALUKG010000138.1 GCA_944321155.1 uncultured Bacteroidales bacterium | reverse complement strand
TAAGCCAAAGAAACAACTTCTTTGTCTGCACATGCCTTACGGATACGTGGTATCAGTTCATCGAGGTCTTTGTGTATTTCGTCCACCCAACCTTGTGCGTGACGCTTTTCGGCTGCTTTAGGGTTGATTTCGGCAATGACACTTACCACACCGGAGATGACACCTGCTTTGGGCTGAGCTCCTGACATGCCTCCCAAACCGGATGATACGAATAGTTTGCCTCTCAAGTCTGTTTCTCCTGGTTTCAATTGTTTACGACCGGCATTCATCACTGTGATGGTAGTACCATGTACGATGCCTTGCGGACCAATGTACATGTATGAACCGGCAGTCATTTGGCCGTATTGTGATACGCCCAGTGCATTGAAGCGTTCCCAGTCATCCTGTTTGGAATAGTTAGGTATTACCATACCATTGGTTACAATCACACGTGGAGCGTCCTTGTGTGATGGGAACAATCCCATTGGATGGCCGGAATACATAACCAACGTTTGCTCATCTGTCATTTCTGACAGATATTTCATGGTCAGTCTGTATTGTGCCCAGTTTTGGAACACGGCACCATTACCACCATAGGTAATCAGTTCGTGTGGATGTTGGGCTACAGCCTTGTCCAGGTTGTTGTTAATCATCAGCATGATAGCGGCTGCCTGTTTGGAACGGCATGGATATTCGTCAATCGGACGGGCATACATTTCATAGTCCGGACGCAAGCGGTACATGTAAATGCGGCCGTACGTTTCCAATTCTTCTGCAAATTCCGGTGCCAGTTCTGCATGCAGATGGGCAGGGAAATAACGCAACGCGTTTTTGAGAGCCAGACGTTTTTCTTCTTTGCTTAAAATGTCCTTACGCTTGGGCGCATGGTTGATGTCTTTGTCATAGGCTTTCTTGGGGGGCAATACATCAGGAATGCCCGCACATATATCTTTTTGAAAATCTGTCATTTCTATTGTATTTTTGAATTAACGATGTTCAATATTTCTGTTTCTTCAGCTTGAGCCATAGCGGCAATTTCTTCAGCTTCTTTCACCAGTTTTTCTGCTACGGCGCGGTCTTTCAACCCACCGGCATTGATTTTCACGTTGAGCAATGCACCCATTACGGCCGAACGGGCTGCCAATGCGCCTACGCCTGCATCTGATACAGAATTAGGATTGCCTTCTTCTGCCATAGCTTTTACCAATGGGAATACGCGTGCAACGGTCTTCACAGTTTGCAAAGGTACTTGAGTTGCATACAAGGTAGCTTCCTGCAAAGCGGCAGAACGGGCGGCTTTTTCTTCGTCAGTTCCTTTTGGCATAGCAAATACGTCCATGATTTTGTTGAAGGCAGCAGTGTCTTCGTCCACCAGATGGAGCAGTTCGTTCATGATTTGTTGACCTTGTTCTGCCCAGTCAGAGAAGTATTCCCAACGTTCATCCCAGCCGGCTTTGTGTGAAGAAAGGTTAGCCACCATTGTACCGAGAGCGGCACCTAGTGCACCCATGTAAGCGGAAATGGAGCCACCACCAGGAGCTGGTGATTCGCTGGCCGTTTCTTCAGCAAAACCTTTGCAGGTCATGTCAATCAAGCGTTTGCTGCTCTTGTCCTCAATCATGTATTCGATTACCTTTTCCTGCGGGTCAAATGGTTTCAAGTCGTCCAATCCCAATGACTTAACGGCAATCTTAATCATTTCGCTTTCAGAAATACCCAAGGAGCGGTTTTGTTTTTTGAGGAAATATTTGGCGGCATCAATCAATGCGCTCTTTGGCATCATGCCCACAACTTCAGTACCGGTAACGCGGATACCACGATTTTGTGCGCAGCGGCATACTTCTTCAAAAGCAACATGAAGTGGGGTGGTGCGCATGTCTGTGATGTTCATGGATACCTGTGCAATGCCGTATTCGTCGATGTACCAGCCGATCGCCTTGCAACCTTTCAGTGTACCCGGTATCATGATAGGATTTCCGTTTTCGTCTTTTTTGATTTTGCCGACAATCGGATTGCCTTCACGTGCAGGACGACCCTTTTCGCGTACGTCAAATGCGATGGCATTGGCACGGCGGGTAGAGGTGGTGTTCAAGTTGTAGTTGACTGCCAACAGGAAGTCGCGGGCACCAACGGCACTTGCACCGGTACGTGCAACATCTTCAGTAAATTGGCAAGGACCGAAGTCTGGACGGCCGTTTTCAGTGTCCAGACGTTTGCTCAATCCTTCGTATTCGCCGCTGCGGCAAACTGCCAGGTTTTTGCGTTCAGGACGGAATGCGGCTGCTTCATAGCTATAAACAGGAATGCCCAGTTCTTCACCGATACGTTTGCCCAAAGCACGGGCCATTTCTGCGGCCTCTTCCAAAGTGATGCCTGCCACAGGTACCAATGGACATACGTCGGTGGCTCCCATACGGGGGTGTGTGCCATGGTGATGGCGCATATCAATGATTTCGCCGGCTTTTTTTACGGCTTGAAAGGCTGCTTCAACCACTTGTTCGGGTTCGCCTACGAAGGTTACTACCGTACGGTTGGTAGCTGCTCCCGGATCTACATTCAAAAGTTGTACACCTTCTACGGCTTCAATGCAGTCGGTTATTTGCTTGATGATTTCCATGTTGCGGCCTTCGCTGAAATTGGGCACGCATTCCAAAATTCGTTTTTGCATAGTACTTTTTATTTAATGGTTTATCTATTATATTTCTTCATTTCTCGTTGTTCAAATGACAAGTAAGGACGAAGCTTTTCCAATACATCGGCAGGCAGACCGTCTTTGTCTGACAACTCGCTGATGCCGTTCAATTGGAAAGCGTTTCGCCGTGTTTCGTAAATACTTCGGGCAGCATAGAAGTCAATATACGGATGACGTTTCAGACGTTCTACACTGGCCATATTCACTTTGATGCGTTGAATCTGAGTGGTATCTACGGTGAAATGCTTGGCCATGGCCGTATAGGCGGAATCTTCCAATTCCATGATTTCACGCAGCTGTTCCACTTTATAGTAGCCGCCCAGTTGTTGGCGGTAGCGTACAATCTGCTTGGCATAATAACTGCCTATGCCTCTGATGTATTGCAATTCGGTTGTATCGGCCGAATTGAGTTCCAACACCGTATCTTTCTTGTTGGATGTCTTTTCTGCCAAGACTTTGGGAGAGGTAGGGCGTGGCTCAATAACGATATAAGGTTTCAATTCTGCAAACTTTTCCGCTTGCATGCCATATATCTCGCCCAGCTTGTCGGCATGGTTGAAATAGCCTCCTTTCTCTCTGTAGCGCAATATGTTACGTATAACTCTTACTGACAGCCCTAAGTCAGCTAATGTAGCTGAATCAGCCTTGTTTGGGTCGAACGGATGCAATTGATATTGAGTGGGATAAGCATCCCAATCAACATAGATTGAAGTGGCTTGATGCTGATAGTTGGTCTTGTGGAATGGTTTGATTTGTGCGGAAAAACTGTCCAATTCCGCTTGGAAAATCAGTGCCTCTTCATGATGTGCTTTTGGAAGGGAGGCAAAGTGCGCTATCAATGAATCTGCCAACCATATGGCCACTATCAGAAAAAGCAGCAATACAATGGCTATTCGTTGTCCCTTGGAAAAGAGAGGCGTGTTCTTCATTACTTTCTACATTAGTATTCGTTTCGGCAAATGTAGGCTTTTTTTTCTTGTTTGGCAAATGCATTGATAAATCTTCAGTGATGTGATTTTATCACTTTCTGTGCTAGATAAAGTGGGATTTTTATTTGTTTATTTGTATAATGGTATTTGCTTTTAGATATATTGTTGGGATTATTTTTTGTGCCGTCGGATAATCTGGTCCAGGAGAATAAAAATTCCTGTTGGTATGGCAGCCATAAGGCTGTTTACCAACAAGTTGCTGTCTTTCCATTCTTCATAGGGGGAGCATCTTCTGATGATGATAATAGCAGTAAGTAATCCTATAAAGGTAAATAAGTAGTATATATTTCTTTTTCGTTTGCTGCACATGTCGCTTATTAAGTTATAAATCTAATTGCAATTGCATATTGTCTGATAGATGTGATACACTCAGACCAATTAATCTGACGGGATGATGAGTATAGTCGATTTCTTTTAGCAGTTCTTTGCCTAGGCGGAGTATTATTTGAAGGTTGCTTATGACTGTTGTGCAGCTTATGCTCCGTGTGGCGATACTAAAGTCATGAAATTTTATTTTTAATGTCAAGGTATGACCGCTGATGTTATGGCGTTTCATGCGTTCTTCCAGTTCCACTGCTACATGGTATAATTCAATAATCATGGAGGCTTTGGTGCTGATGTCTTTTTCCAATGTGTGTTCGCATCCGATTGATTTGCGTATTCTGTTGCTCTCGACGGGGCGATGGTCTATTCCGCGTGCAAAATTGTAATATAAGACGCCTGTTTTACCGAAATGTTGAAGTAAAAAGCTAAGACTTTTTGCTCGTAATTCTTTGCCGTTATGTATGCCCAGTCCTTCCATCTTTTTTGCGGTTACTTTTCCGACACCCCAAAAAGCTTTGATGGGTAGGGTGTCTATAAATTGTAAAGCCTGCAAAGGATGAATGGTGCAAAGCCCGTTAGGTTTTCGGTAGTCAGAGGCAACTTTTGCTAGAAATTTGTTGTAGGAAATTCCTGCAGATGCCACTAAATTCAGTTCCTGTTTAATGCGGATCTTTATTTCTTTGGCAATATCAACGGCCAACTCTATTTGTTTCTTATTATGGGTTACGTCTAAAAATGCTTCATCGAGTGACAATGGTTCTATCAAATCGGTATAATCATGGAAAATGCTGTGTACTGCTTGTGATATGCGTTTATACACTTCCATGCGTGGAGTGGCAATAATCAGTTCTGGACAAAGTATTTTGGCCTTAGCTATGGACATGGCGGAATGTATGCCGTAACGACGTGCTTCGTAACTTGCAGCTGAAACCACACTACGCTCATTATCATGTCCAACAACCAACGGCTTGTTTCTCCATTCCGTGTGGTCTCGTTGTTCTACGGAGGCATAGAAAGCATCCATATCGATGTGGATAATTTTTCTGTAAAGGCTGTTCATGGCTATTGTGTGGGCATAATAAAAAAGAGGCCGACCCAAAAGTAAAATTTGAGGTCGGCTTCCTGTTTTTTTAATTCTCAAAGATATTCAGTTGTAT
>CALUKG010000137.1 GCA_944321155.1 uncultured Bacteroidales bacterium | reverse complement strand
GAATTTATTGCTGCCCTAAAGGATTTGAGCGAACGTCCCCGTCCCCGCTTCAACAGCTACACACGCCAGACCTACCTTGAGAAATACACGGAAGACGCTGTGTTGGAACAGTATAGAGGGTTGTTCTGAAAGGGAAACTTAGACCTTTTATCAGCAGTTTCCGATCTAATACAATTTTAACGCATTGATATTCAGCACCACGTACACGTCAATCAGAAAAATATCTTGATGTGTACATATTTATATTATTGCTGTCCGATAAAAACTTTGATGATATGACAAAATTTTGACTTGTGAATGTCGGGGCTTTGTTACTTTTTATGCTTTCTTTACGGATGAATATGAAAAGAGGGTATACCAGATTTCTGATACACCCTCTCAATCAATTTTATTAATGAGAATCTATTATGTTGTTTTTCTCAGATTATTGCTTAAAAATAGAACATCATATACAATTTTCCACCCAGGTTGTCAGTACCGAAAGTGAACGCGGTGTTTCCCGGACTGACTAACTCTGTACGTGTTTCCACTTGGTCTGTTGTCGGATTATAACCTTCTTGTGTCTGGTAGCATTGACGTCCAAACTCTCCCAGTGCATAGAGCGATACTTCACCACCTATCGATACGTGTGATGCTAAGAAGATTTCCACACCCACATGTAGGCCCAGACCGACGTATTGGGTGTTGCCATCATAATACCGACCTGTCACATAAGTTTTTGTCCAATAGTCAACATCCATTGGAGTCCCAAGAACAGTACGGCTTGGCTCCTGGTTGATGTTGGTAATGGCATTACCATATTCGTAAGTGATATTTTTCGATTCAAATCCATAAATCAAATCCGCACCGCCATAACCTTGTATACGTTTGTAGCCACGTCTATACTCCGCTCCCAATGAGATGGAACCGCCTGCACGTTTAATATGTTCTGTATCAATAACCTGTGCTTCAGATAGCGGATTCAAAGCAACAGCGGCATCGTCCGGCTGATAAGACCTATTTGCCTTTGTTCGTACAAGTACGCCGATATTAGCCCGTAGGGCAATCTGGTCAGTCAGCATATATTTTCCCATAATGGAAACATCCGGGTTACAGATGTCAATTTTCTCGTCAAGTGCTTCCGTGCCTCCGAAAACGTTCAGTGTGTTTCCCAAATTTTGGTTGAACATGTTACCTGCATATCTGAACAGCGGCACCACGTCTATTCCCAATCCGATGTCTCCCGCTTTCGGAAGTTCAAAGGATTTCTTACTTTTAGCTTCATCCTGGGCAAAGATGCCTGCCGGCAGAGCCAGCAGAAGCATCAATGCGAATATTTTCGTTCTTTTCATAAGAAATCAGTTTTAGAATTAATTTTGATCTATGATTGCATTCCAGTCATAATAGCTCCAACCTGTCGGGTTATAAGGATTGGTTGGTTGGAATAACATTTTAGCAGATTCTTCAATAGCATAAATGGAGCCACTTGCTGGTTTTTCAACATATCTATCATTTATATTGCCAGCACTATAATAATAACCACTAATAGTGGCCGAAATATTCTGAGATGGTTCTTCATAATGCGTAAATGCTATATTGCTGTTGTATGTATCTTCTTTAGGTTCAATTGTAACATTAATATTGTCTGGTTGTTCGCTTGCTTGTACTGTCAAAGCGAATGTGCCTATGCTATTGGATGCTACATCAAAAGATTTTACATCACCATACATTCCAGTTATTGTTACTGTCATTAAACGATTAGCATCGGCGCTCCAACTTGCAATAGCAGTACCACTCTCACGTTTCTCAATAGCTTTCTTAACAGAACCGCTTACAGTATATGAAGTCTTTCCTGGGGTTTGCCAACCAGCGAGTCCATTCTCTGGCCAATTTATGGTACTTGTACTTGGCTCAAATTTCATATATCTTGTTCCTCGTTCGTTCCATTCTGCATTAGATGCTCTTATGGTACTGAATGTGCTGTATATACCTTCCAGTTGTTGCGTTACGCCAGCTGGATTACGGTAGTGCGTAAAGAGACCTAGATTACCGGTAGAAACAGTTGTACTACTCCATGTTACGCTGGGTTTGTCATCTGCGTATTGCAGGGGTACTTCAATGCTGAAATTGCCATTGGCATCTGTTGCACCTTGCAAAGTGAATCCATTACAACTGAGTGTGACAATCTGGTAGGCTTTGGCAACATAATCACCCGTCCAGAATCCAGTTTCTCTCGGGAACAGCAACGTTCCAGTAATGGTGGCTTTTTCCGTATAGTCGCTACGTACCCAGCCAGCCAAATTAGCATGCCAATCTTGATCTCCACTATTATAACTTGGACTAAATGTGTAATAAAAAGTTCCCAAATCATTCCATGCTGCAGTTATATCTTTAGTAGCCCCATTAGTTGTATATGTACCTTCTAAAATCTGCTGTTTGATGGTGCCGTTTTTGTTTACAAAATGCACGAAATCATCTGCCTCAATGGCATTTGCAGATGCATAGGCTACAGGTTCATCAATTTCATGTTTAACAGGAATTGCCACTGTAAATTTACCATCCGTACCGACCACAGCTTCGTATGTGTATGAGTAACCAGTGCTTGGGTCTGTAGCCTCCACTGCAATTACTTCGCCTGCTGCAGCAACATATTCGCCTACGGCAAATGCGGTTTCTTTGGCAAACATAGCTTTACCACTTACGGTAACAGTCTTGTCGTACAAGCTTCCGTTGGTGTTCTCTATTTTTACCCAGCCTGCCAAATTAGCATGCCAGTTGTTGGCGGTGATGCTTGGCTCGAATTTAAAGTATGTCGTACCTAAATCATTCCATTCAAGTTCATTGTTGCGATCTGATACGTAAGGAACATAGTTTCCTTGGAGCAGTTCGCTGTCAGAAGTACCGTATTTGGTAAAGTGTTTGAACTCTTTGGTTTCACCCGTGATAGTTCGACTTATAATATTATATTGGTCGTTTTCTTCTTTTTTAGGAATTGTAATGCTGAATGTACCGTCTTCTTTGGTAAGGGTTGCAAAAGATCCGAGTTCAGAAAACTCGATATTCACTATTTTATTTTTAGCACCTTCGTAACTACCCACACCATAAGCGGTCTCGCATGCAAACATGACTTTACCCGTAACCGTAGCGCTGAAACCGTATAACTCTCCATCTGCATCTACCATTTTTACCCAGCCAGCCAAGTTGCTGTTCCATTCTTTGACTTCATTTGCATTCTCCGGTGTAAAACGATAGTAGCGTGTTCCGATGTTGTTCCAATCAAGTTCTTTCTTGTTGCGGTCTGTAACGGCATTATAGTAGCGATATTCTCCCTTTATCAGCTTGTTTTCGGTAGTTCCTGCTTTTGTAAAATGTTTGAATTCAGTTGTTTCATAGATTTCATCGCCCCACTCAATGTCATATTGGTCGCTTTCATCTTTTTTAGGAATTACAATACTGAAGGTACCATCTCCATTTACAGGAGCGGCAAAATGTTGTGTCCCATCAGGATATGTGACGGATATAGATACTATTTCATTTTGGGCTCCCTGGTAGCTACCTACGGCAAATGCCGTTTCGTATGCAAACATGGCCTTACCGGTAACCGTGGCAGTCAAGTCATAGTCCTGCATTTTTACCCAGCCAGCCAAATAGTCGTTCCAAGTTTCGGGACGTTCTGCAGGATTGAATTTGCAATAAGAAACACCCAAGTCGGTCCATTCGGTTTCCGTGTCTTTTATTGTTGTACTTATGTCGTAATTACCATCTTTCAAAACTTTAGTACCAGTTTTCGTGTAGTGCGTATAGGAAACAGCCAAAGAATTGTCAAGTTCAATGCCGAAGTTTACTTTCACATTTGGATCTACAACAGGGACTTCCACACTGAAGTTTCCATCAGCATCGGTGGCTGTAGCCAATGGTAAGTAACCCGGATAGTTTATTACAATAGCTTGAATGTTAGAACCGTATGTGCCGATTCCATAAGCGCTTTCAGTCGCTAATTTCACACTACCGGTCAATGTTACTTTGCCAGCCATGTGTTTGAATTCTTCCATGCCAAAAGCCCAACCAGCCAAATCACGTCTCCAGTTGATAGGATTCGGAGTTTGTGTCAAATCACCGTTGTAACTTGGAGTAAAAAACAAATGAGTAGCCCCTAATTCGTATGGCATGTCAGCAATGATATTATTGACTTCTTTACCAGCACCATCGTATATGCCTTCAATAGCATATGCACCGGAAATATTATCGCTTTCAGTCGGGCTTGTCCAGTGTTTAAATGCCGAGTTGCCTACACCTTGTACGGTTATGTTTTTAACCGTAAAACCATCGCGCAACGATTGGGCGGGAATTGTAATTGAATAGTTTCCAGCTTCATCGGTCTGCGTACCGAAAGTGAATTCTTCAACTTCTCCAGCTGTACTGGCGTTGACATCTGTTCCATAGTCAATGGTAAATTCTACGGTTGCTGCGTTGGCATTTTGGAATGTTCCTTGACGATAGCCGGTTTCTACAGCCAACAAAATATTACCGGTCAGGGTAACTTTTTCGTTAAATCCATCCAAATCAACCTCTGCACTTTCATAATAAATGGCATCAGCTCCTTGGAATGATTTTGTGCCTGGTTTCAAACCGTTAAGTTGAATTTCCTGGTCTTTTCCATAACGACGCAAGTTGGTTTTGAACACAGGTTTGCCGCCCTCCATTTTAAGGTATTCCGTATAATAAGCGGTAAATTCTTCCAAACGTAGTGTGGCGTTTATTCCAGCAGATTTTGTGGGTACTTGCAGTGTGAAATGTCCTGCCGTATCGGTCACTGCTTCATAAATTTTGCTGCCATCACGTGCACTTGCCGAAAATTGGGTGTAAGGAATTTCTACAAACACTTTGCGTCCCATTGCCGGTTTCTTGATTTCGATGGCATAGTCCGTTCCCAAAGTATCCACTCCGGTGGAATAGTACACAAATCCTTCAACAGTTGCAGTTTCGCTCAATGAATCCAGATTAAACTCGGATTGCTCTTCTTCGCGGCAGCCTGTCCACAAACACAAAACAGCTGCCAGCGCAGTTCCTAAGAATAGCCTTGTCTTTTTCATAAATGATAGAAATTAGTTGTACAACAAAAGTTTTATTTATAAAAATGAAATCATTAGTGTCCACTAAAAAATCATAGAAGTTCTTTGAAATAATTGAAATTCAATTTGTTATAAGTGTTTTTCG
>CALUKG010000136.1 GCA_944321155.1 uncultured Bacteroidales bacterium | reverse complement strand
TGCTGATGGCAAGGCACCAGAAAATTGCAAAACTCTTTGATGAAAATTTTTGGGTGACACGATGACGAAGTCAGGCGGTATTGACATACATCGTACTGAACATTGGGAGGAGTTTTATCGTTTTATGGCGGAAGAAATGTTGAAAATGGAAAAAGCTTTCAGAACCGTTAAGGAAGCTTGGGAAGAATAAGGAGAATGTGCCTTGTGAACCCCACCAAACAGATTCGCTAATTCATAAACTTTTTCGTACTTTTGCCCAATTCATTTGCGGGAGTACCGCAAAGGAGATGTGAACGATGAAAAAACTGGATGCCTACATACTAAAAACTTTTGCAGGACTCTTTTTCTTTACTTTTGTCATCTGTATGTTCATACTGCTGATGCAGTTTCTGTGGATGCATGTGAATGACTTGGTGGGTAAAGGAGTGGAGATAAAGGTGTTAGCGGAGTTTTTTGTATATGCCATTATTTCTGTGGTTCCTTTAGGATTGCCTTTGGCTATTCTTTTGGCTTCCTTGATGACATTCGGCAACTTGGGTGAGCATTTTGAATTGACTGCCATGAAGGCGGCCGGCATATCCTTGTTCCGTATCATGCGTCCGCTGACCATTGCCATTTCCTTTGTTTGCGTGGCGGCATTTTTCTTTTCCAATTATGTATTGCCGATGGGGCAGACAAAATTGTGGACACTTATCTTTTCCTTACGACAAAAATCACCGGAGTTTGATATTCCTACAGGGGAATTCTATGACGGCATTGATGGCTATCAACTGTATGTGAGGGAAAAAGACAACAAAAGGAAGCTGCTGAAAGACATGATGATTTATGATTTTTCAGAAGGATTTGCCAATGCAACAGTGATGGTGGCTGATTCGGGTAGGGTCTATTTTACGGCCGACAACAAATATCTTCTGCTGATGCTCTATAATGGTGAAAGTTTTGAAAATCTGAAAAAGGAAACGGGAGCCAACCCAGCCAATATTCCTTATCGCAGGGAAACTTTCAAGACCAAAAAGCTGTTGATTGACTTTGATTCGGAATTTAACCGCTATGATGAAAGTCTGCTGGCCGACCAGCATGTGAGCAAGAATATTGCGGAACTGCAGTATTCTATTGATTCCGTCTCCCAAATCGTCGTGGAACGCGCTGCAGAGCAGAGCAAGGAACTGATTTCACATAACTATTTCGGACGTGAACGGGAACAAGGGAAAGTGATGCGGTCGTTAGGTGAGGAGGATGCCAAATTGTTTGATGCGGATTCTGTATATGCCTCCTTCTCTCCAGTTGACAAGCGTAGGGCTTTGGTGCAGGCTCGGGATGAAGCACAGCGAAAAGCGGATAAAATCAATTATAACAAGATATTGTTGAGCGATCCGGTGATGTATGTACACCGACACCAGATAGAATGGCACCGCAAGTTTACCTTGTCATTTGCTTGCCTTATTTTCTTTTTTATCGGGGCACCGCTTGGTGCTATTGTCCGCAAAGGAGGTCTGGGTGCTCCGGTCGTGATATCTGTAGTCATGTTCATATTCTATTATATGATAGACAATACGGGCTACAAAATGGCACGTGAAGGATTGTGGAGTGCTTTTGAAGGCATGTGGCTCAGTTCTGCTGTGCTGTTGCCAATTGGTATATTCCTAACTTATAAGGCGGCTACTGACTCTGCATTGTTTAATCCCGATGCATGGCTCAAATGGGTCGCATTGCAGCGGAAACGCATACAGCATTTGAGAGAACAGATAAAAGTGAAACGAAACGCAACAAAATAACCGTAAATATGAAACTAAACACTATCGAAGAGGCTATCGAAGATTTTCGCGCAGGAAAGTTCCTTATTGTGGTTGACGATGAGGACCGTGAAAATGAAGGCGATTTTATTATCGCAGCTGAAAAAATCACACCGGAAAAAGTGAATTTTATGTTGAAGGAAGGACGTGGGGTTTTGTGTGCACCCATTTCCATGAGCCGCTGTAAAGAATTGGGATTGGAAAAGCAGGTGGCTGACAACACGTCTATATTGGGTACACCGTTTACTGTAACGGTTGATAAGATTGAGGGATGCTCTACAGGGGTGTCTGCAGCAGACCGTGCCGCTACTATCTTGGCGTTGGCCGACCCGAAATCGACACCGCAAACGTTTGGCCGTCCGGGACACATCAATCCTTTGTATGCACAAGACAAAGGTGTGTTGCGACGCGCAGGACATACCGAAGCTTCCATTGATTTGGCACGCTTGGCAGGGCTCCAACCGGCGGCTGCCCTTATTGAAATCATGAACGAAGATGGCACTATGGCACGTATGCCGCAATTGATGGAAAAGGCAGAGAAATTCGGACTGAAGATTATAGCTATCAAAGACTTGATTGCATATAGATTGCAAAAGGAATCCATAGTGGAAAAGGGTGAAGAGGTGTCCCTGCCTTGTGAATATGGTAATTTCCGCCTGATTCCTTTCAGACAGAAATCCAACGGACTGGAACATTTTGCCTTGATAAAAGGGGAATGGAAAAAGGACGAACCGATTCTTGTTCGTGTGCATTCTTCTTGTGTTACGGGTGATATTTTGGGTAGCAAACGTTGTGATTGCGGTGACCAGCTGCACAAAGCTTTGGAGATGATTGAAAAGGAAGGAAAGGGTGCTGTAGTCTATCTGAACCAGGAGGGAAGAGGCATCGGACTGATGGCTAAAGTGGCTGCCTATAAACTGCAGGAACAGGGATATGATACGGTGGATGCCAATCTGCATCTGGGTTTCAAGGCCGACGAACGTGATTATGGGGTAGGTGCCAGCATTCTGCGTGAACTGAATGTGAATAAGATGCGCCTGATGACCAACAATCCGGTGAAACGTGTAGGACTCGAAGGATACGGGCTGGAAATTGATGAGATTGTACCTATTGAGATAACTCCCAATGAATATAATGCCCATTATCTGGAAACGAAGAAAAACCGTATGGGACATTTGTTGCATTTGTAAACCTGATGAAGTCTAATACTAAAAATAAAAAACAATGATTGCAATTATTACAGGAGCAACCTCCGGCTTTGGCCGTGCAAGTGCTATCCGTTTGGCACGTTTGGGGTATGATGTGATTATTACGGGCAGACGTTCGGAAAGATTGGCTGAACTGGCCACAGAAATAGAAGGGCAATATGGCAGAAAAGTCTATATTTTGTGCTTTGATATCAGAAACCGTGAGGCTTGCGAAAAAGCATGGGAAAGCCTGCCAGAGGAATGGCGTGAAGTGGATGTGCTGATGAACAATGCAGGACTGGCTGCTTGCTCTGAACCGATAGGAGAGGCTTCGCTGGATGACTTTGACCGCATGATTGATACCAATGTAAAGGGGCTGCTGTACTTCTTCCAACAGGTAATTCCGGTGATGAAGGCCAGAAAAAAAGGTATGATTATCAATCTGAGTTCTATTGCCGGTGTGGAGGTCTATCCGAATGGCAATGTATATTGTGCTACTAAGCATGCTGTGTCTGCTTTGACCAAGGCTATGCGTATTGATTTGTTGCCTTATGGCATCAGAGTCGGTTCTATTTCTCCAGGAGCGGCAGAAACGGAATTCTCATTGGTGCGCTTTAAGGGTGATGCCGATAAGGCCAAAGCTGTTTATAAAGGTATGATTCCGCTTAATGCTGAGGATATAGCTGATATAGTGGAATTTATGGTGACCCGTCCCGAGCATGTGATGATTAACGATGTATTGGTAACACCGGCACGTCAGGCAAACACCTATGTATATAACAGAGAATAAGTCCATTTAATTCTTTAAAATAGAACATGAGCAGTTATGTTGTAATACTTGTTTCGTTGCTTTTTTCAGCCTTTTTTTCAGGTATGGAAATAGCTTTTGTATCTTCCAATAAGTTGCGTTTTGAATTGGAAAAGCGCGAAAGCAGGTTGACGGCAAAGATTATAACGTTGTTTTATAGACATCCGCAGCAATATATTACTACCATGTTGGTAGGAAATAATATTTGTCTGGTTGTTTTCAGTATGCTGGTGGCAGAAACTTTGGAGCCCTATTTCAGTTTGTTCATCAGCAATGATTTGCTCATGTCGTTTGTACAATCTGTTGTAGCGACGATTATTGTTTTGTTTGTCGGGGAGTTTTTTCCGAAAACGCTGTTCCGTATCAATCCGAATTTGTGGTTGCGTATTTTTGCTCCGTTGCTCTATGTAATTTATGTGGTGCTTTATCCCGTTTCATTGCTGAGTACGTGGATGTCAATTGGCTTTTTGCGACTGATGGGAGCCAAGGTGACAAAGCAGGCACAGGATATTACGTTTTCGAGGGTTGACCTGATGTATCTTTTGCAGGAAAGCTATGACTCGGAAGAAAAAAATGAGGACATGGGCCAGGAGGTCAAGATGTTGCAAAATGCACTTGATTTCTCTTCGGTAAAATTGCGTGATTGTTATGTGCCTCGTACGGAAGTGGTGGCTTTGCCCTATGATGTGGATACGAATAAATTGAAAGACACATTTATTGAGACCGGTTTATCCAAAATATTGATTTATAGGGATGACATTGACAATATCGTGGGCTATATCCACCAGTCAGAAATGTTTTCCCATAAGTCGGAATGGCAAAAACATATCAACCCGGTACCTATTGTGCCGGAAAATATGGCCGCACAACGCCTGATGAAAACTTTTATGCAGCAGAAAAAAAGTATAGCTGTTGTTGTGGATGAGTTTGGAGGAACGGCGGGCATCGTTACATTGGAAGATATTATCGAACAGATTTTCGGAGAAATCAATGATGAACATGACAAATGTGAATACACGCAAGAACAGATTGGACCAAAAGAATTTTTGCTCTCTGGGCGTCTGGAAGTAGAGGCTGTCAATGAGCGTTTTGGATTGGAATTACCAGTTTCGGACAAATATGATACAATTGCAGGCTTGATTTTGGAGCATTACGGACATTTCCCGAAAGTAAACGAAAGCATTGAAGTGGAAGGATTTACGTTTAAATGTCTGAAGATGGCTGGCAACAGAATCGATTTGGTCAAATTAATCTGTAAGGCTGCTCCATTGCAGTTGACTACATCAGCTTCTTGATGTTGCCGTGCCGTGGAATTTATAGAAATTTTGTGCTTTGAAAGGGAATGTGTCGTGATACATTCCCTTTTTCCTGACTTCGTCACTCAAAAAGTATGCGTTTTATAACTGATTAACAAACAAAGTTTTGTATCTTCGTGTCA
>CALUKG010000135.1 GCA_944321155.1 uncultured Bacteroidales bacterium | reverse complement strand
TTCGTTGTATATAGAATTGTTATTATTTTAAATCCTCAGCTCGAATGTTATCGTTCAAATTGACGTGGACCACATATTAAATGTGTTCCTGTACTACATCTTTCGTATCTTTTTCCAGTCATCCAAAGATCGCTCGCTCCAAATAAGGAGACTCTGAAGATTGAGGACTCCATGTCACATAATCCAAACGCTCCCGGCACCCTGATACCCGCCGGTATCGTTCCGAAAGCGGGTGCAAAAGTAGAACCTTTTTACCATATACGCAAATTTTCCAATAAGTTTTTTCAAGAAAAAATTGAGGTTCTATTTTAAATCATTGCGTTATAGAAATTTACACAGCTAAAAAAACATCAGAAAACTCATAAGAAACCGTTCTCATCATCCAATTTTATGCTATAAAACAGATTTAAGAGAGATTTTTTCCATCTAAAGATCTCCTGTAAATCCCACTTTTACTTCCTTTTTTACCTATTTTCATGAGTTTAGTTGGATTTCAATATAAAAATCTACATGTATTCCACTATTATTTCATTTTCCACAGCTCAATTCATTAAACATATAACAATCGAAGCTTTTCAGACTATCCCATAAATATATTATATTTGCCATTGCAATTAAATTCATTTCCAATTATGAAGAAAAACATCCTTTTTATTATATGTGTATTGACCTTTTGTACTTCATGTACAATTGACCAGAACAATTCTTCAGCAACAAATGGGACATCATATCAAGATGTAGTCATTGAAAATATTCTGACACGAAGAAGCATCAGACAATATCAGCCTACCCCCATTGACAGTGTCCAATTGCGCAAAATAATAGAGTGCGGGTTATATGCCCCCAACGGAAAAGGACTTGAATCATGGGAAGTGCGTGTAGTAAGCCACCCTGATATACTGCAAAGCATCAATCTTTCCTATAACGAGAATGACTCTACCCGTCGGCATGCCTTTTTTGAGGCTCCTGCACTAATATTTATTGCATACAATACCGAGTACGACTTATCACAAGTTGATTGCGGTCTATTGGGTGGCAATATGATGCTAGCAGCCCACTCTATGGGAATCGGTTCGTGTTGTCTTGGAGGTTTGGCACGTTTTGTCAATTCTGACAAAGGAGAGTCCATACGCGAAATATTGGAATTCTCGCCTACTCACCGCCTTCTATATGCCATAGCTTTCGGCTATCCAAATGAAAGTCCCAAAGCCAAGGAGCGGCATTGGGACCGTGTAAAATTCATAGAATAAACTTTTGTGGCTAACTTTTACGTTCTATTTCCCGTAAGTTATCCATATTTTTCTTTCTCAAGAAACCATAAATATCTTCCAAGTGTTCTGTGACACGTTGGTTGCCAAATTCATATACCTTCGTTGTGAGGCCATCCAAGAAATCACGGTCATGAGATACGACAATCAATGTACCATCAAAATCCTTTAATGCCTGCTTTAAGACATCTTTTGTACGCATATCCAAATGGTTGGTAGGTTCGTCCAAAATCAGCAGATTGACCGGTTCGAGCAAAAGCTTTATCATGGCCAAGCGTTGCCGTTCACCACCTGACAACACTTTTACCTTCTTTTCCGAATCTTCCTTATTAAACATAAATGCACCCAAGATATCTCTAATCTTCGTTCTTATATCCCCCATTGCTATATCGTCAATTGTCTGGAAAACAGTAAGACTTTCATCCAAGGTTGCCGCTTGGTCTTGTGCAAAATATCCTATCTGCACATTATGCCCAAGTTGCAGGCTTCCTTCATGTTCAATCTCATCCATAATACATTTGACCATTGTTGATTTTCCTTCACCATTTTTCCCTACAAAAGCCACCTTATCTCCACGATGTATAGTAAAGGAAGCATTGGAAAAGACGCGATGGTCGCCATAGGCTTTTCCGACTCCCTCTGCAATCACCGGGTAATTTCCTGAACGTGGTGAAGGCGGAAATTTAAGACGTAATGACGAAGTATCTTCCTCATCCACTTCAATGATTTCCAACTTCTCCAACATTTTCACTCTACTTTGTACCTGCAAAGTTTTTGAGTATGTTCCTTTGAAACGTTCGATAAATTCTTTGGTTTCAGCAATCATCTTCTGCTGGTCCTCATATTGCCGTTGCTGCTGCTCACGCCGCTCTTTCCTGAGTTCCAAATAATGTGAATAAGTTGCCTTATAGTCATAAATGCGTCCCATTGTGACTTCTATGGTACGGTTGGTCACATTATCGACAAAAGCCCTATCATGTGAAATTACCATCACAGCCTTAGCGGAATTTATCAAGAAATTTTCCAACCATTGAATGGACTCAATATCCAAATGGTTCGTTGGCTCGTCCAGCAGAATCAAGTCTGGATTTCTCAACAACATTTTAGCCAATTCAATGCGCATACGCCAACCACCTGAAAATTCAGACGTTTTGCGTGTAAAATCAGAACGGACGAATCCCAAGCCCATCAGTGTTTTTTCTATTTCGGCATCATAATTCCGGTCTTCAATACTATAGAATCTTTCGCTGAGAGCGCTCACCTCTTCAATAAGAGCCATATAGCTATCACTCTCATAATCAGTCCGTGTTTCCAACTGGTGATTAATTTCATTGATACGCTGCTCCATAGCATTTATTTCCGCAAATGCTTCCGCCGCCTCTTCAAAAACCGTCTTATCATCTTTCACCATCAAGTGTTGGGGCAAATAAGCAATAACAGTACCATCTGGAGCTGATATAGAACCTCTAGTCGGTTGGCGGACTCCTGCCAATATCTTCAAAAGTGTTGACTTGCCTGCGCCATTTTTACCCATGAGCGCAATACGGTCATTCTCATTAATCACAAAGGAAATGTTTTCAAACAGCGTGTGGCCACCAAACTCCACAGCCAAAGCATCTACTGAAATCATTATTACTCTTTTTATACTGCGGCCTTTCGAATCATTCAGCCGTCCATTTTATACCTAAAATTTCCATGCGCAAAGATACAGAAAGGAGTGTGGAGCGACAAATTTCCCAACAAGCGCCTTTGTTGCATGCATTCTACCATCAGATTGCCAAAAGATGAAGCAAAGGAAAAATACAATTACAATATTGCATGTAAAACATATTTTCCTTACTTTTGGAGCGTAAAGTATTTACAATATGAAACACCTTTCCATTTTACTTGCTTTATTTTTAAGCCTTGGTTACCTAAAAGCCCAAACTTATTCCATCGAAACCGTCCCCAACCCGAAAGACTTCAACCATGGGTATGTATCCAATCCCGATGGCATTTTATCGGCAGAAACGGTCAATGAATTAAACCAACAATTATATCTATTAGAAAAGAAGAGCGAAGTACAGACCGCCATTGTCGCCATTCAATCTATAGGAAACGCAGACTACACTGAGTTCGCTTATCAGTTGGCCAGCTATTGGGGGATAGGCAAAGCAGACAAAAGCACCGGATTACTCTTACTGCTTGTGCTGGATGAAAGAGCTGTACGCATAGAAGTTGGCAACGGCCTTGAAGGGCTTCTTCCTGATGCTGTGTGCGAACGCATTTTGCAGGATTATATGTTTCCAGCCTTCAAGGCAGGCGACTATAACTCTGGCTTTTTGGCAGCCACCCAATATATAACACAACGACTAACCCAAGAAAGCGCATTGGAAGAACTATTACTTAAACGAGAATACGCTCCACAACGCACCGGTTTGAATTTATTGCTCGCCTATCTGATATTAGCATTCCTAGTATTATTGGTAATGGACATTGTTGCCTATCATCTGTTTAACGGACGCAAGAATTCACCCAACAACATCCAATATCAACGTGTTATACCTTACATAAGAATATGTCAAATAACAATGTGCATGTTTCCATTACCCATGTTTTTATGGTATAAATACATTAAACGTCAGCACCAGAAACTCCGTCAACGTCCCATTAAATGTCCTGAGTGTGGTGCAAAAATGCAATTACTAACAGAGCAGGAGGAAGACCGTCTGTTGAACGCATCCCAGCAAACAGAAGAGAAAATCCATTCCATAGACTATGATGTTTGGGAATGCAAATCGTGTTTGAACCACATCATTCTACCATACGAATCAATGAACACCAAATATCAAACATGTCCTTATTGTCACACCCATTCTTATGGATTATATTCTGATGTAGTACGCGTACAAGCGACCCAATTTCATCCCGGCAAACGTGAAAAAACCTATTTATGCAAACATTGCGGCAAAACAGATGTTAGTACATATACAATACCACAATTACCCATTGTTGTAAGCAGTGGCGGAAACCGTGGTGGTTTTGGCGGAGGCGGCTTCAGCGGCGGTAGCTGGGGAGGTGGTGGCTTCAGTGGAGGCGGAGCTGGTGGAAATTTCTAACAAACAACAATATAAACATTTAAACGTATGAAAAAAACAACCATTATTTTAGTAGCTGTAATAGCAGTCATTGTTCTTATAGGCCTATGGATAGGCAAGGGTTACAACAAAATGGTAACTGCTGAAGAACAAGTATCAAAAGATTGGGCCCAAGTTGAAAACCAGTACCAACGTCGTGCGGACCTGATTCCTAACCTTGTAGCCACAGTTAAAGGATATGCCGAACATGAAAAGACCACATTAGATGCTGTGGTTAGTGCACGCGCCGAAGCTACCAACATGAAAGTCGATGCCAACAACCTAACAGAAGAACAATTGGCTGAATTTCAGGCTAAACAAGGCGAACTGGGCATGGCATTAGGCCGTTTGCTAGCCATTACGGAAAATTATCCCGACTTGAAAGCCAATCAAAATTTCCTTGAATTGCAAAGCCAATTGGAAGGAACGGAAAATCGTATTACCGTAGCTCGGAATGCTTTCAACACATCGGCACAAGGATTTAATACATATATCCGCCGTTTCCCCAATAATCTTATAGCTAGTATGTTTTCATTTGAGAAGAAACCATATTTCCAAGCAGAAGAAGGTGCTGAAAAAGCTCCGGAAGTAGTATTCTAAGGAAACAGGAAGAATTCATTTACAACAAAGAGCCACAATGTGGCTCTTCTTGTATTTCATACAAATGAGAATTTGTGAAATCAATGCATACTCTACGAGCATGGTTATACCATCCCAATTTTCGCCTTTCTTATTCAGCAAATATATTCTGCCATTCTTCTTTCAGGAAAGGCTTAATTTCCTCTGTAGGAACAAGAATATTTGTTTCACCCAAATAGTATGGTCCTATTTCGTATGGATTATAAATATAAATAAGTCCATCAGGAGCAAAATAGAAGTTTCCATTCGGCTTAATGGCATCGATTTCATAATC
>CALUKG010000134.1 GCA_944321155.1 uncultured Bacteroidales bacterium | reverse complement strand
AGATAAACTTGTCTTTATATATTTATTACCCAATTTCTGAGTAAGCTTCAGTTAAAAGTAAAAGAGCTTTAATCCTTTTGCATAAGATTATTATTCATGGTATATTTTATCAAACGTAGTATCGATAAAAGTATAATTAATCATCTTATGTGCATCAATCTTCCGATAATCCTCAAAGAGTTGTTTACGAAAGCATAACTCAAAAGCTAAGCGCAAATCATCAGCAACCGCCTCATTACCACCTAGTCGTTTTGCTTCCTTTGCGGTTATTGTGCGCACCGCAACAATCTCATAGGCATCTCGAATCCCCCGCCCTTTCATATAGGGTATAAAGAAATGTAGGTTTTGTAATGCTATGGTTGTCGGGAATTGCCTACCCGTATAATACAATGTCGCTGTTCCATTCTCAAAACTCTCCACATAATCAAGGCAACTACTTTTCACCAATCCAATAAGTACACGATTCCCCACATCAACAAAAGTTCCCTTCTGCGGTATCACTTTTGCAATGGTCTCCTGTGATTTCGCATTTATCAACTCTTCTATAAAATGCTCCAATAATTTCCGATTGCGCTCGTCTTTCGGGCGTAAGGGGAAGGCGCCAATATTTACTTCCTTGATACTTTCTTGGAATTTGGCATGTTGCACCTCAAGAGGTTCTCCATTGCCTGGGAAAAGGATATAGCCGCCTATCACCTCCTTTTTCAGCACATTCGTCGAATAGTCTTTATAATAAATGGCATCCCTGTAACGATGCATTTGGTTTATAGCGTCATCAGGCGGCACGTCAACTCCTCTCCAATCTTTTCCGCCAATGCGATACTTCGCATCAAAAAGATAAGTCAGTTTCATGCCTTCTTGCAAGTCATTCTTGGTCAACCGTAAAACGATGTCCGGTTTCTGCGGTACTGTTCTTGCCACAAGTTCTTTTATCCCAGTGGAGTTATTATCATACTCTGTGCTTTTCGGATTATACACCAGCTCCGCCAATTCCACATTGTCTTTCTTGAACAAGATGCGCGAGTGTTCTCCTTTGCCCAATTCCCATGAAAACAAACCGCTCATCTCCATGCGGTTGCGGTGGTCTACGTTTTCATCGTCCAAATGCAACTGCTCTTTCACAATGTGGCTTACTTCTATGAAACACCATATCTCATACAGAGTAGCAATATCCTTTGTCTGAAGCCTGTAAATGCCATCATGGAGTGAATAGGCACGTCGTAACAAATTCCACGTGCGATAAACCTGGCTATAGCCTGATGCCTTCTGCAGGACAAGACTCTCCTGATTCAATCCCTTAAAGCGTCCGATAGTCCTGAAGAAAGGATTGCTTTGCAATCGTTTTAGCGTGATTGACACATCCCGCATTTCCGACTTCATGGCTTCAGACACACCTTCTACGCTTTCTATTTGCTTTCTCAGCGATTCATACTTGCTGGATATTTGCGCAAGCGTAAATTTTAGGAAACGATTTTCTGGAGTGTCGTTCGTTTGTATTTGTTCTTCCACACGATACAAATGCGCTAGCTCCTGTTTGTGTTCAGCCAGTTCGTTTTCTATAAACGTAGGCACAAACCGCAATTTATCTGCCCTTAAATATGTCTGGTGTCCATGCAATCTATGTCGTGGCCGCTCTATGATGTTTTTGCAAGCCTTGATGAATTTCTGTTGCTCTCCAGCGAAAATACTCCACCATACTATTTCCGGAGTTTCACCATTCTTGTCAGGAGCAAAACCATGAAAAGTCCTCCGCATATAGGCTAACGACAACATGCGGTATTCACGTTCTATGTCTTCTATGATGGCCTTCCAATGCCTGTGATAATCCAGTTTGGTGCTGAGCACTTCAAAGGAAAACTTAAAGCGGCGTATTTGATGGTCTACCTTATATATCAGCCGGATTTCGCTACGCCCTATATCATTGCCGTAATTCAGATAGCCTGCCAGTATATGCCGATGGAAGGTAAATCGTTCGTTATCTCCTTGCAGCATAGAACCAAACTGCGCATCTTTCACGTAATCTTCAAAATCCACCCACACTGGGTAGTCCGTATTGTCGAAGAACACGGCTCTAGTCGGCGCTCCTTGTTCTATTGGCATTTCTTCCTCAGTGCCTTTTAGCAAGACGACAGACTCCACTCCTTCAGACCATGTATAGGAGGAAGAAGTAAGCGCATCTTCCCCTACATTGCCTTTAGCCTTGTTCCAAGTGGCGTAGAACTTAGAACATTCAACGCTCAACTTGAAATCTCTATGCCGTATAGTCAACAGCTCCATCGTCAGCTCCAGAAACTCGTATAGCCAGAGGCCAATCGCATTTTCATCTCATCAAGTTTCTTTAAAGACACCGAGTTTTCAACGACAAACTCACCTGATATCTTCATAAGCTCTTCAGCGATAACTTTCTTCAATTCCTCCAGCCAACGCTCCGTAACCTTTGACTCATCACCCTCGATACGCGAAAGAATCTTCATACTCGTTATCTCGTCCAAAGCCCTTGCGATAACATAGCCTTCCGTCAGCCCATGACCTTCTTCATCTTTGTTATAAGGCAAGTTGTTCACCACATAAAGCAAGAACTCATTGCGCGTGCGATAAGCCACTTTAAAGGGAGTCCCCTCCAATACCGCATTGACCGTCTTCAAATAATTTAGCGCCTGGTCGCAGACCTCCTTATTCTCAGAATAAACATCTACCCCTTCTACTGCAGTCCCTATAAGTTCTTCATAGCCTAATTTTCCAATGTGCTCATATCGTTCGGTCAACCCTGCATCCAAATCCACTTCATTCATCTCTATGGTCATGGCTCGGTCAAGTACTTTGCGTGAAAAGGAGAAAGTGGTCTCGTCCATGTTTACTGTACCAATGACTATCAAGTTCTGGGGTATCGAGATGCCATCATACAAAAATTGATGCCTCAACCCAAATATTTTATCATCTGGACAACCCACGAGTAACTCATCCACTAAATTCACATACCATTTTTGCGGAATGAACTCTTGCGTATTTTCATCACGCTCATCTGTAAATGCAGGGTTAATTATGGGATCTGTAATGATATTGCCCTTATCGTCGCTTTTACGTGACTCTATTACGCTAAGATATTCCGCGAAATATTGTTCTACTGGCGCAAGGTTCATCTCGTCCAAGCAAAGAAAATAAGGAGTAGCTTTATCTTCCCACGCTTTCGCTATAAATTTTAAGAACTCTCCTGCCACAAATATGGGTTCTCCGCTGATACGACTTATATATCCTATCAACTCACTAGAATCATGCCAGTTAGGTTTCACCTGAATCATCTCGAAGTTCTTAGGTTTATGGGCTTCACGTTCCGCACTACCCTCTGTCCAACAGGCGCGTGCCAATTCCCGTACAATACGGCTTTTACCTGTTCCCGATATGCCAGCTAAGAGAAGAAATGGTTTCGATTTGATAGAGGTGATATAAGGACGAAACGCAGAATCAATAACCTCATATTGAGATTGCTCACCAGCATTTCTAAACCTCAACATAACTTCTTTACGCTCCTGATTGGAACTATATAATTGAGGACCTTTTTGGTTCAAAACATATGCCACAAAATGCAATTCGTCTTGATTTCTCACGTTTATTTCATCAATAAACCAAGCCGCATCTTGGGCAACACCTAATGTCGCAGCTATTTTCTCATAACATTCCCTATTAATCTCTTCCCCTTCGTAAGTCATACGAGGATTATATTTCAACGTTCGCCTACCAATATGAAAATCCCCTTTAATCTGTTTTACTATAAGTAACAAAAAACTTGCTTTTGGCACATGCTTTCCGTTGACAAACACTTTTTCAAATAAACTTGCCAAAACATACTCGTAATCTCCACGCCGACTTCCTCCTTTTCCCAAAGGACATGTTATTTTATCAAACTGATCTGACACAGAACAATAGACCATTGCCGTAAACAGAGGTTCCTTATTGTCAATGGTAAACTTATAACCATCGCCTTGCCCTAATTCAGTCCCCCATGTTGGAGTCCCCCCACCAGTTTCAATATCTGCATTAAATGCCAATGATCCTAAATTTAATTTCATAGTTGCTTGAATATATGAGTTAACAAAATGCCCACAAGATTTACGTCCCAACCATTGCCTGCCCTCTTGGATAATTGAGAATATGATTGTCCATCAAAATCAATTTCACACTCTTTCAAATCCCGTGATATTCTAAAGCCCATTAAACGGAATTGCTCATAAACCGACATTTTTCGGACAATCTCCTCCCCATCCTCTTTGGGTACTTCAATTACCCTAAGACTATTGTGCTCAGGTTGCGTAATCGTAATACTATATCCGTCATGCTTAATCTTTTTATTATACACATCAAAACACAATGGCGTATCAACCACAAATGACGTAATTTTATGTTTCTCTTTGAGATGTTCTATCTGGGCTTTGGATAGATACAACTTCTTCTCTGGATTATAATCAAGATAATCCGCCATTTTCTTATCCGATATAACTTTTGGGGGAATCATGCTAAAATCCTTCGGAAGTCCTCCTAACCTTGCGAACATCCACAAACGTTCCCTATTTTGAGGTATTCCATAATCTTTCGAATTCAATACCGCTTGGGCTAAAGGATCATCCCCATAGCCCATTTCGCGAAGGTCTTTAATTAATTGCTCATGCACAGGTTTAAACTTCCCATGAGTGAAACCTTTCACATTCTCAAGGAAAAGATATTTTGGTTTTTTTACTTTACATATCCTAATTATATGCCCTAACATCGCTCCACGACCATATGGGTCTTCCACTCCCATCTGCATACCTGCGGAAGAGAATGGCTGACAAGGGAAACCTCCCATAAACATGTCGAAGTCAGGAAGTTCTAGTGGATCTATTTTTGTAATATCTCCCCAATTTCTCATAGGGTTGCCATTATCGTTCCTATGGTTAGCATCAAACAAACTAGCGGCAAATTTATCATTCTCAGAATACCCTACAACATCATAATCGAAGTCTGGGAGATTTTCCTTGACCCGCTTTAATCCAAAAGAACCACCACCATAACCAGCAAATCCTTCAAATATCCTTATTTTTTTATGATTGGGCAATCCGCTCATGTATTTAAACTATTTTTATCCACTATGATTTAGGGTACAAATTTAATAATTCTAGCCGACATCTTAAAATAAATAAAGAAATATTTATTGGACATCCATTACACTATTACATCATATCGACATAAGGAGCATTCCACAAACTTTCCTCCCCCTCCATGCGCTTCAGTCTTTTGCGGTTAAGCACTTTCCTGTATGGTTTATCCCACTTTCTCGCGGCAGCTGAAGTGCTCTACAGAACACTTGTCATGGTTTCTATAGAACACTTCTCGCCATTTCTATAGTTCACTTGACCTCGTTTCTATAGACCACTTGGGAAGGGTTCTACTGGGGGCTTATC
>CALUKG010000133.1 GCA_944321155.1 uncultured Bacteroidales bacterium | reverse complement strand
GGCCGTAACGTTGCATTGAACGGTTATCCATTGAACATCACCAAACTGGTTGCTGAACTGGAAGGAACCCGCTATGTAACACGTCAAAGTGTTCACACTGTTGCTGCCGTTCAGAAAACGAAAAAAGCCATTAGAAAAGCTTTTGAAAATTCAATGGAAGGCAAAGGAACATCATTCATTGAAATTGTTGCCACCTGTAACTCCGGATGGAAAATGTCACCAGCCAAATCCAACCAATGGATGGAAGAAAACATGTTTGAAGCATATCCACTTGGAGACCTCAAAGACAAATAACCCATAAAAGAAGAATCATTATGAAAGAAGAAATCATTATAGCCGGATTTGGTGGACAAGGTGTCTTGTCAATGGGTAAAATTCTTGCATATTCTGGTTTGCTGCAAGGTCAGGAAGTATCCTGGATGCCTTCATACGGACCTGAGCAACGTGGTGGAACTGCCAACGTTACCGTTATCTTGAGCGATGAACGCATCAGTTCACCTATCCTTAATCAATATGACACAGCCATCGTATTGAACCAACCATCTTTGGACAAATTTGAAAGCAAGGTAAAACCTGGCGGAATCCTGATTATTGACCCTCACGGGTTATCACGCATGCCAGAACGTACTGACATCAATATATATAGTATTGATGCAACTGAAGAAGCAACCCGCACAAACAACCAAAAAACATTGAACATGATTATTTTGGGTGGTTACTTGAAACTTCGTCCAATCGTTAAGATTGAAAACGTAATGGCTGGTTTGAAAAAATCATTGCCAGAACGTCATCACCACTTGCTGCCTTTGAACGAAAAGGCTATCAACATCGGTATGGACTTGATTAAGAAAATCAACTAATCACCACACACCAACATAGAAAAACGCCTTCGGCAAAAACCGAAGGCGTTTTTTATATAACAGGAGTAGATAACATCAATACAAAAAGCCAAACAGCCACAAAGGAATCTGATTTTCCTTACCCACTTCCAATGAATTGATTGCATTATACAAATTGGGAGACTTACGCATACGCTGACCAGCCGCACATGCAGTAAATTCAGCACCTCCCACAAGAAAAGTTCCTTTTTTGCCTGCATTGACCTTATAACGCGCATGCAACATGTTATAGAGATAGGTATCAATCACGCTCTTCTCTTCAGGTTTGGACATGGAAACTGCATAGAGCAAGTTCGTATTGTGTAAAAATACACGATATGGTTTTTTGGGAAAAGTCTCCCCTGCCGGATAAAGCAGATTGAGCAAACGAGCATCCTGCAAATACTTAATATAGTTCATAATAGTTGCTCTTGAAGTCTCAATCTCCACACTCAATTGACTGACATTCAATGCACAAGGAGCTGTATTCATGAGAATATGCAACAATTTCCTAATCTTGGACAGATATTTCAATTCGATTTGTTTGATAAGCAGAATATCGACCTCCAGCATCATATTCATGGTCTTCAGCAGATTCTCTGAATAGTTATGATTCTCAAGGAAGAAAGGATAATATCCATGATGCAAATAATCAGGGAAATACCACAAAGGCTTTACCGTCTTGTTGATTTCTGCAGCAATCTTTTCATGGTTTTGAAGAATTTCATCCAATGAATAGGCCTCAAAAGAAGTTCCCGCCTGAAGATTCAAGTACTCTCTAAAAGAAAATCCTCTAAGATTATAGGATTTAACCACATCTGACAAATCTTCATTACCATCAATCAATCTCATGACTGAAGAACCTGAAAATACAATATGCAGCTCAGGAAACTTGTCATAACATTCCCTTAATTCTTTCGACCAGTTTTCATATTTGAAAGTTTGGTCTATCAATAAGGTTCTGCCCCCACGGTTATAAAACTCACCGGCAAAATCAACCAATGAGTGCTGTGTAAAATAGAAGTTATTGAAATTGATGTAAAGACATTTGGAGCTTGTTCCAAAATGTTCTTTTGCATATTGCAGCAGAAAAGTGGTCTTTCCTACTCCACGGCTTCCTTTGATACCAATGAGTCGGTCATTCCAATCTATCTCATCCATCAACATTCTGCGGACAGGCGATTGAACATGTTCCACCAAATAACGATGTGTCCTTATAAAAGATTCCATCTGTGACTATGTTTTATTGTTACATTTCTATGGCAATCGAATAGCCAGGATAACCATTCATTACAGACCATAGTTTTGTGCAAAGATACAATTTTTTCTTGTTTTGACATGTATAGTTTGCAATTCAGGGCAGATTCATCCTAAAATAACAACACATCCGCTATTTTATCCTATCGGGATTTTTTGCCAGAAAATCCTTCCAGCCATGATAGGAAACATCTGAAACCGGCTTTCCCATTTGCAGAAAATGACAATATGCCACAGCAAGCGCATCTGTAGCATCCAGTTGGGATAACATCATTTCATCTGGAATATGCAAGAAACGCCGAAGCATATCTGCCACCTGCTCTTTGGCAGCTGCTCCATTACCTGTTATTGCCATTTTTACTTTAAGAGGCGCATATTCCGAAATGAGAAGTCCCTGATGCAAGGCTGCTGCCATAGCCACCCCTTGTGCTCTTCCCAGTTTCAACATGGATTGTACGTTTTTTCCATAGAAAGGTGCTTCAATAGCCAACTCCGTAGGTTTAAATGTTTTCGTCAATTGAGTTACATGTTCAAAAATAAGATGTAACTTCTCATACGGATCTTTCTGCTTCCGTATATCAAGCACTCCCATGGTAATCAGTTCAGCTTTCTTACCCACCAATTTCAAGAGGCCATAACCCATCACATTTGTACCAGGGTCTATTCCCAGAATAACTTTCTCGTCCATTTCTACAATTACATGTTATACAACTCCAGAACTGTTGGAAAGAACAGCACTGTCTGTCCAAATTGTTTCATCAGAGAAGCCTCAATGGCAGGTGCAATTGTCTGGTTCCAATGTTTAAAAGCATTTGGATGGGACACCAGATGCTGAACGGAAAAACTTTCCTCTACACCTTTATCGCGAGGTACGACACGGGCTATTTGGGGATTTGAAAATCCATTCTCCTCCTTGAACATGGGCAGTAATTCATTCTTTAGCCATGCTTTCCATTGTTCCTGTGCTGCTTTTTCAACAGAAAAAGTAATATTCAATATATATTTATCCATTATCAATTATGATTATTCTCAGTAAAATTGCGTTCATCAAAAAAGTCTGCAAAAAACACGAAACAATTAAACATTTGTTCTTGTATTTAAACAATACATATAGTTCAATATCATCAAATTGTAAAATTTCGTTTTTCACTTGCTTCTATGCTCATCTTTTGCTATATTTGCAGTCGAAACATTTGGGGTATTAGCTCATCTGGTAGAGCGCAACACTGGCAGTGTTGAGGTAAGCGGTTCGAGTCCGCTATGCTCCACAAAAGAGGTAAATTTGATTTACCTCTTTTTTATTTTCCCCTTCACACGGACTTGTTCATCTAATTAGCACCCCCAAATAGTTCAACAAACACCAATACTATTTTCCCCAGAATGAAGGAGTAAAAATAAGCAAGACAGTAAATAATTCCAGACGTCCCAACAACATAAAGAATGACATCATCCACTTAACCGGTATTGGCATCAATGCAAAATTGCCAGCAGGACCGGAAAGCCCCAAACCTGGCCCAACATTTCCAATACTGGTCGCAGTAGCACCAAACGCTTCAGACAAAGGTAAACCAAAGAAAGTAAATACAATCGTTCCTCCCAGTACCGTAACCATATATACAAACAAAAAAGCAACGATTCCATTAGCTACCGACGAATTGACCACTTTCCCATTCATTCTCACTGGTATGATAGCATTCGGATGGATAAGACGTTTGAACTCACAACGGACATTCTTAAACATGAAGGCCAACCTTGACCATTTCATACCACCCGCTGTTGAACCGGCAGATGCACCCGTAAACAGCAGGAATATGGCGATACACAACAAAAGCGGATGCCACAAAGTATAATCCACCCCACTAAATCCTGTTGTAGTCATAAGCGTTACCACCACAAATGCACTATCACGGAAAGCCTTTTCCACATCAGTAGCAGGATAGGATTTATCAAGGAACAAAAGGCCTAATGTCATTACTACCGTCAACACAACAACAGCACCTACATACCAATGCAGTTCCTCATCTTCTTTCAAGCGATTGATTTTTCCCTTGAAAAGGAAATAAAGCATACTGAAATTGATACCAGCCAAAAACATAAATATGGTAACGACATATTGTATGGCTGGAGAAAATGCAGCCATACCAGCATTACGTGTGGAATAGCCCCCAGTTGCCAATGTGGAAAAAGAATGGCAGATGGCCTCAAAAACATCCATTCCCAAAAGAGACAGACAAAGTGCTTCCAAAGCCGTCAGCAAAACATAGATTCCCCAAAGCAATTTCGCCGTATCCTTAATTTTCGGCCGTAACTTTTCATACGTCGCTCCTGTTGCCTCCGCTGTATAAAGGCTCATTCCCCCTATACCAAAGAAAGGAAGAATGGCTAGAGAGAGCACAATAATACCCATACCTCCAAGCCAGTGTGTAAGCGACCGCCAGAAATGCAGTCCATGTGACAACACCTCCACATCCGTCAAAATAGAAGAACCGGTTGTAGTAAAACCGGACATGGTTTCAAAATAGGCATCGGTAATGGAGGGTATGGCACCCGAGAGATAAAAAGGCAACATGCCAAAAAGTGAGAACACAATCCACACCAAGGCAACAATAATATACCCCTCTCTCTTGCCGAGCTTCTTTTCCGCTTTTCTTCCGAACAGAATTCCCAAGCCAGCAAAGCCCAATGTTATCAGTGCCGCATACAGAATAGGTAAGGCATCAGACTCTTTGTAAAGAAATGCAACTCCAGAAGACAGCAACATGAAAGCGGCCTCAAGCACCAGCAACGCTCCTAAAGTAAACCAGATTATCTTAAAATTGAACGTTCGAGTCATAACCTAATTGATAAACTTTTCCATTTTCCGTATAACTGCTGACGTGCAGAATACAATCACACGGTCATTAGGCATAATCAATGTATTACCATTCACCAACATAGCTTTCCCATTTCTAACCAACCCACCAATATTGACCTGGGGGGGCAAATTCAAATCCTTTACTTTATGACGTGTAATCTTAGAGCCTGTTGTGGCCACAAACTCAATCACTTCAGCATCAGCACTGGTCAAGTGGCGCACATCCATTACATCTGCATCAAGAGTCAGCTGATAGATATAGCTGGCGGCTATAGTCTTTTTATTGAGCACGGTACCGATATCCAACTCTTCCGCCAAAGGAATATAATCGATATTCTCTATCTCCGCAATCGTTTTACTTACTCCAAAACGTTTTGCCGCCAAACAGGCCAGAATGTTAGCCTCTGAGTTACCCGTAACTGCCACAAAAGCGTCCATATCGGTAATGCCCTCCTCTTTCAGGGCGTCCATATTTCTACCATCTGCATTAATAATCAAGGCATTATCCACCTTTTCTGACAGCTGGAAGCTTTTCTCACGATCCATTTCCATCAACTTAATGTTCATGTCCTTGTCAAGCAGACGAACAGCATTCTGTACAATCCGGCTTCCTCCCATAAACATCACGTTCTTGATGTCAATCAGCTTTTTACCAGCCTGCGTAC
>CALUKG010000132.1 GCA_944321155.1 uncultured Bacteroidales bacterium | reverse complement strand
ATAAGTCCATGTCCTGACAGATTGAACAGAATTACTTTCTCTTCGCCTGTTTCGATACATTTCTTGGCTTCATTGATAGTTGCTGCTATTGCATGGCATGATTCCGGAGCAGGAATAATACCTTCGGCTTTTGCAAACAAGATACCGGCATCGAATGTGTCAAGTTGTTTCACATCTACAGCTTCCATTAATCCGTCTTTCAGAAGTTGTGACACGATGACACCTGCACCATGATATCTCAAACCTCCTGCATGAATATTGGCAGGTGCGAAGTTATGCCCCAGAGTGTACATTGGCAGGAGAGGAGTGTATCCGGCTTCGTCTCCGAAATCGTATTCAAACTTACCTCTTGTCAGTTTAGGGCAGGATGCAGGTTCTGCTGCAATATATCTTGTCTTTTTGCCTTCCAGGATAGTGTGGCGCATAAATGGGAAACAGATACCGCCGAAATTTGAACCACCGCCAAAGCATCCGATAATTATGTCAGGATATTCTCCTGCCATTTCCATCTGTTTTTCGGCTTCCAGTCCGATGACGGTCTGATGCAGTGTAACGTGGCTTAATACCGACCCAAGAGTGTATTTACAGTTAGGAGTTGTTCTTGCCAGCTCTATAGCCTCTGAGATGGCTGTTCCCAGTGATCCCTGATGATTTGGATATTTTGTAAGAATATCTTTTCCTGCACGTGTTGACATAGATGGCGAAGGAGTGACCTGTGCGCCGAATGTCTGCATTATGCTTCGTCTGTAAGGTTTCTGTTCGTAGCTGATTTTTACTTGATAAACCGCAGCTTCAAGTCCGAATACGCGGGCAGCATATGACAGTGCAGCTCCCCATTGTCCTGCTCCGGTTTCGGTAGTGATGTTTGTCACACCTTCCTTTTTGCAGTAATATGCCTGTGCCAGTGCCGAATTAAGTTTATGAGAACCAATCGGACTTACGCTTTCATTTTTGAAATATATGTGTGCCGGTGTTCCCAAAGCTTTTTCCAGACCGTATGCTCTTACAAGTGGGGTGCTTCTGTAGTATTTATACATTTCTCTAACCTCTTCCGGAATTTCTATCCATGCGTCAGTTTGGTTCAGCTCCTGATGGCACAGCTCTTTTGCAAAGATAGGGTAAAGATCTTCTGCCTTCAACGGTTCTTTTGTAGCAGGATTGAGTGGCGGCATTGGCTTGTTCTTCATGTCCGCCTGAATATTATACCAGTGTGTAGGTATCTCGTTTTCCTTTAGGAAAAATCTTTTCTGTTTCTCGCTCATGGCTATTTATTTTAAAGTTCTGCTCAAAAATAGACAAAAAAGTTTATTTAGCAAAGAAATACTCGATTATTTGATACTAAATATTAAAAATAGATAGAATAATGTAAGGAAAAATCTATTTAATAATTGCGTTTTGTGCTAATTGAGTGCTAAACTCAACTTTTTGTATGCTATTGGCTGTTTCACCATTTTTTTTCCGTAAGTCTGTATAAGGAATATACCTCTTTGAAATCAAGAGAGTTAGAAGAATTACCACGTTTTGTGGTAATGATTTGGCAACCGTTCATGTTGCTGCGGTCTGCATCGCTTTGCTTGTTTCGGATAACTCTTTGTATGCAAAGGTATGACTTTGTTTCATATAAAACAAAAGTATCTTAGAATTTCGGCTTTTATTATTGTTAAAATCATTATTTTTGCAATCAAAGAAATAACAATGAAAATTAATGGAAGATTTGAATCAACTTAAAATAGTTTTGGCAAAGAAAAAACGTACTAATAAATGGTTGGCAGAACAACTTGGAGTAAACCAAACAACGGTATCTAAATGGTGTACAAATACAACACAACCAGATTTACAAACATTGAAACGTATAACAGAACTGTTAGAAGTGAACATTCAAGACTTAATAAACTTCTCGTGAAATAAAACATAGTGCAATGAATGAAATAACAATATCATCTATGTTGCCTGCTGTCAGGAATACAGCACTCATGCGTGGTAAAACGTACATCGGAATCGATTTTGGTACATCAACAACGGTGGTATCTATCGCTTCCTATGATGAGTACGACCATAAAATTCATACGAAGTCTTTACGATTGCCGCAAATGCTTCCTGACGGGACTTTATACAGGTCAGAGATAGTGCCTACGGTAATAGCGTGGCTGAATGGACGTATTTTGGTTGGAGAAGGAGCATCTCAGATGAAATACCAACTGAAAAAGGGAAAGAATATCTGGTACTCGTTCAAAATGGAGTTAGGCGAGGATTTAGGAGCAAAGTATTACGATAGTGAACTGCGTGAGGTAGATCCTTTTCGGATAAAGAATCCTGTGGATGCTGCACGGGTATTCTTTGCCTATCTGAAATACCTCATCATTAAATACTGTACCGAAAATAATATCAGTACAGATATTTTGTATGCAGTAAGCATCCCTGCATCATTTGAAGCTAATCAGCGTAAAGATTTACTTGACGCACTAATGGCGAATGATATGAAAGTGTCAAAGCAAGCTCTTATAGACGAGCCGAATGCGGCTTTTATCAGCTATGCTGTATCACGGGCAGCAGAAGACCGCCCCATGTTCATAAGCCCAGATTATAATTCGAAAGTATTAGTCTTTGATTTCGGAGGAGGTACATGCGATATATCTATACTCGAAATAGGACAGAGTGCTAATGGTTTTTTTTCTAAGAACATTGCCATTTCAAAATTTACGAAGTTAGGTGGTGACGACATAGATAGGTACATAACGTACCATTATCTCATGCCACGCTTTTTAGAAGCTAATGGAAAGAAAAAAGAACAGTTTCGGACGAATGAACGTAAACAAATAGCATCTGCACTTTATAAAGTCGCAGAACGACTGAAAATATTAGTGAACAAAACATTAGCAACGCTTGCCTCTGATTTTGTAATACCTGATGTGAAATCGAGCGATTCAAAGACTGAAATAGAGTCTGAGGTTGAAATCATCACCAATAAAGGTACGCTCAAACAGAACAAGTTCTACCTGACGAATAAGGAGCTTACAGAAACAATGGCTGTGTTCTTAAAACAAGGATTCGGTAAGACTACCCGCATAAAAGGAGAAGATGAATACAACAGTATATTCTCTCCTATAGAAAGTGCCATTAAGAAATCTAAAACTCCCAAAGAAGAGATTGATTATATCTTGCTTATTGGAGGAAGCAGCAAAAGTCCATACATCCAAGAAGCCTTGCATTCCTATTTTGAGGATTCGGAGATATTGGTTCCGATGGACCTGCAAACCCACGTTTCACAAGGAGCAGCCATTCACAGCTTATTGTTCAATGGTATGAATAAATGCCTGATACAACCTATCACGAGTGAACCGATTTTAATCATTACCAAGGACGACCAACCTAAAATCATTCTCCCTGCAGGAACAGAGATACCCTGTAACACTATAGAGATTGATGATTTGGTAACAAGCCGGGATGGGCAAAAAATTGTCGAGTTACCTATTTGTGTTGGTAATACAACAAAAATGCTTTTCAATTTGAAGATAGAATCTTCCATGCCCAATGGCTTTCCTATCAATACTCCAATCCAATTGATAATTGAAGTCAATGCGGATAAGATGCTGATTATCCATGCTACTTGCATGGGAACAATATGCCATGTGGAACCACTTAGTCCATTTGCAAATAAAGAATTGACAACCGAAGAAAGGGCTGCCCTAAAAGCAGAAAGACAAGCTAACCTTGAAGCCGAACAAAATGGCGGTGTACCTTCGAAAGAAACCCTGATTACACTCAAACAGGCTTATCTGAAGATTGGAAATGATTTCAAGGCAGCAGAAACGTTTGAACTGCAAAATGAATTATATCCAGCTTCTACCAATTATAATAGCATAGGTGTCCTTTACAGCAATGCTTGGGCTACAGACAAAGCGATTGAATTTTATGAAAAAGCAATCGAAGAAAATCCTCATGACAAACATGCTTATGCGAACTTAGGTTCCACTTTGCTTTACAAAAAACCGAAACAAGCCAAAGAATATCTACAAAAGGCATTAAATATAGACCCAGAACATGATATAGCTTTGATTGAATTAGGGAAAATAGATAAAAGTGAAGGAAACACGGTTGCCGCACAAGTAAAATTCAGAAAAGCATATGACTTGTATTTGAAACAATGGAAGACAAATTCTTTGCCAAAATATGCTTATGGATGGTTTGCTACTGTAGCGGAAGAATTAGGGGAAAATAATTTTGCCAAAGAAATTAGGGCATCTGCTCCCAAAACAGAAAGTGAAGCTTATTACAATAAAGAAAATTTGTCAATGACAAAGACTAAAGCACTAACGAACAACAATTAAACAGTAATATTATGGCATGGATAATAGAAGAGAATAAACTCGATGCTCAGCAACGTGATTTTCTTGATAATGTGGACATAAACCGCAAGAATGTTTGGATTAAAGGATTTGCAGGTTCTGGAAAATCTATTTTACTTGCATATACAGCAAAAAAAGTCCGTGCAAAATCGCCCTCTGCAAGCATTTTATTGATTGTGTTCACACAATCATTGGTTGAAATGTTTAAATCCGCATTTAAGGAAATCGGATTGAATGTTACCGTAGAAACTTACTACAGGTTCATGAGGGGGAATAGCCATTATGACTATATCCTGTGCGATGAGGTTCAAGATTTAACACCACGTATTCTTTCAGAAATGAAAAGCCGTGGTACGCACGTTGTTGTGGCTGGTGATTCTAATCAATCGATTTTTGACCGTGACCCTCAATGGCAAGAAGCAACCGTAACCCCGTCAGAAATAGGAAGACTAATCAATGGAGACGCTTTTGAATTAGGAATCATCCATCGTTTGTCACGGTCTATTATCGATGCCGTGCAACGTTTCCTTCCACGAATGAATATTTTTTCATCGAAAAGGGATATGACACATGATGATACACAGATACGTTTGTGCGAAGCTCCCTCCGAAGAAAAAGAAGTAGCTTACGTAATAGAACAGGCAACGAAAGCCGTGAATGTAGGTGATACAGCCGCTATCTTGATTCCATCTGCTCAGAAAATTATCCATTTCGTAAATTTAGCTCTTAGTCATACCGGAAAACCAACATGGGCAGGAGTAACCAACCAGTATGGGAAAACAGATTTCGGTGCAATGAATGTATTTCTCAAAGCAAATGGTATGAAAATGCAATATGTGGGTAATGGTTATGGCAATTTTTCTGAAAATGACCGTCGCATTATCCTCATGACATATCACAGCGCAAAGGGATTGGACTTTGATAATGTTTTCATTCCATTTGCTAATAACAATTTGTATATCAGCCCTGATGAAAGCATGGCTAAAACCTTGTTTATGGTGGCAATGACCAGAGCAAGAAAGAATTTGTATATTTCTTATTATGGCTATCCAAGTGATTATTTGGATGCTTTCAAGTCAAATTGTTCGCACATAGATATTTCCACATCGGTGGCAAGTCAATCAACAACTAATAACAACAATAACAACCCTTGGGGATTTTAAATTATAGATACAATGGATTATTTAGCAATTATACGTAAGGCGGATTTCGTAGATTTATTCAAGTATGGTAAATTGAATGTTTATTCGGCAATCAATTTTGACGGAAACATCAAGGCTCATGCAAATGATGATGATTTGTTTGAGAAG
>CALUKG010000131.1 GCA_944321155.1 uncultured Bacteroidales bacterium | reverse complement strand
GCATCGTACTTTACTAAAAAAATTGTTCAGAAAATTATTCGTCCTTATACATATCATTTCTATTCTGAAGCATCGAACGATGCGTTGCTGAAAGACAGAATTAAGCGGGCAAAGAAAGAGTCTCGGCCGAGCGACCTGTATTTGGCATTGCTCTTTTCCAAGAACAATGCAGAAATAGCACATCTTCGCGAATTTGCCGACCTCGCTTCAAACAGCGGTGTGACGGACGATAAAGATTTGCGGGATATTATATTCATCGTGTTTGATACTGCTTTTGGCGACAAACAATATGCTCGTTTCATTGAGTATATGGCAAACTATACTTCTGCCCAATCTCATGGTTTTCTTGATCAAGTAAATGTGCATCGCGACCATGCTGCTGATATGATTAAAGAATGGTTGCAAAATGCCTCACGCGGCAATGCCACTGTCTACATTAACGGACAGCAAATTCCAATTTCGGTGAAACGCCTTTCGCCATGTCTCAATGACACGGTTGCTCCTATCATCTTTCCACAAGGACCTGATGCCATCGAAACAATTAGGTCAAAAGCCCCTAATACTTTCTGGAAGCCCCAAGTGTCGAAAGAGATTATTCGCACCTTTATTTTCAGCACCAGCAAGTCGGAACTTACCGAAGTTGCAGGGCAAATGAAACCTGTCCAATATCTCATCCAAGATGCAATTGATGAAAATCTTGAATGGCGTGTGGATATGCCAGAAAATCATCCTTTCAAAATGGTTTATGATTTTATACAAAACAAAATTAAATATGCGGATAAATCATTGTTGTTTAACTTCATTGAGAAATTTGACGATTTGCGCAAACCGCCATACGGACTTTCAGGTAACTATGCTTCTGCTGCGATGGTAGCTTTTGCCATGCGCAATTGGGAAAACAAAATTTTTGACACCTTAGGAAAGCCTCTTGACAAAAATAATTTGGTGGAAGTGATTGGCGAATTGTTTAGCGTTTGGGAAAAAGGGAAGAACTCAAACAAGTTGAGTTTCAAGTTTCAGACTCCCGAAGAAGGTAAACTTTGCAAATCACTTGTCAAGACTTTCAAACTTGACAAGTTGAAAGGATACAGTGATATTTCTAGCCTTAAAGATGCCCGCTTTGCCATAACTGGTTCTTTACTCGAAGAAAAGGGCTATCCGCTGTGGGCACTTAAATACATGGATGAGGAGTTTGTCAACTCTCACCCAGCAATATTGCTTAACGAAGACATCAAACGTCTGTTTGATAATATCGTTGCTATCTGTGGGGAGAAAGACATTAAGAATCCTGCACTTATTAAAGACACTCTCAACTTAATAGAAACTTATTGTGCGGATATTCCTGACATCATGGCTAAGCCGGGCAATTTTCAAAATGGATTCAACAACTTCATGCTTAGCCAACCCGGTATTGGCTTACAAAACTTTGAAGTAGATTCTGCCTATGACTTTGTGAAAAAACATCTGGAATCGACCGTTGGTTATTGGTCTGAAGAAGAAGTAATTGTCGCATTGAAAGACTGGCGTATTGCCGAGAACGACAAAATCGAGGCAGAACGCCGCCGTGAAGAAGAGGAGCGTCATCGTTTAGAAAGGGAAGAACGCGAGCGTAAACTTGAAGAAGAACATCGTCGCCTTGAAGAAGAAGCGAAAAACGCCAAGGATGTGGCTATCCAGGAACTAAAAGGAAATCCAGAGCACATAGCCCGCAAGAAAGTTTCTGCAAGACAATATATTGATTCCATTGACTCTGCGGATGTACTCCGTTCACTTCTTGACAAGGTAATCGATTTGGGTTACGAGTTTGTTATAGACAAAATTCTAGAATCATCAGATAATCAAGGGTAGGCCTATGTATAAGTCGTTCAACTCACTTGATGCGCTTTTTGCGTATATTCAGGAGGATAAGCATTGGACAGGTGCCAATGCTTCCCATTACAACAGGTATCCTGTCAGGTTTGTGTTATTTGATAATTTTTCTGACTTCAACGAATTTATTGTAAATAGACCGACTGGTATTTACAAGCATTCGATTGATACAATGATTGACATAGAGTCACCAGATGATTTCCTATCATATACCGAATTGTCTCGTGAAATACGTGCCTTTACAAAGAAAATTCCTATTAACGATTTTGTCATCTATCCGTTTTCTGAGATGGCTCGCTTCTATGATAACGAGGAATGCAAGGAATTTGATGCTCTTATCACTACTATACGCGCTTCTCAAGCCCCAGAGGATGCCCAAGAAGAGCATGTCCGTATATACATACCCATAGTCGGCATGCAAAAGAAAATGGGCAGATTTATGAACGACAGTTCGACTTTTGTTTGGGAATTTAAGTCTGAAATTGACAAAGGCACATACAATTTGGTTGTAACTGATGGAACTATTTATGGCGTTTCAGGACTGTCCGACAAGTACACGTATGTCAAGACCTTGTACGAATGGCTTAAGTTATGGGAAAAAGGAGGTAAAATAAAACAAACAATCATTAGCAGTTCACCGAACATTTTTGCAAATACTCATTTTGCGCAACCGGACAACGCCTTCACATATACAGAGTGCAAAAATGCTTACCAATTTCTTGTCAACGGATTGCATATTGATTTTGGTGTAACTGAAGAACCCTGTAATGAAGAAATGCATTATTGGGAACAATTGGCGGCAAAGATTGATGTGAACACGTTCAACTTTGACGAGTTTGTAAAAGAACATCTTGATACATTCAGCCTGCAAGATGGCATTGATTTTATAAAATCATGGTTTGATTGCGAAACAGATTTTGACCGTTGGCTATTGTCTATCTATTTCCGTAAGATTGCTGATAAAACAGGATACATCTATCGTGCTGTCTCTCAATGTACCAACCTTAGCAAATCAGAATTGTTCTCTCATATTGCTACGCTAATATTTGATGAGCCAAACAAAGAAACATTTATCTCCGAGCGTTTAGCTGCTATGAAATTAGCTGCTGAGAAAGGTGTGCAAATCCCTGACATGGCGAGAACCCAATTGAAAGCAAAACTTACATCCATCGCAATAGCACCCGAACAAGGAGGATATTATCTTGCCACTAGGCTTCTAACCCCATTGACAGATGAAGAATTACAGCTTGCCATACGCTGGGTCGCTCAAGGGAATGTCAGTATTAACGATATAAAGAGCATCTTCCCAGATTTCTATTCGTATCTGCAACCCCTCAACCTAAACTACTTAGAGGCAGCTAATCAATGGATACTAGAATACTTCGACTGTTACCGCATATCAAAAATATCAGATACCATAAATGAACGTGTATCTGATATCATGTCTGAGAAAAATGCTAACTCTACATCATTCCTGAATTGGTATAACAATTTTAGAACTGTAAAGACGATATTACACAATCGTTCAGATATTGATATACTCTATTGGATAGACGGACTTGGCGTAGATTGGATACCATTCATCCGCAACATAATAGACAAGTTTGAGAAAGAGCATGTGTATCTTAACGAGATACACATCGCTGTAGCAGATTTGCCAACTATCACTGCTATCAATAAACCAATTCTGCAATCTCTCCTTCCAGACAATTGTCCTCTTGAAAGGATAGGTGACTTGGATAGCTTTGCCCATTCTGCGAAAAAATATCCTCAATATATCATTGGTGAAATGAGAATTTTGGAAAAAGCAATTACCCAAGTGCTTGATAAATATACAGGAAAGAAAATTGCTTTTGTTTCTGATCATGGTATTACTTACCTTGCACAACATTCTAACGGCCTTAAATTGGCAGGACTTAACCCTAACCATGAAGGCAGATTGGCTGATATTGTTGGTGGAAATTACGTGTCTGACAACAAATATATTATTCTTGATGATAAGAGAACTATATGTTCCTTAACTCACCAATCATTAACAGACAAGGTAAACATGGGGCATGGAGCACATGGGGGGTGTTCTCCTGAAGAAGTGTTAGTGCCAATCATTATTGTTTCTTCCCATAAAAACGCAAACACCTATTCAGTTACTATTGACAATGATGAGATAGATGGCAGGCAACCTAATCTTAAATTTACTATTAAGGGACTTGCCTCAGTAGATGTCCCAACGCTTGAATATAACGGTGTAATATATCATCTGTTAAATTTAGGTGGCGACAAATTTGAAAGTGAACGTCTGAACTTGGTTGATACTGCTACAAGGGCTGTTGTGCGTATCAACAACGACATTTTCGGAACATTTAATATCAAGATTTCGACGGGTGCTGTCGAAGATGATTTATTTGGCGATTTATAAATATTACAACAATGAACGAATCCTTATCAGATAAAATTCGCGAGCAATTTGCCGCAATGACTATATACAAAGATCCTACTTCTACAGGTAGCCTTTTTGCAGGAAGAAATTTACCTTCATTTGTTAAAGACTTTCTGCTCAAACGATATATAAACCCTGATGGTTCTGTTAATCGGCTCAAACTGACAGAATTTCTGGACTCTGTTATTCCTACTGAACAATCTACGGTTAAAGATCGATTGGATTGTAGAGAAGAACTAACCCTTCTGACACGTTTTATAGTATATATAGACCTTGTAAAAGGTATCCGCCGCTTTTCGATACCAGACATGGGTATCAAACAAAACGAAGGTCAGATTCCAGAGTATGTATATAAAGCCCATATGGGAGAACTTGTTGACGGAGAAAAATGGGGTATTGTAAAATTAGCCCTTTTACCCGATGATGACGGGAAAAAGAATCATGTTGAAATGACTGACTACAAGCCCTTCAAACCATACAAGTCAGTTGATATAGATTATTTCAGAAATGCTAGAGAGGCTTTTACTACTAAAGAATGGATTGACTTATTGCTTTCTGCTATGGAGTATGATGCCGAAGGTTTTCAATCGCAAACAGAAAAAATAGAGTTTCTTACAAGACTGCTCATTTTCTTAGAGCCTCGTCTAAATGTAATTGAGCTTGCTCCTAAAGGAACAGGAAAGAGTTATGTCTTTGGCAATCTATCCAAATATGGTTGGTTGGTTAGCGGGGGTAAGGTTACTCGTGCTAAGTTGTTTTATGACAAGCAAAAACAGCAAAATGGCATTATGAAGAATCATGATTTTACTGCGTTCGATGAAATTCAGACCATCGTTCTTCAAGAACCTGCAGAGATTCAAGCTGCCTTAAAATCATATCTCGAATCGGGTAAAACCACAATTGACAATAACGAATTCACATCCGAATGTGGCTTGATGTTAATGGGAAACATCCCTTTAAATGAGAGAAAGCAACCACTCAACTTCCGTTATTTTGATTCTTTGCCACAAAATTTCCGTGAGTCTGCATTGCTTGACCGTTTCCATTGTTTCATAGAGGGATGGCATTTACCACGCATTCACAAAGGGATGATATTCTCTGGGTGGACTATTAACGTGGAATATTTCTCTGAGATTCTTCATACTCTCCGCACTCAGAATGTTTATGGTATCGTTTTTGACCAAATAGTTGGATATGACAAAAATGCGGATACTCGCGATTTCAATGCAGTCAAGCGAATAGCAGTTGGATATATGAAGTTGCTCTTTCCTCATTGGACAAATTCATCCAAAGTGGATATGGACGAGTTTGATCGATATTGTTTACAACCTGCAATATATCGTAGGGGAATTATTAAAGAGCAATGCCATTATATTGACCCTGAGTTTAAAACTACAATGCCCAACTTTTGGATTAAAAATG
>CALUKG010000130.1 GCA_944321155.1 uncultured Bacteroidales bacterium | reverse complement strand
CTTGCTCAAGACAGTTAAAGGGTTCTGCTGCCTTATGCAAGAAATAAAAAATGGAATTGATAGAACCCACCTAAAGTTTCGTCCAATTTTTATTTTTGAGAGCCATGACCTCTGAGATATCTATGTTTACAATAATACTGTTTCCTCTTTTAATAATCATATTTGAAAAAATCGGCACAAATAAAATCAACAAATAACCGATAAACAAAAAAATTGCACGTGTTCATAGAAAATGAGTTATTTGTCAAAAACCTATTTAATCAATTAAAATTATAAATATTGATAATTAAATACATTTTAATGTCATACACATAAATAACATCCTGACTATTAACAATATAAACAATTGGAACCAATTCATATGAAGCTCTTTACAGAGCCTTTTTTGAAGCTCTACTACCAACAATAAGTTGTTTTAACAACAAAAAGCCTCTGAATATCACATCAACTTTTAAAAAAATCAAAAAAAAAGTCCAGAGAATAAAGATAGTTTCATTTTTTACTATATTTGCAAAAAGACCTTTATTATTGAAGAACATAATACTTCCAATATATCAAAATGATGAGCAATATCAAAAACATTGCGAATTCTTTCGCTGAGGAATATTGTAGCGACGCAATCTATCCCTCACATTTGTTTAAAGCCATACTTCACAAGAGTATAGGTTTGGTTCATTTTATTGAGATTGATCTAGATAAAGACTATTACTATCTACAGGAATGGGCCGATATACAAATGCAACTTTCACCACGAGCTACAAGACCACAAAGGAATCTGGACTACTCCCAAGAGGCCAAGGCTGTCATGGAAGAAGCTGAAGTATATAAAGAGAAATTTGGATTTGCGGATTGTGAGCCAATATGCATACTGACGTCATTAGTTACACCAGGTGTAGGCTTTACATTTGATCAACTGAAAACATTGCCTCTTACTGTTTCTGAAATACAAGACAAAATAGGATTCCACTCATCTACAAATACAAACGAAAAAGCCAACAAAATCGGACAGGCCTCTTCAGGTAATGAAAAAGGACTTATTAGTAAATACTGTATAAACAAGATTAATGAGGCTCAGTCTGGTAAGCTTCCCATTGTAATAGGATTCGAAAATGAAATATCTGTAATTTTCGAAATCTTAGGACGCAAAACAAAGTCCAACCTTTTGATAACAGGCGAATCAGGAGTAGGAAAGACATCTCTCATCAATGCATTCGTTCAGCAACTATTCGAAGGGCATGTGCCGTCATTTCTAAGCAATGCTACTGCTTATGAACTGGATCTGGCAAGCCTCGGCGCAGACGCATCTTATAAAGGAGAAGTGGAAGACCGATTTAAAAATCTGTTACAAGAAATTAAAGAACAGCCTAATGCTATTTTGATTATTGAATCCATAGACAAGCTATTTGACAAACAGAACAGCCTGTATGGAGTCTCTTCTATTTTAAAACAGGAATTAAACAAAGGTGGCCTCCTGCTACTCTGCACCTCATCCATTGACGGATATACCAAGAACATTGAAACAGACAAGGAATTCGTCAACAAGCTCGAAAAGATTACACTTGAAGAGCCTAATACCGACTTGTGTCTCCGTATTCTGAAAGGAGCATTAGGCGCATATTCAGACTACCACCAACTGAGTGTAAACGAAGCTGTTATGATAGATGCCATCCGACTGGCTAAACGCTATCTGACTGAGAAAGCTTTACCAGATTCCGCTTTTGATCTGATAGACCGTACAATGGCACTGGTAAAAACAATGAATGACATGTCTGCCAATGACATCACCAACTTGCAAGCAGAGTTGGTCAAAGTGACAGAACAAATCGGTGTCAAAGAAAACAGCCAGATTATGACCGAGCTGGAGTGGCTGCATTACAAACTAGTCAATCAAATTAGTTGTATCTTGATGGCACAATTGGATGCAGACATTGAGTTCAGCAAAATAACTACTGCACAAGAACGAATTGATTACCTGAAAAAAGTTCTTGACCAACTCTCCCTAATGTGTCAGCAAAAACGTACCGAACTTGATAGTTCTGACTTATTTGCTGTTGTGGCCAAACAGACAGGCATTCCTTTAGGAAAAGTCCAGTCGAAAGAACGTGACCGCCTTGTTAATGCAGAAACTATCCTGAAGAAACGGGTGGTCGGACAGGATCATGCAGTTAAAATCGTACTTGATGCCGTGTTCGAATCCCGTTCTGGTCTGAACAAGAAAGGTCAACCCATGGGATCCTTTTTCTTCCTTGGCCCAACCGGAACAGGTAAGACAGAATTGTCCAAAGCACTGGCTGCGTTCCTGTTTGAAGATGAATCCGCACTAATCCGTTTCGACATGTCGGAATTCAAGGAAGAACATTCCGTAGCACTGCTTTACGGAGCACCTCCGGGATACGTAGGTTATGAAGAAGGCGGCCTTCTGGTTAATAAAATTCGTCAGAAACCCTACTCCGTAGTATTGTTCGACGAAATTGAAAAGGCCCATAAGTCGGTGTTTGATTTATTCCTTCAAATTTTAGATGAAGGTAAGTTGCATGATCGTTTGGGACGTGTAGGTGATTTTTCAAACGCTTTGATACTATTCACTTCCAATATCGGCAGCCAGTTTATCGTTGACTCGTTCAACAAGGGAGTTATTCCTCAAAACAACGATTTAATGGACATCATGCAAAACTATTTCAGGCCAGAATTTCTCGGACGTCTGACAGAAATCGTACCCTTCTCACCGATTACAGAAGAAACCGTTACACGTATTTTTGACATACACCTGAAAGGACTGCTGAAACTATTGGAAGAGCAAGATATCAGGCTCAACATCAGTCAAGATGCCAAGCGAGATATCGCCATGATGGGGTTCAACCCACAATATGGTGCACGCCCCGTTATTGGTATCATCCGAAAAGAGCTCAGACATCCACTGTCCAAATTGATTATTTCCGGCAAAGTCAAATCAGGAGATACTGTTGAAGTACGAATGAAAGAAGGAAAACCTGAGTTCATAACACTCTAAAATTCAATGAATATATAAAATCCATAAATAATAACCTTAAAAAATGAGAACCTTATGGCAATGAAAGAAAATTTCATCTCAATGGCTCCAGATGAAGAATCCAATGCAAAAGTCACCCCCATTGATAACAACAAAACGTTGATGATTGACCAATACACATCAAACGCTGAACCTGGCAATCCAGAATTTGTAGAAGATATACAAAACATCAACGACGCATTTGCTCACTTCAAGCCGTCCGTCGAAGTAGACTTTGTGGACGAAGAAGGTGGTTCAATAAATGAAGTGCTCCATTTTAGTGAGCTTCGTGACTTTGAAGCCCAGGGAGGAAAAGGCAGACTTGTTGAAAACAGTCAGTTCCTTTCAAATGTAAAAAAGAAAATCGACACCAACAGCAAAATTCGTAAAAGCATCGAACAGAACAGAAAGCTAAGAGACATCTTGAAAGACAGCACCGCTAAAGAAGAGCTGAAAGAGATGCTGCAAGCCATGCTGGAAGAATTGGAAAATAATAAGTAAACCTCTAAATAATCAATATTATGCCAGAAGCAGAATTACAGAAAAGCAATATCGCATCACAGGGCGCTGGTGAAGTAAAGCAAGCCCAGCAACCGGCCCAAGCCAAAGATATATCCCAATTGTTATCCGCATTCGGTGGTTTCAATGCCATCCGTGGCTTTATGCCCGATGCCGACAACCTGAACCCGGCACGCAAAGCAGCTAAAGCCGTATTCCTGTCAGACAAACGCTTTCAGGATAAACGGGAAAACTTGATTAACGAGATTAAAGGTTGGCTGGAAATTTTGAATGAAGGTCATGAGAGCGCTACTGAATTTGTAGATGCCTGCAAAGCCAAAGAAGATAAATACACTAAAGTGCTTAGCCAGGGTATCACTGATGCTCTCTATGCAACAGCCAATCTGGAACGGTCTTATCGGGCTCTTGACAGTTTCTTCAAAAATGCCAATACCGACAAAGTGAAAAATCTGCGTATCATCAATGTATACAAAGATGATATTGCTGATAGCGATTCGGGATTTGCTCAAGAAGTAGATAACCTGTTGCGTAATGGTTTCGACCGCCTGAGCCTGAAAGACTGCTACAGCCTGATGGTTGTTCCAGGCAATGTGTTCCAGGACAAACCGACTTTGCTGCAATGGGCTAAAATCGCTTTCAAATACAAAGTCATGCTGATTACAGACCACGCAGACGAATACTCATTCGATGACCTGCAAGCTAATACAGAAGGCTACCGCGATAGTGATATCGAATTGCAAAACGTCATCATGACCGCCAACTGGCTTGTAGGCCGTGACTCCGAAAAGCTGTCTGAAGACGAAAAAGAAAGCCCGGCATTCTACATCTGCAGTTCAGGTGCTTTGGCCGGAAAACTGTACGACGAGAGTGCCAACATGGCTCAAGGAGCCGGTGGCAAGAAATACGGTACGCTCAATGGTGTGAAAGGAGTAAAACTGGACTTACTGAAGTCTGAAATAGCTGCCCTGATGGACAACCAGGTCATTCCGATGGTATACTCTGAAGGACGTGTAATGGCTTTCAACAATACAACCCTCTATAACGGCGACAATACTTCCATGAAGGAATATCCGATTGTCCGCGTATTCGATTGGGTCAAGAAAGTTCTGATGAACTACGTACACGAAGTAGCTCTCGAAAACTGGGATCCTTATAATTCGCCCAAAAACCTGAAAGCAAAGATTCAAGCTTTTCTGAACGATTACAAGGGCTACGGCAATTTATTCCAGAATTATGAAATCAAGGAACCAACCCAGGATCCGATAACCAAGCGTATCACATGCGACATCAGCCTGACCCCTTTCTATTCAGCCAAAAATTTTATTATCAAAGTTTCTGCTGACAAGAAAGACAAAGATGCCCAGATGGCATAAATACATATTCTATAAACCCAATATTTAAAAATGTAAGATTATGGCAAAGACACCTGTAAAATTAGAAGTTGACGGCTATAAGGAACGCGAAGTCATGATGGTTAAATACGAATTTGATCAGGCAACAGACGTAGAAGGCCAGATGTCAGGAATTCCCCGCGGCGGAAAAATCAACATCCGTGTAAAAGCGCTTAACGATGGTACCCCCGATTTACTGGCCTGGATGGTTGAACGCAATCTGCCAAAAAATGGTGTAATCACTTTTCTGGAAACAAAAACCGGTAAGAACATGAAGACAATCAAGTTCACCAACGGTTATTGTGTAAACTTTGAGGAAAAATGGGAAGACAAGAAAGGTCATTTCGAAGAAATCGAAATCACATGTCAGAAAATTGAATTCGAGTCTGTTGTTTTCGAAAACGACTGGGCTTAAATCCGAAAAATGATGTCTAACAAAAAAACAGAAACAATATGGCAGAAAATATAACCCCGGTACAATTATCGGTAAAAGATTTCGAGACCCGTGAAGTCATGATGATTGACTATACATTCTCACAGACAACCGACCGTGAAGGCCAAATCTCCGGTATCCCCAGAGGCGGCCGTATCGACATCCGCGTAAAAGCAATGAACGACGGCAACAATCAGCTGTTGCAATGGATGCTGTCGCCCAACGATCCGCGTGACATCAAGATTACCTTCTACAACACCATTGACGGTTCTACCATGAAGGAACTGGAAGGCACCGGATGCTATTGCGTACACTACATGGAAAAATGGGAAGATGGCGAGGAACACTTCGAGCAACTGCAAATCGTTTGCCAGGAACTGAAGAACGGTCCCGTT
>CALUKG010000129.1 GCA_944321155.1 uncultured Bacteroidales bacterium | reverse complement strand
GGTTAGCTGAGTTTTTATGTATATACTGCAAAGTCAATTAGCAGCTCTTTTCGACTTTTACTTTTACGATATATTCATCGAAATCAAGTTCGGTAGCATCGGCAAGTGCATCCACCAGTTCGATACTGTTGGGTGTTTTTCTTGTCTTGGGCTTATCTTAGGGAGTACAAATCTCCCAATGTCCACCAAAATCAGCGCCAACTCGTTTAATAATTCCTTTCTCCTGTAATTTTTTAATATGATATTTTATACCGTCTTCTGTAATGTTGCTTATATTCGCAGCTATTTCCTTGCGACTGGCATTGGGATGGGCATGTAGGTATTCAACAATTGCTATTTGTATATCGGATAAAGTCTGGGTAGTTGTCTGGGTAGTTGTCTGGGTAGTTGTCTGGGGGATATTGTGTTCATTTGAGAAAACATCAACACAAAATACAGTTAGTTTGGCTACATCAAACACTGCTTCTTTGTTGCCGTTTAGGCGTAACATATCTTGTACCCGTCTCACCCCTTGGTTGAACATGTTTACGTATTTCATCTCTTTCATTGCCTCTGCCACAATCGGATTACGATAATCGTTTACCATCGGAAAATTTTCAGGGCGAGCTTCGCCGTACAATCCCCCGGCATTCATAATCTCAATATGATCATCAAACTGATACAGACGAATTGGCATATTGGCTTGATAGTCACGGTGCATACAAGCATTCATCATCAGTTCTCTTAATGCGTTCTTGGGATAGTTGATAATAGTCTTTTCACGAAAAAGACTAGCTGCAACCGGACGCTGTGTGATAATGGCATTGTTGACAAATGATTCCAACTCAGGAAGCATACTATATAGCGGACCTTGAAAACGTTTTTCATTAAGAACCTCTCCGCCCATTTCCGTGCCCTGAAAACGTACATACTGCACATAATTCCCAGGCATATAATAGCGGGGATTTTTTCCGAACAAAATAATCGCTGCATAAGTAGGACAATCATTTGTACGGTCATACAGATGGATTGATGCCAACTTGTCTTTGATATCACGTTTATCTTGGTTTAAAATATCTACATCTATTACGGAAGGTAGGTATGTGTTTATTATGTAATCTAATTCCAGGTCATTGAGCGAAGAGCCTAAGCATGGTGTTGCATCAAAAGTTGCCATGTAAGCGGCACGTCTTTCTGTCAATATACGTTCTTCTGCTTCGCTCGCTATATCTCGTCTTGGACCAATACGGACGAACACTCTACCACGATAACGAACGGGAGGAAGCAATGATGGTGAAACTTCTGCTATAAGTAAGTCGCCTTCTGGAAACTCAATCTTATCAACAGTCATCACAGGCAAAGGCAAAATATTGCCATCCGAACGGATTGCAGCGATCTTTTTGAGCAGGTCATCACCAACCTTCAGTCCTGATAATCTTCCGTCATCATATGCACCGATGAATAAATATCCCTTCTTGCGAGAATCGGGCAAATCGTTGGCAAAAGCACAAATTGCTTCGCAGAACTTGTCCATATTGCCTGTAGATATAGTTCGTTCTATTCTATAGGTTTCTGTACTGTGCAACAAAGATAGTATTTCCTCTTTCGTTATCATATTGAGTTTGTAATTATTAGCAGGTCGAGTGAGTGCGTTTTAATATGTAATTTTCATTACAAGATTGTGTGTGTTCCAATGAAGCGCTTCCTTGTTTAATTCACACAGCCGGATGCTGTACCGGTTAATTGGTTATTCCGAAGCAAATATAGTGAAAGCCAGTTGGAAAGACAAATCTGGAACAAGGTGAATATAACGGCTGTAAGTATTGAAAGCTCTATGCTATCAAGCAAAAAACTCAGCCAATCGCTTATGGGTTGGCTGAGTTCTTGTTATGTATTATATACTGCAAAATCAATTAGCAGCTTTTCTCCACTTTTACTTTTACGATATATTCATCGAAATCAAGTTCGGTAGCATCGGCAAGTGCATCTACCAGTTCGATGTTGTTGGCCAAAACTTGTGATGAGATATAGTCCTTGAAGTTCTCGACTGCGGCATTCAACTCTTCTCTCTTTTCGATTTGGATGTTGATTTTGTCTGTAATTTCATAGCCGTTAGCCTTACGTATGTTCTGGATACGGTTAATCAATTCGCGGGCAACGCCTTCTTGTCTCAATTCTTCTGTGATGGCAATGTCAAGAGCGATGGTCAGGTTGCCTTCGTTGGCTACCAACCAGCCTGGCATGTCTTCTGTGGCAATTTCCACATCTTCCAGCGTGACCGTAACTTCGCCGCTTGCCAGAGGCAGGATGGTTTGGCCGTTCTGTTCAATGGCATTGATGTCATCTTGTGACCATGCGTTGATGGTAGCGGCAATTTCCTTCATCTGTTTGCCATATTTCTTGCCCAAGGTCTTGAAGTTTGGCTTGATTTTCTTCACCAACTTGATGGTTGACTCTTCTGCCAATACCACTTCCAGTTCCTTTACGTTCACTTCGGTTTTCACCAGTTCAGCTACATATTTCAGATTGTCACGTGTAGCAGTGTCTTGTACGGGAATAACGGCTTTGGCCAGTGGTTGACGCACTTTCTTGTCGGCTTTCCGACGCAAGGCAAGAATCATGGACGAACTTTGTTGTGCCAATTGCATGCAGCTTTCCAGTTTCTGGTCAATCAGGCTCTCATCAGCTTCGGGGAAGTTGGCCAGGTGTACGCTTGCGCTGCTATCGCCAGTCAGGTCGATGTAGAGTTGGTCGGCATAGAATGGTGCGATAGGTGCCATGAGTTTGGAAACGGTGAGCAAGCAGGTGTACAAAGTCTGATAAGCGGCCAGCTTGTCGTTGGTCATCTCTCCGCCCCAGAAACGTTTACGGTTCAGACGTACATACCAGTTACTGAGGTTTTCGTTGACGAAATCGCTGATGGCGCGTCCTGCACGGGTCGGTTCGTAATCCTCATAGTGTTCGTTCACTTCTTTCACCAAGCTGTTGAGGAGTGAGAGTATCCAGCGGTCTATTTCTGGGCGTTCAGCCACAGGAATCTGTGCTGCGTTGGCATCGAAATTATCCACATTGGCATAGAGGGCAAAGAAGGAATAAGTGTTGTAAAGCGTTCCGAAGAACTTGCGGCTCACCTCTTTGACACCCTCTTCGTCAAACTTTAGGTTGTCCCATGGGGATGAGTTAGTCATCATGTACCAGCGGAGCGGGTCAGAACCATATTGTTCGATAGCACCGAATGGGTCAACGGCATTGCCCAGACGTTTGGACATCTTGTTGCCGTTTTTGTCGAGCACCAATCCGTTGGAAATCACGTTCTTGAAGGCTACTGAATTGAAAATCATTGTGCCCAATGCGTGGAGTGTAAAGAACCATCCACGTGTCTGGTCAACACCTTCCGAAATGAAATCGGCAGGATAATATCCTTGCAGGTTGTCGGAATAAGGAGCCTCAAATGGGTAGTGGATTTGTGCATAAGGCATAGCACCGGAGTCAAACCATACGTCAATAAGGTCCAATTCGCGCTTCATCGGTTTGCCGCTCTTGGATACCAATATGATTTGGTCCACATAAGGACGGTGCAAGTCAATGTTTTTCGTTGAATAGTTTTCTTCGGAGTTGTCGCCCACACGGAAATTCTTGTAAGGATTTTCCTTCATGAAGCCAGCTTTGACAGATGCTTCGATGCCTTCGATGAGCTCTTTCAAAGAACCGATGCACACTTCCTCGCTGCTGTCTTCTGTGCGCCAGATAGGCAGTGGAGTTCCCCAATAGCGGCTACGGCTCAGGTTCCAGTCGTTGAGGTTTTCCAACCATTTTCCAAAACGTCCTGTACCGGTTGATTCCGGTTTCCAGTTGATGGTTTTGTTGAGGGCAATCATTTCATCGCGGCAAGCGGTTGTTTTGATAAACCAGCTGTCCAACGGATAATAGAGTACGGGTTTGTCTGTACGCCAGCAGTGAGGATAGTTGTGTGTATGTTTTTCTATTTTGAAAACGAGGTTTTGCTGTTTGAGCATCATACACAGAGAGATGTCGAGTGTTTCGTCGGCATCGGTAAGTTGTGGGTCGTAGGCGTTTTTGACAAAGCGTCCCTCATATTCCTTGTAGAGTTCCGTATTGATATGTCCTTTGACAAAATCTTCATCCAAATCGTCCAGCAGGAAGAACTTTCCGGCCATATCTACCATTGGGCGGAGTTCGCCTTTCTTGGTAATGAATGTGAGTCCAGGCACACCGGCTTTTTTGGCCACAAAGGCGTCATCGGCACCAAAAGTAGGTGCGATGTGTACGATACCCGTACCGTCTTCTGTGGTTACATAATCGCCAGGAATTACGCGGAAAGCACCCTCACCCGGATTCACCCAAGGAATGAGTTGTTCGTATTCCAATCCAACCAAGTCAGTACCTTTGCATTCGGCAATCACCTGATAAGGAATAAGTTTGCCGCCTGGTTTGTAGTCTTCGAGTGCCATTTCTGCAGCTTTCGGATTGAACAGGTGTCCGAGAAGTGGTTTGGCCAATACGTATGTCGCTTTCTTGCCAGAATAGGGATTGAAAGATACTACAGCTACATAGTCAATCTTTGATCCCACGCAGAGAGCTGTATTGGAAGGTAAAGTCCAAGGAGTGGTGGTCCAAGCCAAGAAATAAGCATCTCCGTTTTCTACTGCATTGGCCAGTACTTTTTGAATGTCGTTGCTCGGTGAACTGATAGGGCGGATTTTGAATTGTGCTGTACAGGTAGTATCCTTCACGTCACGATAGCAGCCCGGTTGGTTCAACTCGTGTGTACTCAATCCTGTTCCTGCAGCTGGAGAATAAGGCTGGATGGTATAACCCTTGTAGAGCAAGCCTTTGTTATAGAGTTGTTTGAGTAACCACCAAAGGGTTTCAATGTATTTGTTGTCATAGGTGATATAAGGATGTTCCAGGTCCACCCAGTAACCCATTTTGTGGGTAAGGTCTGACCATTCTTTGGTATATTTCATGACATCCTTGCGGCAAGCGGCATTGTATTCGTCCACTGATATTTTCTTGCCGATATCCTCTTTGGTAATTCCGAGTGATTTCTCCACGCCCAATTCCACTGGCAGTCCGTGTGTGTCCCATCCAGCTTTACGCTTCACTTGGAAACCCTTCATGGTTTTGTAGCGGCAGAACGTATCTTTGATAGTACGTGCCATAACGTGGTGAATACCTGGCATACCATTGGCAGAAGGAGGTCCTTCGTAAAAAATAAAGGAGGGGCAACCCTCACGCGTTTCGACACTTTTGTGGAATAGGTCCTTTTCATCCCATTGTTTCAAGACCTGCTTGTTTACATCGGACAGGTTCAGTCCGCTGTATTCTTTGAATTTCTTCATATAGATAGCTTATTTGGTCGTTTTACCTTAAAAATCAAGCTGCAAAGTTATGAAAAAAAGTTGGAAAAGTATATATGATTCCAGCGGGAAAGCTTGCTCTCCGTGTTTAAAGTTTGAAACTGTTTTGCGGTAAGGTGAATCCTGGTGTGTCGGAGGAAGTCCCGTAGTTTGTTGGCTTGTTTCAGCCCAAAGGGATTATTTGCCGCAGTGGTGGGTTGCTAATGTCAGACAGTTCTTGTATGGAACATTCTTTTTGCTACTGGCATTCGGACAAAATGGCAGGAAGTGTCATGCTTTGCTGCTTGGCACATGGTTTGCCTTAACCCTTACGTCGGTTGCGATAGAGCAGCTGACATGAGAACATGAGTAATAACAATTTAAAAGATATACAACAATGGGAAAAATTATTGGTATAGACTTAGGAACAACGAACTCTTGCGTTGCAGTAATGGAAGGCAACGAACCAGTCGTAAT
>CALUKG010000128.1 GCA_944321155.1 uncultured Bacteroidales bacterium | reverse complement strand
GCAAAACGATAGTAGAAATGGTCGATGGAACTATCGAAGATTCCATAATTGAACACCACATCCATTTGCTGTTCCGGATCGGTAATGCGGATGGCTGTGTGTCCGAACTTGGAATACAACTCCTCACCGGCTGTGCAGGTCAGCAAACTGACTGTCGCCTTCGGGCTCAATGCCGCACCTTTTACCGATGACAAGAAAAAGGCAAATAGCAATGTCAACAAAAGCCCTGTCTTTTTTATATTTCCCATGTTATCACAAAAATAGCATTTTGAATGTCATGCAAGCACAACACGCACACGCATCGCAATGAAAGCAACATATCACAAACCGCTATAGAGCAAACTGATTTTCATCGGCTCTGACTCACTTTCTCCACTTTTGAGGGTAGAGAAAGTCATTCCCTGTTGATGCTTAACTGTCGAAACGGACGTATTTCCATAACTGTCGGTTGTCGTTTCGACCGTAACCGGCAAAAGCGTCATATCCAGATATTCCGCCCGTTGTTCCGGCTCTTTACGCAGTTCATTCAACAAGATAGTGGAAATGTCGAAACTGTAATAATATTTGTAATTATCGGCCGATATCTCAGTATAGGCAATCTGTGACAAAATAGAACAAGTATCAGAAACGGATTCTTTATCTAGGAAGAAGCGGTCGATGGCATTCTCACGTATCAACAAACAATAATTGGACGGACGGCACCATTGTTCATCATCAACACCTATCAAGTCAATGCGCACTGCGGCACTATTGACATACGGACGTTTGTCACCCAAATTATGCTGCACCGTATCACACAAACGCTTGACAGGGATGCGGATGGTGGTAAACACCTGAGCCGGAGACGCAAGATAAGTGATAGAATCAATGGTTTGCATCACTTCATCACGGTCAGGATGAACGATGCGGTTTACTTGACGCACTTCCGAATTGGCAGGGAAGTTCTTGTAGTTATACACCAATGTGTCACGCCCTTCCTTCTGGTAGGTAAAATGATAATAGGCAGTCATGTCCATCTGCGTGACATTGAGCATACATGCCGTACCGAAATCGGAAGTAACATAAAGGCCTTTGAAAAATTGCACAAAGTCTTCCACGGAGGTATAGGATTCATCCTTAAAAAAGCGGTCGGCAAAATCGGAAGAAAAACAGAAACGCACGTAATACGTATATCCTCCCGATGAAGATGAATAGACGGAATCGGTCGGTTGGGCAGCTGTAATCAGTCGTGTGCCCAAAAGTTCTGACTTATCGCAATAATCTTCCACATCCAAATTGGAAGGATAGTCGCCCTCGTAATTGAAAGTGGATTTGTTCATTTCATATACATTAATCCGCATAGGGGAATAACCGTCGCCAAACCACGTATTGTAATACAGATAAAGCTCAACCGAATCGACTTCGGCACCCTCAGGATAAGTAAATCCAACAGGACAAGCCACCTGCGCCATTATTTCAGCACGGGTAGTTCCTATGCGGTTATCATAAAAATTTCCCAACAAAAAGGAATCTGGCCGTGAATAGATATAGTCAACCGGATCATTATAGGACGACAAATGCAAGGTATCAGCACACACTATTATTGCATCTGAAGAAGGCTGAACCGAAGTGCCCATATTCTGCAAATTGTCTGCACAAGCTGCCAATAACAGAACAGCCATCAGCGACAGTAAGATATTTTTTTTCATACCTAAAACCACAGCACTCTTTTTAGAGCAAAGAGTTATAAAAATCAATATAAGCCTGATAATTATCCATACCGGCGTAATCCATAAAATTCACTCCCTTTTCTTTCGCATAAGCAACAAGGCTTTCATTTACAGAAGGAGTGGCCTGAACAACACCATCCGAATAATCAATAGCCAATTTCATCAAAGTTTCATAATCTACCGGCTTATTCATAATGGTCTGCAAGTCAGAATCATGCATCTCTTCCATCCGAACCTTCTCCGCAAAATCCGCTCTAAAAGGAGTCGCATACTCCTTATCCAACAAAGAGAGTACCACTTTCGAATCATGGAAGAAAGGATCATCATGATAGCCTTTCTTTACAAACAAAGGCGCCAACGAAGCCATCCAGCCTTGACAATGAATGATATCGGGAGTCCAACGAAGCTTCTTTACCGTTTCCAAAACCCCACGTGCAAAAAACACACACCTTTCATCGTTGTCTTCATACTCTACCCCATTCTCGTCTGCAACAGACTTACGACGACGGAAATAATCATCACTGTCAATAAAATAGACCTGCATACGCGCCGCCTGAATAGAAGCCACCTTAATAATCAACGGATGATCCGTATCATCTATAATCAGGTTCATTCCCGAAAGACGAATCACCTCATGCAACTGGTTTCTACGCTCATTTATTTCACCGAACTTCGGCATAAACGTACGCGTTTCACATCCATTTTCTTGAGCTACTTGAGGGAGTTTTCTACCTAAAAGCGAATAAGGGGTCTCATCCAGATAGGGACAAATCTCTTGGGAGATGAACAAAATTTTAGAAGCTTCTTTCATGCGTAAATACACTATTGATAAATTCACCTGCAAAGATATAAAAAAAAAGCGGGAAAAAGGCAAGTCCGAAAACATATTTAATGATTTGAAAACAAATGCCATGTGATAAAACAGCAAGCGAACCCACACATATTCCAACAAAATTAACCTATAAAAACAAAATTATTTATCCAAATACAACGAGACAAATCTTGCGCATATTTAAAAATGCTAAAATGGCACTTCAAGAAAAGAAAAAAGGCCGCAAAGCTAGGACAATTCAGAATTTATTGTATCTTTGCGGACGGGTAGTAGCAAAAAGAGCCAGTACTGGCTTACAAAGCTTTTATTTGCTACACAACATAAGTTTAAAAACGTATTAAACCCACAACGTTTTTTGTTTAACAGGTTGTAATTATGTCAGTATTATCCCATCTTAAACGGCTCTCTGCCCTATTGCTTCTCATAGCAATACAAGCGGCGGTTACTCTTACAAATGCCCAAACAAGCCATTCATTAATGGTATGGATGGACGGTGGAGTTACTTCATTTCTTGACAACATCGAAGAATCAAAATATGCTATCGGAGGAGGTGGCGGAGCCGGATTTGGCTATGAATTACAACACAAACATTTTATTCTGGACGTAGGTGTCGGATTTGAATATGGTTCTACTAACATCTACATGAACCCTTACACCATCGATGTTGCAGGATTAGTCGATACGGAAGGCGACACATACACCGGCCATTTTACCTTTGACAAACGTCGTGACATTTCCAATCTGGGCTATGTAAACATACCATTACTGATGGGAGGACGGTTCAATCATTTTTACTTTCTGGTTGGTGCAAAATTGGGACTTAATCTCATATACAACGCCAATGTACAATCAAACGTTATTGTAAAAGGTACTTACGACAAATATTTGGGTTTATGGGAAGACATGCCCAACCACAATTTCGGAACAACTGAATTGGCTACCGAAAGTCCTATTGCATTTAACGGAATCGACCTAAAAGGTTCTCTGGAAATGGGATACCGCTTTGGGTTAAAGAAAGCCAATGAATGGGACCCCGCCAGTCCCGTCAATTTCCGAATAGGTGCATTTTGCGATTATGGAATCTTGAACGCCAATTCAGGCGTCAACAGTTATGGTTACGCCACAGTTCCTGCCAACGGTGATGTGGGACAAATCGCCATGAACCACGTGTTTGTTTCCGACCTCGCAAAAGACAAACTAATCAACAACTTCTTTTTTGGTGTGAAATTTACCATCTTATTCAGACTGCCATCTGCTAAAGATTGCCGCTGCGACTTCTATTAATGAAACAGACAAACAACTACTCTCTCAAAGGATTATTCTGGTTTTTAATACCATTTACAATATGGGTGGTTGCTTTGGCAATCGCCCTTCTTTCATGTGACAAAGGGACATTGCACCTTGCCATGAACAACTATCACACGCCACTACTGGACACTTTCTTCAAATACTGTACAGAAGTGGGGGCCAGCATTCCCTATATAATCGTTGCCGCATTGCTGTTTTACCAATACAAGGCTGCCCTACTGGTATTGGCAGGCCAACTTCTTCCCGGACTATTGACACAAATCGGCAAACACCTATGGAACGAGCCAAGGCCAATAGTATTCTTCTCGGAACACATGCCCAACGCTGTGTTGCCGCAAGTGGAAGGTGTACATCTGCACCATTACCACAGTTTTCCATCGGGACACACAACGGCAGCCTTTGCGCTATTCATGACTCTGTGTTTGCTGACCAACAAGAAACCACTGCATTTTGCTTATTTTATTTTGGCCGCATTAGGAGGATATTCACGCATCTATCTGTCTCAGCACTTTGCCATTGATGTATTTGCCGGCTCCATCATCGGAGTAACGGGTTCTCTATTGGCCGGCTATCTGATAAACAAAATACACGCTGATTGGGCCCATCAATCACTCAGGACGCTGTTTCGAAAATAAACCCGCATAGAAATTTGTGGGATAGAAAAATAAAGGCTATCTTTGCAGCCGCAAAAAATAAATGTGGGATTGTTTTAACAGACAAGACCATTATTGTTCAACTCAATAAACTTACAACACATGTATTTAACTTCAGAAAAGAAAGCTGAAATCTTCGGAAAGTATGGCAAATCAGCACAGGACACCGGTTCTGCAGAATCTCAAATCGCTTTGTTCACTTTCCGTATCAACCACCTTACCGGTCACTTGCAGAAACACAAAAAAGACTTTGCTACTGAACGTGCATTGGTCGGATTGGTAGGTAAACGTCGTCGCTTGCTTGATTATGTCAAGGCAAAAGATATTGAACGTTATCGTGCAATCATCAAAGAACTTGGCATCCGTAAATAAGACGAACAAGAAAGAACAAGAAAACGCAGTGGAAATTTCCATTGCGTTTTTCTTTTATCCGATAGCGACCTTCATAACCCATCTTTATGGCCCTCAAAAAGACGAACACTCAAAACACTAAACGTTTTCCACATAAAAGTCCTATCTTTGCAAAGGAATAGAACTATATATGGAGCAAAAACGCATCATCATAATAGGAGCATCTTCCGGCATCGGCTATGAAGTGGCACGCCTATTTATCGGCAAAGGTCATATTGTCGGAGTGGCTGCACGCCGCACACAAGCCTTGGAACAACTGAAAAGCATCGCACCGGAAAGGGTATCCATAAAAGCCATTGATGTTACAGAAGACAATGCGCCCACCCTACTGGAGGAACTGATAAAAGCCACGGGAGGTATGGACACCTATATCCATGTATCTGGCATAGGAAAACAAAACACCGCATTGATACAAGAACAAGAGGAGATTACTTTTGCTACCAATGTAAAGGGCTTCGGCACATTGATCGGATTTGCCTATCGCTATTTCAGAGAGAAAGGCCGTGGACACATTGTTGCCATTACGTCCATAGCCGGCACGAAAGGACTGGGAACCGCGCCCTCCTACTCTGCCACCAAACGATTCCAAAGCACCTACCTGCAGGCTCTCAGCCAATTATCACACATGGAGCACAGCCACGTTTCCATCACCGACATACAGCCCGGTTTCGTAGATACGGCTTTTCTGGCCTCCAACCAAAACTACCCATTGCTCATGCCCGTGAATAAGGTTGCCTGCCAGATTGTAAAAGCCATCGAAAAGAAAAAACGCAAAGCTATTATTGATTGGAAATTTGCATGCATCACTTTCATATGGAGGCTGATTCCCAACTGTATATGGGAACGACTGCACATTGCAACAACACACAAAAATACCCCAACACACAACATAAACCCTAATACACCTATATAATTTTAGCCT